>CAUZPL010000004.1:0-173726 GCA_963581585.1 Planctomycetota bacterium
CACAAAACAATTCTCACCGTATTCAGGTCGGCACCCGTCTATCCATGTCATAACACCGGATCTCTGATGCAGTCGGGCCCGTCAGCAACTGAAAACGCTGCTCCCGAAAGAGCCACGAACCCACTCAGTCTCCTGAAACACCTAGGATGGATCGCGCTGTGTCTGATCATCGCGGAGCCCCTTCTTGAGATTCGCGCTCACGTCCGTGGCTGGAATACGATCCTGTTCGGGGCCCCGTCGCTGGAGTTACCGGAGGCCAGCCAGGACCAGACCTGGGGCCCGACACCGAGCTTCCCGTTCCGCAGCCGGGTCATACTCGAGGACGCCGATCCCGACACCCCTCGTATCTGGTTCGCGTCGGCGTCGTTTGGCGAAGACGTTCGGGTTGCACGGAACCTCGTGTTCCCGAACCAGGTCGAGTCACTCCTCGTGTCGGACTCGGTCGAGAGCCACGTTCTCAATGCGAGCCGCCGGGGACTCGACGTCCCAGCGAACACGGTCGACCTCGATGAAATCGGGGCGCGCTGGCGACCGCAAGTCGTCGTTCTGTACCAGATGGCAACCGACATCACTTATCTGAGCAAGAACACATCGGGCGATGCGAACTCAAACGACGGCGGTGGCATGCCCGCCGAGCCAGACGTGCTCCAGAGCCTGCTCAATGGCGGGCTGGTGGAGGAGTTCGTCGAGAACACGAGCATCTTCGCGCTCTTGAAGGGGAACCTGTCGCCTCGGTTGACCGAGGCCAAGATCCTTAAGTCGACGCTCAGTGAGGAGAACCGAAATACATTTGAACGCTCGATTCGCGACTTCGTCGCGCGCTGCCGCCACCTCGACGCGGTAGCGGTTCTCTGCACGTTCGCGACGAGTCACAACCGGTCCAATGTGGACCGGATCCCGGATGAATACCGTTGGAACCAGCTCAAGTTTAACCCTCACCTGTCGATGGACGGCTGGGTAAAAACCATCGCGGAGTGGAACGACGTCATCCGCCATGTGGCCGACGACGAGGACGTCCAGGTGATCGATCTGGTGCGCACCGTGGGTGGTCGACACGAGTTCTTCCGCGATTTCGTCCACTTCAACGAGCGCGGGCACCATCGAATGGCCGTCCTGATCGCGGCGTCCCTGCGGGACGTCCTGTCCGGCGGGGGTGATCTGTGAACTTCAATTCGGCGGCATTCTTCGTCTTTCTCCCCGCCGTGCTGGTCGTGTACTCGCTCGTCTTTCGTCGTGAGCACCTGCGAGACACAATGCTGCTTGCGTCCAGCTACGTGTTCTACATGTCGTGGAACTGGAAGTACGCGGGGCTCATCGCCTTCTCGACAATCATCGACTACCTGATCGGGATCCGTCTGGAAAGGGAAGAGCGGCACCGACACCGCAAGCTGCTGCTGGTCGCCAGCCTGACGGTCAATCTCGGCCTGCTCGCCGTCTTCAAGTACTACAACTTCTTCATGAATCTCGGCGAAGACGCGCTGTCGCTATTCGGATCGGAAGTGTCAATCCCTCACCATCGTCTGCTTCTGCCAGTCGGTATCTCGTTCTACACGTTTCAGACGCTGAGCTACACGATCGACCTCTACAAGCGAGAGATCCGGCACGAGAGGAATTTGATCAAGTTCGCGCTGTACGTGTCGTTCTTTCCGCAGCTGGTCGCGGGGCCGATCGTCCGTGCCTCGCACTTTCTGCCGCAGCTCCAGCGAACGCCGACCGTGCACGATCAGCGGTTCAGCGGCGGGCTCTATCGAGTCTTCAAGGGGCTCTTCAAGAAGATCATTCTGGCGGACATGCTGGCACTCCTGGCGGTAGACGCCGTGTTCGAGAGCCCGTCCGCATTCTCGTCGCTCGACCTCCTTCTGGTGCTCTACGCGTACTCGTTCCAAATATACAACGACTTCTCGGGCTACAGCGACATCGCGATCGGCGCTGCAATGATGCTCGGCTTCGACATTCCGGAGAACTTCGATCGGCCTTACTTGGCTCAGAACGTCCGTGAGTTCTGGCGGCGCTGGCACATCTCGCTGTCGACCTGGCTACGAGACTATCTCTACATCCCACTCGGCGGCAGCCGCGGTGGCAAGGGGCGGGTCGCCTTCAATCTGATGACCACGATGGTCCTCGGAGGGCTCTGGCACGGCGCCGCGCTGAACTTCGTGCTCTGGGGTTTCTATCACGGACTCCTTCTCGGTCTCGAACGGACGTTCGGAAGGAAAGACGAGGCGAGCTCAATGCTCATGATCGTGCGTCGTCGGATCGTCTGCTTCCATCTCGTCCTGTTCGGCTGGCTCCTCTTCCGGGTGACGAGCTGGCAGAACGCCGTCGAGTACCTCGAAGGACTGGCGCGATTCGACGCGGGGACGCAATTCCACCCGTACTTCTTCGTGATCCTGGTGCTGGCCTTCGTTCTCCACATATCGTCACAGAATCTGCTTGCGCGCGTCAGGCATGTCTTTCTGCACCTGCCCATACCGCTTCGCAGCGCGGCCTACTTGACAGGTATTCTGGTGTTCTGTGCTTTCTCTCTCGACGCTCCTTCGTTCATCTACTTCCAGTTTTGAACGTGAGACCGCGATCGGCACTGTTGTAACCGTCAACTGCAAAGACCATAAACTGACTCGGCAGTTGACAGCCGGTGCCGGATACACAGCTTCGAACCAGTGGCAGCTCATTTTTGGCCTTGGCAGATCAGACAGGGTCAACGAGTTAACTGCTGGCTGGCTGGCCGGCAGGCGAAACGCAGATCTTTTCGGACCTGGAAGCTGATCAGGAATTGCTTCTGATCGAAGGCAGCCACCGGGTTTATCGATTCGCGGCTCACGACTAGTTGCCGTATCAGGTAGTTCCCTGGTGATGTCCCTGCAATCTTTCGACACTCGGTGGCTGGAATTAGTGGGGTCGTTGGCGTCACTCGGCTGAAACTGATGAAATGACGCTGTTGTTCGAGCTCATGTGTCCGAGCTGAGATATCACGTGGGAGTATTCAAATGCAGCATCAGGCTTATGTGGAACGTTTCGTCAATCTGTTGCCCGCAGACGGGAACACATTACTGAATGTCTCATACGATCAGGCTGTAGCACGTGTGGGATCAGGCGATCCGAACCAGCTGCGGTCCATTGATGGACAGTTTGCACTCGTTCATCGCAATGGTCACATCATTCGCATGGCGAGAAGTATTGGTCGACCGATGCGATACTTTCTGGCAAAACAGGTCGCTGGTCCGTGTCTTGTCGTGGCAGAGCGAATCGACGAAATCGCCGACTGGCTGAAACAGGAAGGCCTGGCGGATCAGTTCCACCCGGCATACACGCGAATGGTCCCGGCGCATCATATCGTTGAGATCACTCTGGTTGGCTGCCCGGACCCGAATCCCGTCTACACACGATTCTTCACGCCACAGCATAACTCGCAGTCAGCTGATCTTGATGTGATCGGGTTGCACTACATCACTGCGCTCCGAAACGAAATCATGGCATGGCTGGATCAGATTCCTGCACAGGATCCCGTGGGAGTGCTGTTCAGCGCCGGAGTCGACAGCGGTGCAGTGTTTTGCACAACCTACGATTGTCTGCTGAAACGTGGTGAGTCACCGCAACGTCTCAAGGCATTCACCCTCTCGCTGGACCGACAGGGCCGTGATGCAGCTCAGGCACTCCAGTTTATGGCAGCACTTGACCTGAGCCTGTTTCTGGAGGTCGTCGATTTACCATCGTCGGCAGTTGACTATCGCGAAGCGATTCGAGTCATTGAGGACTACAAACCGCTCGACGTTCAGTCGGCCGCAATGGGACTGGCACTCTGTCGTGAGATTCGCAATCGTTATCCCGACTGGAAATGGCTGCTGGACGGCGATGGCGGAGACGAGAACCTGAAGGATTACCCTATCGAAGAAAACAGTGAACTCACAATCCGCAGTGTACTCAGTAATCTGATGCTGTACCACGAAGGCTGGGGTGTTGACGCGATTAAACATTCCCTCACATACAGCGGCGGACAGAGTCGAGGCCATGTACGAACGTGGGCTCCGGCGAAGTACTTAGGGTTTCGCGGTTTTAGTCCGTTCGCTGTCCCGAATGTCATCGAAGTTGCGGAAGGGATTCCATTCATCAAGTTGACCGACTGGCAGCATGACAAACTTTATGAACTCAAGGGTGAAGTCGTTCGACGCGGCGTCGAACAGATCACCGGGCTGACGATGCCCGTATTCGAGAAGCGTCGGTTTCAGCACGGAGCGACACAGGACGATCATTTTGTGAATTTGTTCCCGTCGGATGAACTGTCGTATCGCGACGCATTTGCCGCGATCGAGTGGTAACCACTCATGACGCTGCACTTCACCGACGAAGAGATTCTGGCCGCTCGCCCTCAGCGTAATCCTGTTGATCCGAAGCTGCCGTATCATTTCCTGGTCGAACCGGAGTTTGGGCCCGGTGGCCAGCTGCTGAACACGGCGACGATCTTTCTCACAAATCGCGAATGCCCGTTTCGCTGCCTCATGTGTGACTTGTGGAAGAACACTACTGAGACCAGCGTCCCGGTCGGAGCTGTCCCGGAGCAGATTCGGCATGCACTCGAACGGCTCCCGGCAGCCACTCAGCTCAAACTCTACAACAGCGGTAACTTTTTTGATCCAAAAGCGATTCCTCGTGAGGACCTCACTGAGATCGCAAATCTGGCGGGCAACTACGAAACACTCATCGTGGAGAACCACCCGAAATTGTGCAGCGATCAATGCGGCGAATTTCAGCAGCGATGCGGTACACAGCTGGAGGTCGCGATGGGCCTGGAAACCTCCGAGCCTGCCGTTCTGGCGACACTGAATAAGCGGATGACCGTCGATGATTTCAAACAGGCGTGTAACAGGCTGCTTAACCAGGAGATTCGGATCCGCAGCTTTGTCCTTCTGCGTCCACCGGGTGTGTCGGAAGACGAAGGTATCAAACAGGCATTGAACTCATTGCGATTCGCATTCGACTGTGGCGTTGACTGCTGTTCCATTATTCCTGTGCGGAGTGGCAACGGTATTATGGAACAGTTGCAGCGCGACGGACGATTCACGGGTCCGGCGCTCAGGTCACTGGAATTTGTGCAGCAGGAAGCTCTTACGTGGAATCGGGGTCGGGTCTTCAGTGACTTGTGGGAGATCGATCGGTTCGCTGACTGTCTGGAATGTGCCACCGAACGCATCGAGCGAATCCGGCGAATGAATCTGACTCAGCGTATTTCCAACAGCATTGCTTGTGATGCATGTGACAGGCAGAATCTGTGACGCGCTCCACTGTTGATGTCATTATTCTCGGATCGGGCTTCGGCGGGAGTCTCCTCGGACTGCTGCTCGCGAAGACTGGCCGCTCGGTGGTCACCATCGATCGGAGCAGCCACCCGCGATTCGCGATCGGAGAATCGTCCACACCGTTGGCTGATGCAGCGCTGGCAGATGTGGCGAAAGATTTTGGTGCTGATGAACTATGGCCGCTGACCCGGTACGGACTGTGGAAAGACAGACTTTGCGGTGTCACGTGTGGTCTGAAACGGGGTTTCTCTTATTTCCATCATCATCCCGGACGTGATCTGACGGGAGAAATAATTCGCGACCGTCAACTGCTTGTTACCGCCAGTGCCGATGATCGACACTCCGATACGCACTGGCTGCGGAGCGACGTTGATCAATATATTTTCGAATGTGCACACACTGCCGGAGCGATTCAATTCACCGATGCTCGATACGAACTGCGGCAGACCGACTCCGGATGGCAGGTCACCGGCAAAACCGACCGTCAGACATTTTCTGTCCTGAGTGCTTTCATAGTCGATGCCACCGGAAGATCGTCTGAACTATTAAATCACCTGCGAATTAGCGGACAGGAAAACGAAATTCAGACAAACACGTGTGCCGTGTTTGCTCATTTTGACAATGTACTGAGGAACGAGGATCTGCTTGCGCAACGAGGTTATGATACGACTGAACACCCGTACCACTGCGACGATGCAGCGGTGCATCACGTGCTGGATACAGGCTGGATGTGGCAACTTCGATTCGATGATGACTCCGTCAGTGTCGGACTGGTAATGAATGACTTGGCAGATTGGGCGTCAAAATCGGCAACCCGCATCTGGGAGGAGCAGCTTGGTCGGTTTCCGTTTCTTCGGCAGCAGTTCGAAAATTCCCGAATTGTCCGTCCCGCGGAAGGGTTGATTAAAACTCAGCGGCTTCAGCGTTTGAAAACACGGGCAGCTGGTCCCAACTGGGCTGCTCTTCCGACGGCCGTGGGGTTTATTGATCCACTTCACAGTACCGGAATCGCTCACACGGTTTACGCCGTCCGCCGAATTGCGGGAGTAATGCGAAATCACCGTGTACCGGATGCCGCCTGGTTGAAACGTTACTCGGACCAGTTGATTACAGAGCTGAAACTGATCGATCGATTGACAGCAGGTTGTTACGAGTCATTACCGAATTTCGAGCTGTGGTGTGCCTGGTCGATGCTGTACTTCGCAGCAGCAACAACGACGGAACACATCAGGGCCCGCGAAGACACCTTCGGACCGGTATTTCTGTTAGCCGGTGATGACAGATTCACCCATCTGCTGATACAGGCACAAGCCTGCCTGCGCGACCGACCACAGGAATTTACTGACTGGCTTCGCACTGCGATCGCACCCTGGAATTCTGTGGGTCTCATGAATCCGAACAATGGCAACCTGTACCATCACACCACGGCACCCGCTGACCTGATTCCGAATCCGGGTGAAATGTCGAAGGAATTTTAGTTCAGTCAAAAACACCGACACGCATGAATATAATGCCAGACAGATCACTGAATCACCTATGACAATTAATAAACAAACGCAATTCGACCCGGTCACAGAATGTGTCCTCGACCGCACAGTTTCACTCTCCGTCTACCGGACCATGCAGGTCATTCGACAGACGGAAGAACAACTCGCCCGCTGTTATCAGCGGGGCCTGATTCACGGCTCGTGCCACACTTATGTTGGTGAAGAAGCGATTGCCACGGGCGTCTGTGCTCATCTGAATCACGAGGATGTCGTATTCAGTACACACAGAGGACACGGGCATGCGCTGGCGAAAGGTGTGTCTCCGGAATCGCTCATCGCCGAACTTTTTGGTCGCGAAACCGGAGTCTCACTTGGTCGTGGAGGCAGCATGCACCTGTTTTCTCCCAGGATCGGCCTGATGGGAACCAGCGGCATCGTTGGCCCCTGTATCCTGCAGGCAATTGGCGGAGGGTATGCCTTCAAATTACTCGAAAAAGACAATGTCGCGGTCACTTTTTTCGGTGACGGTGCTGTCAACAACGGATCATTTCACGAAGGCCTGAACATGGCCAGTATCTGGCATCTGCCGGTGATTTTTGTCTGCGAAAACAATCAATTCGCCACCGAAGTGGCCTTCAGTTATTCCAGCGGGACACCACACATTGGCCGTCGCGCCGGGAACTACGGAATTCCAGGATTTGAGATCGATGGCAATGACGTCACGGCCGTCTACAAAGCCGCGGGCGCAGCGGTCGAGCGCGCTCGCAGTGGCGGCGGCCCAACCCTGATCGAATGCAGGACGTATCGCACCCGACCCCACGCGGAAGGAATGGGAGACTACACCTACCGCACCCGGGAAGACGTGACGGAATGGAAGCAACGCTGCCCGCTGCGGCGATTCGCCGCGAAGCTGCTGGAGGAAGGCACTGCAACTGAAAACGACCTGCAGGAAATTGAACAGAACACAAAGGATCTCATCCAGACAGCCAGTCAGTCCGCCGAATCTGCCGCCTACCCTGACGCGAGCACTGCTTCAAGGCATGTGTACGCTGAAGGACCAGCATTGTCGGATGCACTCACGACACCGGCAGAATCAACTCGTGAAATCACCTGGGCTGCCGGGACGCTGGAAGCTCTCGACTATGAAATGGAACAGAACCCCGAAATCTTCGTCATGGGTGAAGGCATCGGCGAACGTGGCGGCAACTTTGCCACCACGACTGGCCTGTTCGACAAATACGGAGCCGTGCGGTTATGCGATACTCCCATATGCGAACGCGGTTTCGTCGGACTCGCCTGCGGTGCCGCAATGACGGGGGCGCACCCCGTCATTGATTTCATGTTCATTGATTTCCTCAACGATGCGTTTGGCGAAGTGATCAATCAGATTGCAAAAATGCAGTATATGTCCAGCGGGCGGCTCAAGATGCCGGTACTTGTGAGAGGCTGCATCGGCATTGGCCATTCCGTGGCCACACATCATTCCGGCAGTTACCATTCCATCTATGCGCACATACCCGGCTTACGCGTCGTTATTCCGGCCACACCATATGATGCCAAAGGCATGTTCCATCATGCGATGCGATGTCAGGATCCGGTATTATTCCTGGAACATCGTGAACTGATCATGAGAAAAGGCCCCGTACCGGAAGAGGCCTATGAGGTAGAGTTTGGCAAAGCGGCCGTCGTTCGTTGTGGAAGCGATGTCACGGTGGTTGGGATTGCTCTGATGATGCACAAATCACTGGAAGCGGCCAAACAGCTTGCCACGGATGGTATTTCGGTGGAAGTCATTGATCCGCGCACCGTTTCGCCGCTGGATATCGGCACAATTCTGGCATCCGTGGCAAAAACAGGTCGTTTGCTGATTGTTGACGAAGCCTTCCAGCCCTGCAGTGTAGCATCCGAAATCTCTGCTCGAATTGGAGACCAGGGTTTCGATGAACTGGATGCCCCGGTTCGTTGTCTTAATGGTGCATTCACACCCACGCCGTACAGTCCCACACTGGAGAGTGCCGTGGTACCGAATGTCGATGACATTGTGCGGGAGATTCGATGGCTCCTTAATTGTTAGTTAATGACGAAACCGTTTGAGGATCTGTGTGTTTAATGGGTCAGCTGAATATCTGACGGATCTGATCCGGAGATCTTTCGTCTGATGGAAGTCGTCTGTAAAAAACACCACTCTCAAACAGGTCATCAAATCAGCAGACGGGATTGTGCTAATATCCCGGAACTTTGCAGCACGACCTTCGCTCCGTACGTATTGCACATGGCTCACTCTGTGAAACCCGATACCGGTTGCACAGAACACAGAAGCAGGACCTGCTGTCCAATGCACAAACGAAAAGCAAAAGGCCACTCGTGGGAAAACTCAACCTCTGCCTGAGTTCCGTCGGTTCCACCAGTGGCAAAGGACCAGTCACCAATGGCCATTGAAATCACAGTTCCGCGACTCGGCTGGAGCATGGACGAGGGCATCTTCGGCGAATGGCTGAAGAAGGACGGCGAGTTTGTCGCGGCGGGGCAACCCGTTTTTCTGCTGGAATCCGAAAAAGCACTGCAGGAAGTTGAGACGGTCGATTCGGGAATTCTTTCGATTGTTGAAAACGGTCCCACAACCGGAAACACAGTCAGGGTGGGAACTGTGATAGCGTGGCTGCTGGAAGAAGGTGAAGCACCACCAACACAGGGTAATACGGAATCGGCAGCCGGGATTAGTGGTACGACGTTCGGGAACAGCAGCTCGGCTGCTGGTTATGCGCAGTCCGTAACAATACCCGGGTCCCCGTTGCCGAATTCAGACTCCTTCTCTCGCCTCGGTTCCCAACTGTGTGGTCCCGACTTTCGTCCGTTCGCCTCACCATCGGTACGTCGCCTGGCTCGCGAACTGGGTGTTGACCTGGCGTCGTTGAATGCGGATGGCACGGTTTCGGAATACGACGTCCGTCGTGCCGCGGCGGCTGTCCACGAAGTTCAGATCGCGCCAAATGACTCACCCGTTAAAACCCGGTCCCTCCTCCCGGGTTCCGACTCACCCCCCAGGCGGAATGCAGACCCATCATTGCTGAAAATATCCCCACGAGCTGCTCGTACTGCAAAACGACTGAACGTCGACTGGACAACATTAAAGGGCAGTGGGCGAAATGGTCGAATCCGGGAACAGGATATTTTGGCGGTATCAGAAGGAAACCGTCTTCCGACAGGCACCATCCGTCAGGCATCACCAGTCCGAAGTCTGATTGCTGAGCGTGTGGCCTGGAGCTCCAGGTCGACAGTACCCGTGACACTGACCACGACCGTCCAGATAGACGGACTGTTTTATGACCGAGCGCGGCGCAAGCGCAACCTCGCTGTGGAAGCTGTTGTTCCCGCCCTTCACGACTATCTTATTGTCGCTGTCGCCCAAACCCTCGTGGAACATCCGGCCCTCAACAGTCGCTGGCTGAATGGTGAAATCCTTCAGCCGGACGGCATTCATATCGGAATTGCCGTCGACACGAAGAATGGACTAATTGTTCCGGTTGTCCGCGATGTCGGTCACAAAAGCCTTGAGGACATTGCCGCAGCATCGGCCAGCCTGATCGCTCGCGCCAGAGAGGGAAAACTGACCACAGCCGAGTGCGCTGACGGGACCTTCACGATATCGAATCTTGGCTCATTCGGCATCGATGCCTTTACGCCAATCATCAATGGTGGTCAATGTGCCATCCTTGGCGCAGGGGCCACACGGAAGACACCAATGCCTTCCGATGACTGCAGCCTGACATGGTCGCAACAGATGACATTGAACCTGACCTTTGACCATCAGGTCACGGACGGTGCGCCGGCCGCCAGATTTTTGCAGCAGCTCTGCAGCACGATCCAGAATTCCGGCAACGGACCATAACTCGAAACCAGACTCGACCGTGCTGAGCAGAAGCTGTTCGCCGTAGCTTTTGACCCTCTGACGGCAGGCGAGAACATTGCGTGCGAACGTCAGTCAGTGGCATGATTTGAATCGTTCGCGCAGCAAAGCTACATTGCACTGTGATGGTTTCGCGCTTGACTGACCAGAACCTCATCCGGCGAACGAGAGTGGTCATTTGTTGATTATCCAATACCCAAGAGCTTCCGACTCGTGCGGACAGCAGACAATCGTGAGCTGACTCGGCCGGAACTGAACCACTCAATGCGCATTCGCACGTTCATCCTCATCATCGCCGTCGCATCTGTATTCGCAACTGCAAGCGGATGCCGACAGGAAACACAACAGCAAGCGAAACCGGAAGAACCGGACTGGGCCCGCCTGATCGAACGGAAGTTACTGGCCGTCGGTTTGCTGGAGAACCTACCCAATGATGTGGCGAGCGATGGCACGGAGTGTGTGGCCGCACTGACCGACCTGGTGGCAGCCTTGCCGACAGAAGCACTGGGGCCGCGGAATCTCGCGATCGTGCAGTTGCTGATTCTCGACGAGCTCGTTTCCAAACAAAAACTTGAGAATGCGCAGGCAGCGTTCCTTGATGCCGAAGACGCGGTCGAAATGGCGCGTACATGTGAAGGAAATCACTTGGTAGTCCGGATGCTGGCGGCGCAACTTGTGAAACTCGGCTTCACGGCCAAACTGATCGAGGATCCACAGCAAGTCATCGACGCGTTTTCCGCGGCGACTGAGATTTCACCCGACGATCCGCTCGTGTGGAGTGAGTTTTACAGCGCTACTCGTGATTTCTTTGATGAGACCTCGCAGACAGCGAGCCGGAATGCCCTCCGGCGAGCCTGGGAACTTCGCCCGGAGAACCTCGTTCTGTTGATGGAATGGTTGATGACACAGGCAGAGACTCGGGATCCAACGATCGTTCAGACACTCACAACAGCGAATAACATCCTGCAGCCGCTGGCCCCGTCAATTGAGCAACATGGTGTCAAATTGAATGTTGCCATTGATGCGGCGATCCAGTCGGCGGCAGAAGATGCGTGGGCGACGGTGCTCGCCAATGTCCGACCACTGGTCTTTGTCGTGCGTCCCGACCCGGCCTACCAGCTCGACCGGCCGCGACTTCAGCGGCACCTGCTGGAGTATGTGATTCACGATTTCAGCTCCGAGTTCTACGAGCGTGCAAAGCTGTCAGAGCCAGTGCCACCGGTAGAACTGCCTGTGCGATTCGTTGCCTTACCCGACGGAACACAGCCGGCTGCAGACTTAGTGGTGAGGAATGCGCTGCTCGCCGACTACGACCTTGATGGTCGGGTCGATGTGGTTCTGCTGACCGAAGAGCAGGTCAAAATTTTTACACAGCAATCGAGCGGTGACAGCTGGCAGGTCCTGATCGAATTCACGGTTGGTTCAGTCATGGACCGGCTGCTCGCAGTCGATCTGGATCAAGATTACGACCTTGATCTCGTCGTGTCGGGCACAACCGGTATGAAGGTGATCAACAATCAGCGTGACGGTGAACAGTTATCATTAATCGCGATGCCACAGGTTGCTGCTCTTGAGCAGTTAGTCGATGTTCGTTCCATTACCGTCGCCGATCTGGAACATGATGGCGATTTGGATCTGGTTGTCTCCAGTAGCACAGGCCTCTCACTGTGGTCGAATCATGGGAACTTCGAATTCATCGACGTGAGCGAGCAGTCGACACGGCCTCCGCCCGAGATGGTGGTTTCAGCCGTCGTGCCGGTAGACTGGAATCAGGATGTAGCAGTCGATCTGGTGATCGCGGGAGTGCCATCTGCGGAAGCCGGTGTACTGGAGAACGTGTTCCATAATCGATTTCGCTGGCGGTCGTTCGAGCTTCCGCCAGTCGACATCGGTGATGCCCGTGCGTTCCTGGTGGAGGACGTAGACGGAAACATGTCCAGAGACCTGTTGGTCGGCGGAGCCAAAGGAATCACATTAATGCGGACGGAGATCGCCCCGACCGGACGTGTCCGGTTTCTTCCAGCGGAATCGGTCAGTCATTCGCCGACCACCGGTCTGAAGAGTTGGGACTATGACAACGACGGCTATCTGGATATCGTCGCCTGGGGAACGGACGGTTTAGGCATCTATCACGCAGAAGCAGAAGGACAATATCGTCAAATGAGTGACATGTTCGCCCACACGCCGGATTCGGTTCAGGCGTGCGATACTGGCGATGTCGATCAGGACGGGGACCTGGATCTGCTTCTTGTCGAAGGTGATCGTGTTCGTGTGTACATCAACGAGGGAGGCAACGCCAACCACTGGATCGATGTTACTCTCCGGGCCGAATCGGATCCAAAACAGCCGAATCAGCGCACGAACAGCTATGGCATTGGCAGTTTGCTCGAAGTGAAGACCGGGGTGATCTATCAATCTCAGGTCGTAACGGGTCAATCGACACATTTTGGTATCGGGCAGCGTAAACAGGCAGATCTTTTGCGGGTGTTGTTTACCAATGGGATTCCGCAGAATGATTTCAGTCCGGCCGCCGGTCAACACGTCGAGGTCCTCCAGCGTATCCTTAAGGGTTCGTGCCCGTATCTGTATACGTGGACGGGCGAGCGATATGAATTCTTCACCGACTGTCTCTGGGCAGCACCCATTGGTTTGCAGTTTGCCGAAGGGGTCCTCGCAGTGCCTCGCGACTGGGAGTACCTCTTGATTCCCGGTGATCGGCTGATGGAACGAGACGGGGAGTATCATCTGCAAATGACGGAGGAGTTGTGGGAGGCAGCCTATTTCGATCAGGTGCAGTTAATCGCCGTCGACCATCCGGCCGATGTCCAGATTTACTCCAACGAAAAGGTCGGTCCTGCAGAGATCGCCGCATTCAGGATTCACACGGTCCGAAATAAACAGACTCCGGTCGCGGCGTACGATCAACACCACCGAGACGTACTGCTGCGGATCGCAAATCGCGATGATATGTATCTCCGGGCCTTTGATCACCGTTTCGCTCAAGGGTTGACCGAAGAGCAGGTCATTGAACTGGACTTCGGAGTATGGGATGAACCCGACAGATTCACACTGTTTCTCACCGGCTGGGTGTTCCCGACCGATACGTCACTGAATGTGGCGATTTCACAAAACCCGTTGATGCCCGCTTCCCAACCGCCATCGTTGTGGGTGCCGGATGCGAAGGGTGAATGGAAACTGGCGATGCCATATACGGGCTTTCCTGGGGGCAAAACCAAAACGATTGCAGTCGATTTGCCGGCGGAACTGTTTTCAAACGGTGACTACCGGGTTCGGTTGGTCACCAACATGGAGCTTTACTGGGACGAGGTATTCTTTACTGTGGATGAACCACCCACGGATCACCGGTTAACAAATATGCCACCGGTGTCAGCTGAGCTGCATTATCGCGGCTTCTCGAGGAGGATCGAGCATCCTGAAAACGGTCCGGAATCCTACGACTATGAAGACGTTTCGGTTGAGCCCCGCTGGCCGCCGATGCGCGGCCGGTTCACGCGTTATGGCGACGTCACCGAACTCGTTCGTGATTCGGACGACTTACTCGTCGTCCTCGGAGCGGGCGACGAAATGACACTGCGGTTCCGAGTGCCGGAAGACCTTCCGCCAGACGGATGGACGCGAGATTTCCTCTTGTACAACGTCGGCTGGGACAAAGATGCAGACCTCAACACCGTCCTCGGCCAAACGGTTGAACCGTTACCGTTTCGAGCAATGCATCGATATCCATACCCTCCTTCGATCACGTGGCCCGACACCCCCCGCCATCGCCGGTATCTGCGGACCTGGCAGACTCGTGAACAAAATCGAGGACGCTTTTGGAGACAGGTTCACGATGCTGCAAGTCATCTGAATGAATCCAGTCAAAAACTGATGAAGTTGGGGGTAAAAAACGATTCAAACGGTAGTCTGAAGCATGTTGCACGAACGCATCGCTAAGACAGTCACGGTCGGCTGACCGCTGGCAGATCTTCCTAGCTGCGGATATCGGCAGAGTTGTTGCTAAAAGGTGGCACCATGGGTTTTGGTCGGTTCCACGGACATATGCGTGTGAGTTTCCAGCTTGTCGTAAGCATCGGCATATTTGGCTGCGTGGCCACCGCTGACGAATTGAGCTACCTGCTGTCACCCGCAGTGACACCGAATGGCGATCTTTACGTCGCCGACCGCAACCTGCCTGGGATTTGGAAGATTGTCGATGGAAAACTCAAACCGTTTTTTAAGGGATCGAAGAAATTTCGGACACCACTGAATGCTGTCCGCTGCCTGGTAATTGACGAAAAAGGGAATCTGTTGGCGGGCGATACGTCGACGCGACAGGTTTACCGCTTTGGTGATTCTGCGAAACCGGATCCGCTCCTCGCAAACCCCACCGGTCTCGGGATCCCCATGAGCATTGCCGTGGATAAGAACGGAACAATATTTGTTGCTGATTTAGAAACGCATCGCATCTGGAAAGTCCCCTCCGCCGGCGGAGAACCGGTCGAGTTCGTCACCGTCCCGGCCCCCAGAGGTCTCGCAATCGACGATAGCGGCCGATTGTGGGTCGTCTCACACGGGAAAGACCAACTGCTGCGAATTTCCGCAGACGGAAAGCTGGAACCGGTCGTCCGGGATCGTCCGTTCCGTTTCCCACACAATGTCGTCATTGATCAACAGCACGTCGCCTATGTAAGTGATGGTTACGCCAAGACGATCTGGAAGGTTAATGACTTGGGAGAAACCCAGGCATGGATTACCGGTGAACCACTGGTTAATCCGGTTGGACTGGCCTGGAGTGGTGAAAATCTTATCATCGTCGACCCGCAGGCTCGGGCGGTCTTTGAAGCCGACAAGGACGGCAAGTTAACGACAGTCCTGTCGGCCGCGGATTGACGGTCATCTCACTGCCCATTCTAATGTTGAAAGCCATTCCTCGGACCCCATGAGGCGAAACAGTGTCGTTCAAGGGTGCTGACTCATCTGTCCATCATCGCCAGTCGCCTAGCTACGTTCCCGCTTTGGGTCCGCGCAACAAAAAACTGTTGTTGTTTGTCTTCGCGCTGATTGCGTTGTTGGGAGCGAATTCCGGGTATCTGGTGAGCATCACCGCTTTGGAGCAGTTCACCGGCCGCACTTACCAGAACTACTTCTCACTGTGCATGTTTCTGGGTCATCTCATCCTCGGTCTGGTGTTGATCCTTCCGTTTGTTGTGTTCGGAGTAGTGCATCTGTTTTATGCCCGCAAACGCCGAAATCGACGTGCGGTACGGATCGGTTACGCACTGTTCGTCGTGTCGTTGCTGCTGCTGATCACTGGCGTCCTGCTGATCCGCGTCGGTGGCTTCGATTTGAAGCAGCCGGCCGTACGGAGTACCGTTTACTGGTTACATGTGGCCACCCCGCTTGCCGCTGCGTGGCTTTACTGGCTGCATCGACTCGCCGGACCACGCATCAAGTGGCGGATTGGTCTGAGCTATGCAGTGTCGGTTGCCGTACTTGTGCTGATGATGGTTGTTTTGCACTCTCAGGACCCGCGTGAATGGAACGTCGTCGGCCCTGAGGAAGGAACCAAGTACTTTGAGCCGTCACTCGCACGTACCGCGAGTGGCAATTTCATCCCGCAAGAATCGTTGATGATGGACGATTATTGTCGGAAATGTCATGCCGACGTCCACGCCCGTTGGTCTGACAGCGTACATCGATTCAGTTCATTCAATAATCCCCCATACCTGGCCAGTGTGAACGAGACACGCAACATGTCTCTCAAGCGGGATGGAAATGTTCGAGCCTCGCGGTGGTGTGCCGGCTGTCATGACCCGGTCCCTTTTTTCAGCGGGGCTTTCGACGATCCCGAATTTGATGTCCTGCACAATCCAACATCCCAGGCAGGAATTACCTGCACCGTCTGCCATGCGATCACCAACGTCAACAGCAACCGGGGGAATGCTGACTTTACCATCGAGGAACCTCTCCATTATCCGTTCGCCTACAGTGAGAATTGGCTCTTGCAGTGGATTAATCAACAGCTCGTCAAAGCCAAACCGTCGTTACACAAGCAAACCTTCCTGAAGCCGCTGCATGATACGAGTGAGTTTTGTTCGACGTGTCACAAGGTACATCTTCCTTATGAGCTGACTCACTACAAAGAGTTTTTACGAGGGCAGAATCATTACGATTCGTTCCTGCTGAGCGGCCTGGGACATGGTGCCCGGAGTTTTTACTACCCGCCCACCGCGGAAGAAAACTGCAACCGCTGTCACATGCCGCTGCAAACATCGAATGATTTCGGTGCCCGGGACTTCGATGAATCAGGACACCTCAAAGTCCACGATCATCTGTTTCCGGGTGCCAACACCGGTATCGCATGGCTGCGAAAACGTGATGAGATCGTCGACGCGCATCGCGAGTTCCTTGAAGGAACAATGCGAGTCGAACTGTTTGCAGTGAGAGCGGGTGGCACGATCAGTGGACAACTCCACGCACCGGTACGTCCACAGCTTCCGACCCTTAAACCGGGAGAACAATACCTTCTGGACACCGTGATTCGTACGCTGAAACTGGGACACCTGTTTACGCAGGGGACGGTTGACTCGAATGAGGTCTGGCTCGACGTGACCGTCACCAGTGGTGGCCGGGTAATCGGACGCAGCGGAGCCATCGACGGGGAACATCAGAATCGCGTCGATCCCTGGGCTCATTTTGTCAATGTCTTTATGCTCGATCGGCAAGGCAACCGGATCAATCGCCGGAACCCGCAGGACATCTTTGTGCCGCTGTATAACCATCAAATTCCGCCCGGAGCGGGACAAACGGTACACTACCTGCTCCAGCTACCGGATGAACTCGAAGCTCCGGTGACAGTGCGGATACAGTTGAAGTACCGCAAGTTCGATACCGAGTATATGGACTTTGTCGACCGCAGTATGGAACAAATGAAAACGCCGCTGCGAGGGCATCGCCAGGGTCAGCCGTATCGAAATGAACTGCCAGTCATAACTCTGGCCGAAGACACAGTCACGTTTCCTGTGGCAGGCATCGAGGTGGACATCAAACCTACGACATCGGACATCCCCACATGGCAGCGGTGGAACGATTACGGCATCGGGATGTTGCTCAAAGGCAAAGCTGAGCTGCGACAGGCCGCCGATGCTTTCACTGAAGTAGAGAAACTGGACCGCTTCGACGGTCCGCTCAATGTGGCCCGTGTGCTGGAACGTGAAGGTCGATTGGATGAGGCGGTCGCTGCACTTCGTCGCGCCGACGCCTATCGGAGTGAGCCGGACTTTCCCCGCTGGACATGGGCCTGGCTCAGCGGCGTTGTCAATCGGCAGCAGGGACACCTGGAGCAGGCGCAGACTGACTTCACCAGTGTCTTAACGGACATTACTCCGGAGATGCAGCACCGCGGATTTGATTTCAGCAGGGACTACGTTGTCATCAATCAGTTGGGTATGACGCTGTTCGACCGTGGTAAGGCGATGAACAGAAGGAATTTTGAAAATCAGGCACGTGAGTTTTTCCTTAAGGCGGTCAAACAATTTGAGTGGACACTGACGATCGATGCGGAAAATGTTGCCGCGCACTTCAACCTTCAGCAGTTGTACGGGTTGCTGGATGACAAAGAAAAATCTACCCGGCACGCAGAATTTCACTCCCGATACAAAATGGACGACACGGCCAGGGGACAAGCCGTCCGATTGGCCCGCGAACGGTATCCCGCTGCTGATTTCGCCGCTGAGGATCTTGTGATTTACACGCTGCATCGTCCAGGAGCGACTGGACTGAATCATTAATGTTAGAATCAATCGACGTTTCCGGTCAGCATGAGAGTGCGGCGTTGAATTAATCGACAGTTAACTCTGGACAGATTCTTGAGTACGAGTAAACAATCTCCCGAGCTGATACCAGATACTTCGGAAGGCGATGACGCCATTATCGGGCGGGCGCTCAGGTGGTCACTGTTGGTTATTCTGGTTGTGCTCGGTGTGGGCACCGCCATTGTCTACCGACTGACGCGGCCAGTACCGCCACCAGTCCTCAAGAACACACCACTCTCACCGCCGAGCCGCCGTCAACCCTCGAAAATTCAACTGCCTCAGCTTCCGTGGACCGACGTCACGCAGTCTGCCGGCATCTTGTTCAAGCATGAGAACGGTGCCTCGGGTGACAAGCTGCTTCCCGAAACAATGGGCGGCGGATGTGCCTTCTTCGACTACGATGGTGACGGTGATCAGGACATCCTGCTGGTGAATTCGAAGCGATGGCCCTGGGACCCGGAACCGGAACAACCCGCCACGATGGGCCTGTTCCGAAACGACGGAACCGGACGATTTACCGATATCACCGACGGCTCGGGACTGGACGTCTCTTTGTATGGGATGGGTGTTGCGACCGGAGACTTCGACAATGACAGTCACGTGGATGTGTTTCTCTCGGCCCTCGGACCGAACCGGCTGTTTCGCAATATGGAAGGCAGCGGCCAATTTGAGGATGTTACCGAAGCGGCCTCCATCTCCGGAGATAAAAATCAGTGGAGCACCAGTTGCGGCTGGCTGGACTACGACGGTGACGGTGATCTCGACCTGTTCGTTGCCAACTATTTGCAATGGACGAAAGACTTTGACCTGGCACAGAACTTTAGGCTGACCGGTGAAGACCGAGCGTACGGACGTCCGCAGGCATTCGAAGGAACCTACCCCTATCTGTATCGCAATGATAGCAATGGATCATTTACCGACGTGTCGGCAACTGCCGGTGTACGCGTCAATGATCCGTCAACGGGTGTGCCGCTTGCAAAGGCGCTGGGTGTGACGTTTGCAGACTTTGACATTGACGGTTGGATCGACATCGTCGTGGCCAACGACACCGTGCGGAACTTTCTGTTCCAGAATCAGGGGAACGGTACATTCGTGGAAATCGGCCGGCCGGCCGGGGTTGCGTTCGACATGGATGGCAATGCCAGGGGTGCCATGGGGATCGATTCCGCCCCGTTCCGCAACAACGATGCAATGGGGATTGCCATTGGCAACTTCTCGAACGAGATGACAGCCCTGTACGTGACATACAGCGACACCCTGCAGTTCACAGACGAAGCTGTGTCGAACGGACTGGGACCGCAAACACGGCTGGAACTGTCGTTTGGTGTCTTCTTCTTCGATTGTGACTTAGATGGCCGACTGGACCTGTTTGCCGCGAATGGTCATCTGGAAGAAGACATCAATACGATCCAGCCAAGTCAGCATTACGAGCAGTCTCCGCAACTCTTCTGGAACTGCGGTGCGGTACAGAGCACGGAGTTTGTACCATTCCCGGCTTCCAATAGTGGTGAAGATTTCACCCGTCCACTGGTCGGCCGCGGCGCAAGCTTCGCCGACATCGACAATGACGGTGATCTGGATCTGCTCATCGCCACAACCGGCCAGCCGGCCCGGCTGTTACGTAACGATCAGCAGTCGGGCCATCATTGGCTGAGAGTCAAATTGAATGGATCGACAGTCAATCGCGACGCCATTGGCGCCTGGATTGAAGTCCAGGCCTCGGATCAGGTTTTCAATCGTCAAGTCATGCCGACACGCAGTTACGTGTCGCAGGTGGAATTACCTGTCACATTTGGACTGGGCTCTTCCACGCGCGTTGACCAAATCACGGTTCGCTGGCCGGACGGTACAACTCAATCAATTGCAGACGTTGCAGCGGACCAGACGCTGCAGATCAAACAGGATCATTAGCAGACCGTGCTGCTGAAATCGATTCGGGTTGCAGCAGGAATAGTTCAAAACCGTGCTCGTGCGCTGAAACCAGAGTCCCGCTCTCAAAAACCACGTCTTATCAGCTGAGCTTCACAGGCACGTACAATTCCATATTGACGATGTGATGGCTCTTCATGGGTCATTGTTTTACACAAACGCCGGTTTGAGGGCGGGTGGCGCCTTATGATACTCACCGTCCTTCATGATCATCAGCAGATTGTCGCGATCCTGCAGCAGCGTGATGTCCTTGACCGGATCACCATCGATCAGCAGCAGATCAGCAAGGTAGCCTTTCCTGACCAGCCCCAGTTCGTCACCCAAGTTCATGATCTGACCACCGAACTGAGTGGCCGCCCGCAGCACTTCGTTGCTGGTGTAACCGAAGAGGTTAACGAAGTGCTCTAAATCCCGGGCGTTGGTTCCGTTGGGGTTCCAGGCAAAGCCGTAGTCACCGCCTGGCAAAACGCGTATGCCCCGCCTTCGCATTTCCTGGTGAACCGCCTGACTGCGTTCCATCATGGGAATCAGGCCCATACGCTCCACAACCTTTGGCGTAATGCCCCAGTCGCTGGCCTCATACGACGTTGCAAAGATAACACCGATCGCGGGGGCGAGGAAGATTTCGTCCTTGACTGCCTCCAGCATGTCAATGGTTTCTGTGGAAGCGTAGTCGCAGTGGTAAATGACGCGGAATTTATACTTTAGAGCCAGTTGGATCGCCCGGTCCGCCCGAGCGTGGCAGGACAACCAGCAACCACGGTCGTGGGCCTCCTCTGAAGCAGCGGCCACTTCGGCTTCACTGTAAGAGCACATTTCTCCAAATCCCGGTCGGACGAAATGATCACCCGAAAGATTGATCTTGATGGTATCTACCCCCTCACGGCTCATGAAACGCACCGCCTTCCGTACTTCATCGGCTCCGTCGGCAATGATTTCACAACCCTGGTGATACATGTGCGTTTGCCGCTCGTCACTGACACCACCCGTAGACGTAATCTCAGGTGAAGCCGCCCGGAGGCGAGGACCGGGAATGCGACCGGAATCTATCTCATTCCGAATGACGACCTCACTGCGTGGTTTCGCCGATGCCGCCGAATAGACACTTGTAAAGCCGCTGTCCAGCAGCAGCTTCGCATTGTGCATGGTTTTGAGGATATGCTCTTCGGGCGGAGTGTCGCCCAGGTCTTTTAGTACTGCGACATCGGTGAAAGTGATGTGTCCGTGAGCTTCGACGAGCCCGGGCATCAGACAGGCGCCGTTGCCATCAACAAGCTCGACACCATTTGCCCGGGTGATCTGATTCCTCCCATCAGTAACTTCCTTAATTCGGTTGCCTTCGACCATCACCTCCCCAGGGAAAGGATCGCTTCCCGACCCGTCGAAGATCATAATGTTATTAAATATCGTTGCGCTCACTTCTTCCTCCCATGATATGTCGTCTTTGCTGTGTCGTGGTTTCCAAACCGGATTGATCTGACTGCTTCAGTTCCATTGATATTGAACCTCAATGCTGTAGTCAATCATGGGACAACTGCCATCGTGGACAGACAAGAAACTTTATCAACGTTAGATTTGGATACCGCGGAGAGATGATCCATGCTTCATTGCTGTCTGTCTGCTGTGTTGATTGCTGGCCAATGAGCACAAGTCTGTGAGTCGTACGGGTTGCTTTGTTCTGTCGGTTGCTTTTCAATTGGCGTCTCCCGGGAACTCGCGTACCCTTAGCAGCAGGGTTATGGTGTAACTTGACTTGAACGCAAAAGAGGCAGTCGTGCACATAACGAAGGAGCTTAGTCGCAGCGGTGTGTCTCGGCGCACAGTACTGCAGGTCGGGGCCGCCAGCGGTGTGTCGTGCGTGTTTGGTGAACCAGCATTCAGTGATCTGCCGACCGACCAGGTACATCCCGGGGTCACTGCGAAGTCCATCATCTTTCTCTCGCTTTACGGGGGGCCTCCGCACCAGGACACATATGACTTAAAAATGGACGCACCGGCCGATATTCGTGGAGAATTCAGGCCCATCTCCACAACCCTGCCTGGATTTCAGGTGAGCGAGCACATGCCCAAACTTTCGAAGCTGGCGCATTTGTACTCGGTCGTTCGGTCTGTCACGCACAAAGACAACGGTCACGAGTCCGCTTTTTACGCACTGATGACCGGATGGCCCCATCCGCAGCCCAACACAAACCCGCGGCCCGAACCCCAGGATTATCCCTGCTACGGTTCCCTTTTAAGTTACCTGAAAACACCGTCGTTATCGGTACCGGGTTTTGTGCTGGCAGGTGGTGTGACTGCAACCGGAATTGGTCAGACCGCCGGGAGTCTGGGAAGTGGCTGGGCTCCTTATCTGGTCAAACAGGATGCAAACGAACCCGAGTTCCACATCGGTGATTTGACTCTCCCCAGTTGCATGTCAAAACAACGGTTGCTTGGTCGCCGTGATCTTCTGAGTCAGATGAATGACTCATCACAATGGCATGATCATGGGGTAAATCGTGAATTTTCACAGCAACAGCAACGAGCGTTTGATATGCTCACCTCGTCGTCAATGCGAAATGCGTTTGCTGTCGAAACCGAGACGCCGAAAACCCGGAAAGCGTATGGAGATCACCCTTTCGGTCAGAATCTACTGCTGGCTCGGCGGTTGGTTGAGGCGGGTGTTCCCATTGTTCAGGTGAACTGGAGAAATCGTGGCGACGGCGGACTTGATACCCACAGCAACAATTTCAATATGTGCAAGGGGTATCTGCTGCCCAAACTGGACGGCTGTCTCTCCGCACTGCTGATTGACCTGGAAGAGAGCGGTTTGCTGGATCAGACATTGGTCATCGCGGCTGGCGAATTCGGACGTACGCCGAAGATCAATCGAGATGCGGGACGCGATCACTGGGCTGGCTGTAACTCAATCCTGCTCGCCGGCGGCGGTATCAAACGCGGATTCATTTACGGGACGTCAGATCGGATCGGTGCCTACCCGGCAACGGATGCCGTGGGTCCGTGGGACATTTACGCAACTTTGCTTCATTGTTTTGGTGTTAATCCGGCGGGATCGATTCAGGATCGCCTTGGTCGTCCGGTTCCCATTACGCACGGAACTCCGATCACAGACATATTGGCCTGAACTCCAGGTTCTCGCACCTGTTTTCAACGGATCATTTAATGCCCCCACAGTCTACCTCATCTGTGCTTCGAGTCAGGCAACGCACTCACGGGAAAGACGGGAGTGATTTGATATTTATTTTTGGTGGTGAGTTCACCATGGGCAGCGACGACTATTCGGATGAAAGACCACCCCACCGTGTACAACTCGACTCATTTTGGATCGGCCGAACTGAGATTACGAACAGGATGTACCGTCAGTTTCAGGTAGAAACGAATCATCGTCCTTCGGACTTCGCGAACGACAAACTTTACGACGCCGATGATCAACCGATCGTGGGCGTCGACTACTCTGATGCGTCAGCCTATTGTGAGTGGGCAGACGGGAGATTGCCGACCGAGGCGGAATGGGAGTACGCTGCGCGTGGCACGGACAATCGGACATATCCCTGGGGGAATGAGAAACCCGATGCCGATCGAGCGGTGTACGGTCTTGTTTATGGTAAGGGAGGCCGCGCAATTGCTGTCGGAACTGCTCCGGGAGACGTAAGTCTTTTCGGCGTGAGGAATATGGCGGGTAACGTCCTGGAGTGGTGTTCCGACTGGGCTGCCCCGTACAAGCCGAACTCGGCTGATCCTGTCCATAACCCGCAAGGTGCTGTACAGGGAAATCGCAGAATCATGAGGGGAGGCTGCTGGTTCTACCAGGAAACATCGCTTCGGGCAACTGCGCGATTTTTTACTGTGCCGCATCAAAAGGTGAGCTTCGGAGGATTTCGTCTTGTCGTCGACAAAGATGCGTACGACGACACAGCCTGACCAGTCAGGCGGACGTCGATATTGCTGGCGACAAGCCCTACAGCACCCGTTCCATCCGAGACTCGCTGACGCGCAACCCGGATTGATTCGTGTCCGGCATCGACTTGATAAATCTGTTGGGTTTTGCGGATGGCAGGATCGGACTCAGCGACAAACTCTAAACAACCTCTTCCGCTACAGAACCATCAAGAATCTGCTGGTGGAGGTTGTACATCTGAGCGTACATCCCGTCGGAAACAACCAATTCTCTGTGTGTGCCGCTTGCCACCAGTTTCGGCAATGGCTCGTGAACCTGCTCGATGAAGAACGCGAGTTCAAAACCAAACACGGTACAGAATGATATTTGTCAGGACGATCGTGAGCGAGTGACACTCTGAGGCTTACCAGATCTCAAAATGTTCGGTTTACCGGAAGTCGTTCTGGCAGCGGTTCGGCGATTGGAAAATCATTTTCGTCGATGATTAAGATATTTACGCTTCCTCCTTCGAACTGCGGCGTGAGCGCGTCGGTCTCCAACACTATTTCAACCAGATCAAAGGCTTCGTCTCCGGTAAATCCGGCGTCCACTAATTGAAACGACAGGTCCACGTATATAATCGCCGACTGCCCGCCGGGGCTCCCGTTGATGTCAGGGCAGTCGTCGGATGATGACACTGTCAAAGCACAACCGATAACTACCCAAAATCCTTCAGCAGCCAAAAAGCCAAGTGACGACCTATAGGTTCCGCAAAAGGAGGATTAAGGAAAGTAGCCGGATCTGCCTGGTTTCCCGATAAAGCCGAGCCTGCTGCTGGTGGAAACGGAAGACCGGCCACTGACCTCCACCTCATCGGCACCCGGATCACCGACGCGGGCGTCGCCGAATTGTCAGATCGCACACATCGCGCCGCTAAATCAATGACTGACCTCACAACCGAACAGCTGCAAACCATGCAGGCCAAAGCTGACAGCACACTCGACGTGATCATCGAAAGTCGGGAAGGCAGCACCGAACTGCAAGCTGCAGTTCGGTGCGTCATGCAGGCCAGTGATGATGCACTGTCAACGTTTCAGCGACTGGCTGCTGGGGAATCGGCTGTGACGAATCAGCAGCTGTTCACAGTCGCAAAGCTTCCCGTGCCAAACCCTCTTCGTAACGACTCGCGCGCAAGCCGATTCCCAAAGTCGTAAATCAGTAACCTGTTACAAAAGTTCGAGTCCTTCACAGTGGCTTGGAGGTAACCAACCATCCTCGAACTTTTCCGGACGGAGTTAACCGCAGGCGCAACATTAATCCCCACAGTGGCGAGAACTCGCATACAAAACTCCAGAATGTCGTGGCAATCAGCACGGATTAACTATTGGTTTCCGGATCATCCTGCAGGATGCCAAAAATGCGCTTTGTTGCAGACAATTCAAGACCGCGCATAGGACGTTTTTCATAACGGTCGGACTTTTGTAAACGGCGGCAATAACGGAATAAGTAATGCACGCGATTTTGGTTGATGGCGATGAGCTGGTCTGGGAGAAGGTGCAAGCGCCAACCCTCGGCCCTGGTGAAGTCCGTATTGATGTTCATGCCAGTGCTGTGAACCGAGCCGACCTGGCCCAGCGCAGTGGTAGCTATCCACCACCACCGGGCGCCAGTCCCATACTTGGCCTGGAGTGCGCAGGCGTGGTAACGGAGATCAGCGAGGGCGTCAGCCGGGTGCAGGTTGGCGATTCTGTCTGCGCTTTGCTGGCTGGTGGTGGTTACGCCGAACAAGTGGTTGTGGCGGCCGGTCAGGTGCTGCCGATTCCGGCGGGATTCAGTTTTCAGCAGGCTGCGGCCGTACCGGAAGTGTTTGCGACGGCCTATCTGAATCTTTTCATGGAAGCTGGTCTCAAGCGCAGTGAGCGGGTGTTACTACATGCTGGTGCCAGCGGTGTTGGCACGGCAGGTATTCAGCTGTGTAAAGCATTTGGCAATCCCTGTTACGTGACGGTGGGGAGCGCTGCCAAACTAGCGGCCTGTGTCGAGTTGGGTGCCCGTGGCGGTAGCAATCGCCACGACGGACCCTTTACGGAACAGGTTGTGGCGTGGACCGAGGACTCCGGATTTGATGTGATTCTGGACCCTGTGGGCGGTGCCTATTTGCCGGACAACCTCAAAAGCCTGGGCCCGGACGGTCGCCTGGTGGTGATCGGTCTCATGGGCGGGATTGCCGCCGAACTGAACCTGGGATTGATGATGATGAAACGTTTGCGAGTGATCGGCTCCACTTTGCGGGCGCGCCCGGTCGCTGCTAAAGCTGCCGTGATGGACGCGTTGCATGGCTCGGTCTGGCCGCTGCTGGAAAGTGGGAAGATCGTGCCAGTCATCGACTGCAGTTTTCCAATCGTCGAAGTGGAGGCCGCCCACGCCCATATGGCGGCGGATGCAAATATCGGTAAGCTGATACTCCAAATTCAGTAGTGCCAGATCAGGGCGGCGTGAACGAATTCCGAGACTAATTTCGAGACCGATACAGCCTTGAGTCGAGCAGATGCCGAGCGCCGCGACGGGCTCTGGCTGCGCGAACCTGCTCGGCCTGACGCACCGAACGTATTTGTCTCTGATCCAAAAACTGCGTCGGTGGCGCACATGACATGCACATTGCCGATGTGCACTTATCTGCGGCGGTGAGGACAGCCGACACAGGCTGCGCGGCTCGGGAATTCGGACAAATCCAATGACAGTCCCAACAACCCGTGGCAAATGAGACACGCCAACGAACCACCCAATTCTCGGACTAACGTCGGGACGCCTCCGCTATCACCGTTTTGCCACAAAATGGACACGCTGCCCAGGCCACCACCACACATAGCACCAACAACACGCCGGGTGGAATCATCTCACCTGCCCCTTCACCGATCTTCGCATGGCTGTAGATCGCGCCGATCATTGTACAGATCAGCAGCGAGGCGCCCCAGAATCGCAGTATCCGAATCATGATCGCGATGCCGGAGCCGACTTCAATCGCGCCGGTAAGGTACATGAACCAAAGCGGGTAGTTGAACTCCTGAAACCGCTTCACGGCCTCGTCGACACCGGCCAGCTTCATCGTACCGGATGCGATGAACGCAAGCCCCAAAAGCACGGCAAGCACCCTTCCCGCATTGCCTTTCCATTTCGCTTGCGCGTCGCTCACGGAAATTCCCCTTGAGTACAACTGAGGTGTACGCGAATGTTCGGGCCGCAAACGGAGTTTACCAATATTTCCCGTTTGCGGTGAGCATACACCCGATCCAGGTTTTGCCCCGCGAGACATTCTACCCTGCTGTCCGCTGAACATCTACAAACTGGACGAATGGCACTGGCGGAAGATTAACAAGGAAGAACAGAAATTGATCAGTGATACAATGGTGTCGTTGCTGCCGATCATCCCGGACAGGAGTCGTTACGTCGTCGGAGAACCTGATGAACGAACCTCGAGAGCCGCTCAAAAGGCCCAGGCATACCTGTCGTGGTGGCTGGAAAACGAGGTGTTGCCGAACCAGTCTGCAAGGACGTATCAGGAATACGAGGTGGCAGTATGTTTGTACATCGTGCCGAAGAAACTGGATCGACTGAATGCGATCGACATCACGACATGAATGTCGGCAATGACACGTAAGTGCTTCAGCAACAATATGTGCAAGCGTGCGCTGAAGGTGTACCGTGTGGCACTGAATCGAACAATCAGGCTACAGATCGTGGATCACAATCCGAGAAATGCGGTTGATGTGCCGCAGGGACAAGACGTGACATCAGGCCACTGGAATTAGATGAGTGTGAATCACTGTTCCTGTCCTGCAAAGATCACCGACTGGGCGATACAATTTCCCTTGCCACCATGACGGGACTCAGGAAAGGCGAGATTCTGGCGTTCGAGTGGTCGGCCGTGAATCCGGCTGAGGGCGTGCTGTCTGTTCGCCAGACGCTGGAAGAAGTGGCCGGAGAGTTCCGCACGAAGGAGCCAAAGACAGCCGCAGGACGTCGCGTCGCAACACCGGGGACAGTTGCTGTCGCGAAACATTGAAGCGACGACAGAAAAGGCGCTCAGCGACAACATGGAGCCATCAAAAGTGCCGCTGGTGTTTCCAAGTACAACCGGCGTGCTTCATCGGTCGTCACACTTTGACCGCAACGTCTGGCACCCAATTCGGAAGGCGGCAGGGTTACCAGATGAATTCAAGTTCCACGATCTGAGACACACTCGGTCATTACTGATGATTGCCGGAGGTGTTCCTATGAAAGTCATTCAAAAGCGGTTCGGCCGCAGTGACTACGCGATGACGGCAAACACGTACAGCCATCTGCTGCAAGGTACTCAAACCGAAGCGGCGGAACGGGTGGATCAGTTATTCGAAAATGTACCGAATTAAACTCGCCAAGGTACATTTTTGGGGTACACAGCGATGCAATTTAGAATGCCCTCCACTGTTTCACCAATAAACAACCGAATATCCCCGGCAGGATTCGAACCTGCAACCTTCGGCTTCGGAGGCCGACGCTCTATCCAATTGAGCTACGGGGACCAAAAAGTTCGAAATTGTTGCCCGGCAGTTCTGTTCGACATTGTCCTGTAATTCTCTGGGCCTGCTGTGAAATATTTGTGGTCACGGCCACACGGCTCACGGACCGGATTACTCTATCAATGGCTGCCAAAAGCCGCAAGAAACGCGAGATCAGCGGATGCGTATTGACCATTGGAACGTCCGTTCGCACGTGTCCTGCCAGAACCTGCAAAACGGAAATCCGCTCGCCAAATCTTTGTACAGCCGTTTTCAGATCCAAAGAACAGTAGTGGAGTGGGCTTTCCTGGGAACAATGAAGCTCACGTAAACTGTCGATGTCTTGCCATGAATGAACAATGACTGTGGAAATGTTCATAACACATTTTGAAGAGACTGGAGGCTGCTACGGCTTTACGCATGAGTTATCATATCAGTTCCAGCTTCGTGCAGAATCGGTTTCCGTGATTCAGGGTCAGGACCTGTAAGAACAGGAATCATTTCAGGACAAGTGATTAACATGGCAGACAAGACGAATCGTTGGACCACTCCCGGAATAAACATTTCCCGCCGTGACGTGTTGGTGGGTGTCCCGGCAGCAATCGCCTGGGGACTTGCGGGAGGCGTTACAACGAGGGGCGATCATTCGTCCAGGAAACGCCCTCAGATCGCAGCCCTGGTAACCGAGTACCGCAAATATTCGCACGGTCAAAATATTGTCGACCGGTTTCTGGGCGGGTACGGGTGGGAAAGTCGCTGGCATCATCCGGAGGTGGATGTCGTATCACTTTATGTGGACCAGTTCCCGGAGAGTGACCTTAGTCGCGAGCGCGTGGCCCGCTACCCGGATTTAAACCTGTATTCCACCATCACCGAAACACTAACACTGGGAGGCAGCCAACTGGCCGTCGACGGGGTACTCCTGATCGGCGAACACGGAAAATACCCAAAGAATGAGAAAGGGCAGACACTGTATCCACGATACGAGTTCTTTCAAGAAACCGTCGACGTCTTTCGCAACAGTGGCCGAAGTGTACCGGTTTTTTGTGACAAGCATCTTTCGTGGAACTGGGACTGGGCTCATGACATGGTCAAAACAAGTCACGAATTAGGCTTCCCCATGTTTGCGGGTTCGTCTCTGCCAGTGTGTAGACGAATTCCGTCTGTTGATATGCCCTGGGGAGCCGAAGTCGAGGAGATCGTCAGCGTCGGAGTCGGTGGTATCGACAGCTATGACATTCATTCGCTGGAAGGCATGCAGTGCCTGGCCGAACGCCGCCGCGGGGGTGAAACCGGGGTCGTTTGGATTCAAGCACTGCGAGGAGACAGTGTCTGGGAGGCGTTTCATTCAGGATCGTGGGAGGCTGGAGGCTGGGACCCATCGCTCTTCGAAGCCTGTCTCTGTCGCAGCCAATCTCTAAAACCAGCAGATGAGAATTCCCGTCACACCTATCCGCGTCCGGAGGATTTAAGACAGCTGACTGCCACGGGCACACCACCGGTGGCCTATCGGTTCGAATATGCAGACGGCCTGCGTGCCACCATGTTACTGTTGGAAGGGCTTGTCATTAATGACATCACGGTGGCGGCTCGGTTGAAAAATCAGAGCCAGCCCTTTTCGCTTCTGTTCTACACTGGCTCCGGCCACCATATGCAACCCAATTTTTTTAATCCACTCAGTCACCACATGGAAAACATGATCCTCACCGGTCAACCACCTTATCCGGTCGAGCGAACACTCCTGACAACTGGCCTGACTGCGGCCGGTGTTGAATCACTCTGGCTGGGGGAAAAACGGCTGGAAACGCCTCACCTGGCAGTCCAGTACCAGCCAAATAAAGCATCAACCTTTCGGAGAACATGATGGTTGACCAACGGCGAAAAAAACTGGCTATTATCACCACATTCTGGAATTGGCGCAGCCATGCGAATCACATGAGTGAAAGGTTTTTAAATGGTTATCCGCGCAACGGAAAGTGGCATCGCCCTGAGATAGATGTGGTGAGTGCCTATGTCGATCAACGGCCTGAGAGTGACCTGAGTGGAGAAAAGGCAGCTCACCACGACTTCAACATTTTTCCTACTATTGCCGAGGCGCTGCGACTGGGAACCGACAATCTGGCTGTCGACGCGGTGTTGTTAATCGGTGAACACGGGGACTATCCCGATAACGAAAAAGGACAAAAGCTCTACCCACGTTATGAATTTTTCGAACAGATTGTGGAGGTCTTCAGGAAAGACGGTCGCTCGCTGCCGGTGTTCAACGACAAGCATCTTTCCTACAGCTTCACGAAGGCCAAACGGATGGTTGAGACTTCAAAACAACTGAGGTTTCCTTTCCTTGCCGGATCGTCGCTGCCGGTCACCTTTCGGATTCCACCAATCGAACTGCCATTGAACTGCCCGATTGAAGATGCACTCATGGTCGGAAACGGAGGCTCGGACGCCATGGATTATCACGCACTGGAAGCAATGCAGTGCATGGTCGAACGCCGCCGCGGCGGTGAAACCGGAGTGAAAGCGGTTCAGTTGATTGATGGTGACGAGGTGTGGCAGGCGGGGCAGGATGGTCGTTGGTCAAGGCGCCTGCTGGAAGCAGCATTGGCTCGTTCTGATTCACGAAGTGGCATCGGGCTTAGTGATGGCAGACCACAGGACCTCGCACACAGTGATGAGCTCGAAAAACTTGTGAAGGATCCCGCAGCCTATTTCATCGAATATAACGACGGATTTCGCGCCACACTGCTGATGCTCAATGGCGCGGTACAGGACTTTACTTTCGCCGCCAAGATCCGTGATTTCCCGAAACTGCAATCACTTCAGTTTTTACTCCCTCCAAAGCCCAATGTGACGTATTCAGCATGTCTAATGAGCAAGGTAGAAGAGATGATCGTCACCGGTCGCGCCCCGTTTCCTGTCGAGCGAACATTGCTGGTAAGCGGTATACTGGATCGTTGCCTTGATTCACGGATCCATGGTCATCGACGACTATTGACTCCCGAATTAAATGTGTCGTATCGGGCGCCACGTGGGTCCCAGTTTTGTGGAGCCATCGGTTAGTCGAAATGGAGCACCGCGGGTGCCCAGTCTTGCGATTTCATCGAGCTTGTGACATTGGGGCGTCTTTGACGATTCCCGTGTGACACTCGGTATGATCCATGTCAATATCATGGGCGCCAAACTTTTCTCCTGGGAAACAAATTCGGGGGTAAGCCGCAGTGTGGACACTCGCAGTCTAAGTCGCAGACACACTCCCACGCGCTGTCATTTATTACGGTTCTTCATGAGCCGACAGCATTCGCTCGTCCGAAATCCCAGTCCAGTCTGCTGATTTTTTAGCAGCCCGGAGATTTCAGAATGTGGCAGGAAAAAGTGTTGCCGGTTCGCCGCGCCAGCATTCGTCATTCAGAACACCGTCGATGACCGGTGCTTTGACACCGCCACAGCTTCTGTCCTGTTGTGTCCCGGCCGCTCGACAGGCCGGGCAACAGGACCGATATGAGGGTTCGCAATCGGATCATAGTCTTGTTTTCGGTTGTGTATTTTCTCTGTTTCGTGGCACCGCCGCATTGCTTCCGGCAGGTAACTTTCTGCCAATTAGCGCTGATAATGTGTTCCCAGTCTGAAGATTAATTGACGGGTATTCACTCCTGCTTCAGTGGTTCGATACCGATGTGGATCATGTATGCCGAGTAGATGGACTTTTTCCCGTCGGCAGCAACCGCACGGGCTCGAAAGATCACGATCTTTCCCGCAGTTGTGGAGAACTTCGCAGACCAGGGAGCAGTCACGTCTTCGCTGGTTTCCCAAGTGCTGCCGCCATCGACGCTTTTACTAAAGACGACCTTCGCGACTGTCCCGGAATCAGATACGGCCCGAGCGGTCAGAACAAAGTCACCAGCCGAGTACGTGCCACGGTCTGTAAAGGGGCTGCCGTTGTTGCTTAGTGTGACGCCTGGCCAGCCGTGTGATCTGCGCAGATCGTGAGCGGCAGCGCTGAACCCTTCCTATATACCATACTGACCGTTCCCATGTTTATCAACCAGTGATACGGCACGATGCTGGTTGTACAGGTAGGGATGAAAACCACTGGCGCCACAGCAATACGCCGTGATCATTTCTTCGTACGCATCCTGAAACTTCGTCCTGGAGGCCAGCCAGTTCAAGACTTCCGGCGTGGCCGGAGAAAGGCCCCAGTAATAGATTTTCCGGGCCTGATTGCTCGACCAGTCGGACATTCGTCCAAGCAGCGCAACGACGGTAAAATTGTTCCAGACCGGTCGACCGAGCCGCGTTGATCCGGTCGGTGATTCTGTGGCTGTTGACGGTAATCGTCGGCGCGGTGCTGCAGGTCACGTGCTTTTCGTTGAGGTCATACCATTCAGGATCGCAATGGTTGACATACACCTTGCGTTCTGAATTGTATTGATGATAAACATCGGCCCAGACTCTGAGAAACCTCCTTTTGTCTTCAGGCAGTCCATGGCATTCGGGCTCGTCAGTCATGATGTGCCCAACGCAGGTCCACCAACATACTGGCCGTTCCAGACACAGGAGTTCAGTCGTTCTCGCTGCTCTTTGATTCCCCTGACGAAATCGGATGGTTTCCACTTACCAGGGCGCCTGGGTGACCATTTAACTGGCCGTAGCTGGTGACTCCCTTCATGTCCCAGTGTTTGATGGCGGCCCACTGGTCTGCCCAGCAATTTCCGCTGATGACCACGAAGTTGCAGCCCGACCGCGCCATGTCCATGAACGCACAGTCCCAGGAAAAATTATCTTGGGGCTCAAGCCAGAGCATCGCATAGTACACGCCGATCGTGAAATTCTCCCCCGCCGGTGTCAGCAGATCGGTGCCCAAAGGCGAGCATAATATGGCTGGCGAGTCTCTTTCTTTCACCGGTGCCTCTACCGGTATCAGAGAGATTGACTCTATACAGATTGAATTGTTGCTCGCGGGACTCATGTCCCGCAGCCGCAAAAAGAAATCCTCGGAACCTGCATCGGAGATCGTGATGAAAGCAGCGACCGGACTGTTCGGCCACCGCGAGAAGTCAATCGGATCAGGCCCGGCCAGATCATTTGTGCACCACTGATCACTGTGGTGGTCCGGAATCGCCCGGATAGAAATAGTGCCACCGTCCGCCAGGGGAATCTGGTGCTCTCTAACGCTTCCTGCCTCCGTTCCCAGCAGGAATGCCCAGGGCGTGCCGTTCATCCTGCCCGTCTGCCAGTGTATCGTGAGGCGGTACTTTCCGTCCGGTATCGAACTCGGAAAGCGAAAACGGAAATCACCCAAGACGTGGGCAGGATTGCCGGCGTTATCGGCTGCGACCTGAATCAACGTCCCTCTCTCCGAACCCACCCTTGTGTAATGGCCAACGACGGGCTCAATCAGCCAATCCTTCGCCCTGACATGGAGGGACATGTTTCCCCTTCACCGGCGAACGAGACAGTCACGAAGGCAAAGAGGAATACAACCATGAGCGTAAAACGGCCTGGATAAAAACAATATGGAATTCGCAGCCTCATAACGCACCCTCTTCGCTGCCCCGTGTCTCTCAATCTGTCAGACGTCGAACAATCGTCTCAACGGCTGAGCTTCCTGGAGAAAACGGCCGATCCTGATCTGCCCCTTCACCTCTGGCAGATTACAAACCCACCCCGCTTAACCTGACGATACTGATCCGCTCGGGAATGATCGGTTGGGTTGGCGAGGACTTATTCTACTGCGATGGCTATTACTCTTTTTTTTTCGTCCACGTTCGATGACAGGCTTTGTTTATCCAGATTTGCGAGACGAAACCGGGCAAATACCCCTGCCTGTCAGCTGCTGCGCGTTACCGTTATCCATGCAGAGCCCGTGATTTTGTTCTGGAGTAAGTGAACAGGCCTTTCCTGCAGCAAGATTTACCACAGCGGCGAACGCAACAATTCCGGGCTGAACGAATACAGAGAACCCGATGGATAACACCCGGAATCGAGTGGCTATGTTTGATGCGCTCGACATAAGCCGCGCAGCAGCCTTCCATTTCGATGATCTCCACCGCGATTTTGACAGTCCGGAAGTCCGGCCCTCGTGATAAATCATACGGATTGCGGTGTACGCTGCAGGATTTTGGTCACGATCTTTCCCGGCTGGCCATCGGTCAGGCTGGTGTTCCCGTTCGGACGTGTGAAAGTCACCTCGTGCGCATCAAGACCAAACAAATAGAACAGCGTCGCGTGGTAGTCATAGTGATTGACGACGTCAGTCACGGCCTTGTGGCCTACTTCATCCGTTTCACCGTGGATACAACCTCGTTTCACGCCGGCACCGGCGAGCCACATACTGAAACCGACGCCATTGTGGTCACGTCCGATGTTCGCCTCGTTCTGAATCACCGGCAGCCTGCCAATCTCTCCACCCCAATGAACCAGCGTTGTGTCCAGCAGCCCGGTTCGCTTCAGATCAATTACCAGGGCAGCCGCAGGTTTGTCGATCTTCTGACAGGCTTTCGGCAACCCGTTCATGATCCCGCCGTGATGGTCCCACTGCTGGTCCCCGGACAGGACCTGGATGAACCGCACGCCGCGTTCGACCAGCCGTCTCGCAATCAGACAGCGCACGCCAAAATTCTGTGTGACCGGGTCGTCAATGCCATACAGCTTGTGGGTTTCGGCGGTCTCCTGTGAAATATCAAGCGCTTCACGTGCGGCGACCTGCATGCCTGCGGCCAGTGTGTAGCTTTGCATCCGAGAGACAAGTTCGTTCTCACCTGGGTGCCGTTTGAAGTGTTCGCGATTAATGTGCTGCAGGTAGGACAGGATTCGCTGCTGGGTTTGACCCCGCAGATTCGCAGGTGGCTCAAGGTTGGCGATTCTCGGTGCACGAGAATGAACGACGGTACCTCCGCAACCGGACGGCAGCCAGGTATTTTGCCAGTTCTCAGCACCGAGCACAGGAAGACTTCCAGGATCCCGGAGCACGATGTACGCGGGGAGGTTCTGATTGCCTGAGCCCAGAGCGTAGACAAGCCACGAACCCAGAGCGGGTCGTCCGCGGCGTGACCGGCCGGTGTTCATGGCACTGATCCCCGTCTCGTGACCGCTGATCCCGGTATGCATTGAGCGAATGAGGCAGATATCGTCAGCAATCCGCCCATGGTTGGGCAGCAGTTCACTGAACTCCATCCCGCACTCACCGTGCTTTGAAAACTTCCACGGGCCTGCGAACAGTTTGCGACTCTTCTGGATCACATTGTCGAAATGGATGTCACCAGTGAAGGTCTTCAAATGATGCTTCACGAGCTCAGGCTTGGGATCACACAAGTCCATTTGACTTGGGCCTCCCTGCATGAACATTGAGATCATGGCCGTCGCCTGCGGTTCGTGACCAGACTGTCTTGGCTTCAGATCAAACGGACGCCGCTGCAGCGGTGGTTTGGTCGGAGCAGCGAGGAGGCCTTCCTGTGTCATGAACGAAGCCAGCGACAACCCGTGGAGCCCGAATGCCTGCCGAGCCATGAAGTGACGGCGGCTAAAGTGAGACATCGTGATTACCTTAAAATCTGTTCTGTTCCCGATGGATTAAGGAATCAATGAACCTGAAGAGCGCACTATTCGTTGACTCACAAATTCACCGGGAATACTCAATCGACGTACAGGAAACCATTGGAACTGACCAGCGCATGGCACAGGTGTGACAACGCAGCGAGGTCCGGCTCCCGGTTATTCAGTTTTGATCTCTCCGCCAACCGGACCACGCCAGTTTGCTCTTCGAGAAACTCCAGCCCGGCACGTAATTCACCGTCGCTCGGCATACGTCCGAAGACCATTTGCCATGCGAGTTTAAACCTCTCTCTGGCATCTTTCCCAGCCACTCGATGAATCCTCGCACCCAGAGCATCGACCTGCTCGATCACAAACGGGTCGTTCATCATCAACAACGATTGCGGAGCATTCGTCGAAACAGTCCGCAGTTCACAATTCGGCTTCATCGCGGGCAGATCAAACGGCTCCAGAACCCCCAGCGGCATCGACCGGCGGACCTGCACGTAAATCGTTCGCCGAAACGCATCCTCGCCTACTGGAGCAACGTTGCGAAGCAGTCGACCGCTCGAATCGTATTGATTGGCCGAAACGATGACCCGCTGGCCGACCGCGTCCAGACTGACCGGCGCGGGCGGACTGTACATCCTCCGTACTAACCGACCGCTCAGTGCCAGTAACGAATCACGCAGCGTCTCAGCTTCCAGTCGGCGCACGGACATACGGCCCAGCAGACGGTTGTCCGGATCAAGCCCATCAAGTTCTTCGCGACGCACGGCCGTTTGACGATACGCTCCGGAAGTGAGGATCAATCGGTGCAGGTATTTAAGGTTCCAGCCACTGTCCATGAACTCGGCGGCCAGCCAGTCGAGCAGTTTCGGATGCGAGGACTGCTCGCCCTGCCTCCCAAAGTCCGCGGGTGTCGCAACCAGTCCGGTCCCGAAGTGATGCATCCAGAATCGATTGACCAGCACGCGGGCCACCAGCGGATGCCGGCCGCTTGTGAGATGTCTCGCCCAGGCCAATCGACGACCGGTTGTGGACAAATCGGGGTTATTGGCCGGTATCGTGACACCGTTCGGGTTCAACACACTCAGCCCACCTGGCACGACTTCGTGGCGCGGCTGATTAAAATCGCCTCGTGCAAACAGCAGTGTGGGTGAGACCTGACCGGGTACCTCGGTGAGGCACATCAGGTTGTCTCGCGCGGGACGTCGACTGCCGGCCGCCGCAGTCAACGCATCCCACTTCCTGACAATCTCCGCCTTGACGGTCGATTCAATCTCCTGAAGTGAAGTGCGAGTAACTTTGAGGAACGGAAACTCCTCGATCAGTTTTTCCTGCTCCTCGGTCCGTTCGTTTTCAGGTGTCTCGCGGGCGCTGCTGGCTCGACCTTGAATTCCCGCGGGAAGCTTGAGAAGACGTTCCCTAACGGCCTTCGCGACAGCAGCGTCGAGTTCGGTATCCCGCTTCGCTACGATCTCGGCCAGTTCTCTGTCGACGGCGTCGGCCTGCTCACGAACTTCTTGCGACCATTGCGAAACCAGCCGGGCACTCGGCGACCGCCAGTTCTTCCAGTCGTACGCTGGTTCGAACAGCGCCCGCGTGCGATAATAGTCGGTGTGTGTGATTGGGTCGTAACGATGCGAATGACACTGCGCACAGCCGACGCTCAGCCCCAGCAGCGACGTACTGACCAGCTTGATTACCTCCGCCACGACCTGGTTGCGGGCGACATTCTGATCGATGTTCGAGCCACTCGTCCCGTCGGGCGGCATGCGCAGAAAACCAGTGGCAATCAACCAATCCGCCTGGTCGGGCGTCAAATCTTCATAGGGTGGTGTGAGCAACTCGTCGCCGGCAAGCTGCTCAACAAGAAACTCATCCCATGGCTTATTGGAATTGAAAGCGCGAATGACATAGTCGCGATATTTGTACGCCCACGGCCGCACCGGATCTTCCTTCGTGACCCCGTCGCTGTCGGCATAGCCCGCAACGTCGAGCCAGTGTCGGGCCCAACGTTCACCGTAAGCCGGAGACGCCAGCAGCCGGTCGATCAGGCGCTCATACGCGCCCGGCATTTGGTCAGCAATGAACCTGTTGACCACTTCAGGTGTTGGGGGCAGGCCGTGCAAATTGAAAGACAACCGCCGAATCAATGTGAATCTGTCGGCTTCCGGGGAATAGCTCAGCCCATCGGCTTCCAGTCGCGCCAACAGGAACGCATCGATCGGCGAATGCAACTGGTCCGCATGCCGAGCGACCGGCAGCTTTGAGTGCCGAATCGGCTGGAAGGACCAATGTTGTCGCTCCTCTTTCGTAAAGGTACCTTCCGTTGACAACGATTCAGGTTCCGGCCAAATCGTTCGGGCGCCGGAGTCGATCCATCGAGCCAGAATTCCAACGTCTTCAGCCGACAGTATCTTTGCGCCTGGAGGCATCTCGCCGGAAGACACACGATCGTATAGTAAACTCACCATATGTCTTCCGGGAACAATCGCCGGACCCGATTCACCGCCCTTCACCAGAAATCTTGCGAGTCGAACGTCCAGCCCTCCTTTCAGTTCCTCAACCTCACCGTGACACTGCCAGCAATGAGCCTTGAGGATCGGCCGCACGTCGGTCTCAAATTGCGGAGATTCCGGTTCCGCTGCCATCGTGAAACCCGACGCGGCAAAAAACAGTCCCATCCGGAAACACAGTGAATGACTCTTCATGGAATGGTATGGAGGGTTGGTGGACTGAACTTCTATGCTACATCTATTTCTATTCTACATCTATAGAGTGGCTGTCAATCGGCACCCTCACGTCGGCATCGGTAAACAGGATCTTCTCACCAGCGGCCATTCGAATGCCCTGGTTCCTCGCGGCACCGCAAGACAGACGGGTGGAACTGTGAAATAGGGTGACGTCACTGAAGCGCGACTCGATGATCTTGGGGGTCCGGTCCGATGAACTGTCCACGACGATGATTTCGTAGACGTAATCCGTCTGCTGGGCCAGGAGCGCTTCGAGGGCGTCAGCGACATGAGCCTGCTCGTTGAAACACGGCATGACGATTGAGATGTCCGGTCTACTCATGATGATCCATTGATTCTGCGCTCCTAACGAATGTCGCTAGCTCCCGGTACGCATCACCGTACCTCAACAGGTCAACGTCCTTCTTGTAGCGCTGGTAAACGATCTCAACCAACTCGGGCGTATATTCTGCCCGATAGTCGTGAGCACCCGACCTGTTGACGGCGGGGAGCTTCGCGTCAAAGCCAAAGCGATTGGCGACCGTTTTCCAGTCTTCCTCGAGATTTTCGAAGCGCCCGATGAAATCCACCCGGCACCGGCCACGACGATAGAGGGTGCTCACCTGGCTCTTGAAATGACGATCAGCCAACCAGTCCGGAATACGGGCGACAATGCGCACGAACTCCGCAAAGGTGATGTTGGCGGGGATCCTGTACGCGTAATTCGAGAAGTAAGGGCGTCTCGAGGTTTCGGTAGGACCATCGTACAGAACCCGGTCTCGGTAGCAGGAGACAAGACGCTCAAACGGGTTTCGAACAAAGGTAAAACTGTGATGTGCGGCAGCGCTGCCCTTTAACCGCCCCTTCTGAATATTCCATAACGAAGCGTCGTGAATCAGCATGGGGCGATGGACGTGGATGGCATACGCCTTGCCGATGGCCAGACGAATGGACGTGCAGGCGACCTTGGACATGACGAGGTAAGCAGAGGCGCGGTCGTCAAACACCAGGTAGGTCGCAGGATCGGCTTCCCCGTACCGCAACAGGGCCGGTAATCGCCTGCCTACCCGAGCGACCTGAACCACCCTGTTCGCAATCGGACGGGTTGGAGCGAACGAGACCATCACTCTCTCCGCGCCTCGGGCCATTGGGAGGATCGCGCCCTTCAGAACGCGGTTGCGGCAGAGCCACAGCTCGCGAAGAACGGAGCGCAGGACAGGCGGGGCTTTCAGCACGCAGAGCGCACCGTGCCAAATGCTGGCGAGCATGGGACGAAGAAGTTTCGTCTCCAGGCTGCGCAGGAACGCATAGAAGTAAATGATGCTGAGACTCTTCTGGTGCAGGAGCCGCTGTTGACGCGGTCTGATGGATGCCATGATCTGGGGATCCGAAAAGATGACCGAGACGGGCAGCTCTCGCTGTTGCAGGGGGGAACGCGTAATGTTGGAAATGTTCTCGTTGTGCAGTCGGTAATCGCAAACCGGCCGCTCCCCCACGTGAACAAAAGGCCCCTTGGCCGCCAAGCGGCACCACATGACCCAATCTCCGCCAAAGGAAATGGTCGATGCAAAGTCTGCTTGGGTCAGGTGGCTGCGCCGGATACAGATGGCGCCCGGCTGAATAAAATTCCTTTCCAGCAGCATTGGCAGGATGTGCGTCGAATGTTCTGGCGCGATGACGGGGTCGCCCGCACTCCATATCCAGCCGCTTTTGCCAAGGGTTCGATGCACTCCGAAGGCGGCGACGACATCGGGGAATCCGGCCAACACGTTCTGGAACCGCTGCAATGCATCTGGCCAGACCATGTCGTCAGCATCGAGGAAGTAGATGTATTCCCCCGAAGCCTCCGTGAAACCGCGCTTCCGGGCGGCAATTTCCCCCTGATTTTCTTGGCTGATCAGGGTCACGCGGTCATCCCGGTCGACGTAGCGTTGCGCGATCGCAGCGGTGTCATCCGTGGAGCCGTCATTCACGACGATGAGCTCCCAGGCTGCACAGGTCTGGGCCAGGACGCTGTCAATCGCGTCGTCGAGATAGTGCGCGGCGTTGTAGGCCGGGATCACCACCGAAACCCTGCATTTAACGTCCGGGTTCGACTCATTCTCGAGCGCCCTGCGCACGGTCTCGACATGTACGAGGGGCAGGCTCCTGGGGATCGGCCCCCACCGTCGCGGCATGGTGAGTCGTCTGATCTCAGCCTCGGAGAACATGACCGACCGCTGGTAGTAGTCCCGCCGTTCCTGATCCGAGATGGAGTCGTCGGCATTGATTTCGAAAAACATGCGCTTCACGGGGTTGAGGTCCGGCACCGATGCCAGCAACTCCGGCAACGGATGTTTGGCCGGTTTTTCGACAAAGTCTGAGTAGCTGTGAAACTGGTAATGAAGAAGATGGCCGCGGCGAACTGCAGCCGCCCGGTTTCCGTTCGCTAGCTGAAAGAAATGTGTATCTACAGGCCAGACATCCAGGTGAGTACGAATGGCCGCTTTACCGGATAGATGCCCGTAAAACCCGTTGGAAAAGAGATGGTGCTTGCGCAGGGGGTGATACAACCGACGTCGGATGGCGGTGGGATGTTGGACCCACTGATGGCGGCTGTCCGGAGACATCGGAAGGCAGCCGCGAACCGTTCGCCGGTACCTGTCCAGTCGCCTTACGAGCCCGAGCAATCGGGGAGGGTGCACCCGAGGGTCGGGCTCGCGCAGACTGCACTTGAACAGAGTTTCATCGAGAAGAACGTTCTCATACTGAAACTGCCTCTGCGTGACCTCCCTTGTCCGAAATTGGACCTCCTGGGCATTGTAGGGAGCGGCCGCCAACAGGTCCGTCAGTTGACCGCGATAGACATAGGCCGCGTGTGGACAGACGAACTCATCAGCATCCAGCATGACCAACCACTCGATGCCCTGCTCCCGGCATCGAAGTAGCGCGTCGTACGCATTGAGCAGCATACGGAACTGGTAATCCGTTTTGGGATAGCTGACACGCTCACTGAAATGAGGGAGATGACCGTACGTCTCGAACGGGACACTGGGCTGGCATACCACACCCGGCAGATCACGAATCGCCTCGACAGTGCCATCGGTACTGCCGTCATCGTAGACGAAGAGGCGCTCAGCCCCGATGTAGTGATGGTACTTCAGGTTATACGGAAGAACGGATGCCTCATCCCTAGCCGTAATGACGATGGCAAAGCTCGTACTGATAAGCCTTCACTCCTTGCGGTCCAATATCGCGCCGACCGCCCGGCCTTCAACCGTACCGAGAAACCGGGCCGTTCGGTGTGCTTCGGGTATTTGCCAGTCAAATGTTGCTGAACATCTGTAGACACCTTGTGGAATTCCGTTTCCCGTCTTCATCGGTCGGATCACGATCACCTTTGTGACGGACCAGTGTTTGCCATTCTGATGCATCCACACTGTCGCAAAGAACAAACGGAACCATCAGCAGAACAGCAGGATGCAGCACATTTCGGATCATCATTCTGTCCTGTTCTTGAATTGAAACGAAAACAGGTCGGCGTTCTTCAGCTCGATTCTCAGACGCATGGGCTGACGGGTAAACTGGCCATGGTCGGTGCCTGAACTCCAAGAGACAACCTGGTTGATGCTGTCGGCCTTCAGCGGGTGGCAATCCTGCAGGCTTAAGCCAGCAATCGGCTTGTTGTTCGCGTCGAGCACCTCCACTCTTACCTGCCCATCCCGGTGAACGGCCACATTCAGCAACAGCTGGTCACCTGTGGTGATGAATGGCCTGGTCAGCAAATCGCCACCGCCTTTTTCTGCGTCCAGAGAGATGAATCCGTCCTGGCGGAGGATAGCCAGGCACATGGCACTATGGGTGTCCTCCAACCAGTCGGTGCGTTCGACATCGCTCAACGTAGATGCGTCGCGCTGGCTCCCATCGGTCCAGCGGCTGTGTTGAGGAACCCGACGCTTCAAGCCGCCGTAGTAAATTTGAACCTGGTCGCCGTGTTCGATGATGCCGTTGTAAGCCGCCAGTTGCAGACGGTCGTAGTTGCCGACAAGACTCTCTGTCAGGGACGATGGTTCGAGGAACGGCCGGCGACTGCCGAGACGTTTCCATTCTTTGAGGTCGCGACTCATGGCGAGCTGAATGAGATTGAAACCGTCAGCATTGGTGCGTTCGGGAAGGCGCTGGCCGGTCGGGTAATAGACTGTGATCAGTCCCAAATAGATCCCCTGGTAAGGGATGACACCGAAGTTATAACATTCGGCCTGCCACGTCGGGATGTGTCGTTTGCCTTCCGGCGGGCGCCAGCCGATTGCCGGATCCGGATCGATGAACAGGGGCTTTGCCATCGCTGGATTGGCCAACCGGCGGCGGATCACGTCGATCGCCATTTTCTGGTCGCGGTCTTTGTCCATGCCAAACAGGAACCGTGGCTCAGACCAGGTCACGAAGTTTTCACTGAATGAAACATCGTAAGACCGGCCGACAGTGTTCGAATTAGGTCGCTTCAGCATCGCCATAAACAGTCGCCTGCCACGGTCAAAAGCCATCGTCCCGGCGTCGCTGGACGGCAGCCAGGCGTCAAGCTTCTTCCAGTGCAGGCAATCAGCACTTACCACAGGGACACGGCCGCGAGGAACCGTCAGCAGTCCCTTGTAACGACGCTGTGGATCGGGATCGTCGGGATCAAAGATCACGTGGACCAGGCGCTGATTGTCCGGCGTGGGGACCAGGTTGTTCTCTTTCGAACCATCGAATTCGACGAGTCGCAGATTCGGTTTCTCCCAATGGACCCCGTCGCTCGATATCGCCAGTGCGTATTGATTGACGCTCCTGCCTTTGTATCCCTCGTAGCGGCATTCATAGATCTGCTTGAACACGCCTTCATCCGGAATCCACATGGGCGGCGAGAACACACCGATATAAAGACCTTCCCATGGATGATCAGCCTTCAGGACCGGTCCGTATTTATCCGGTTGATGCATGGTACGTGTCAGTCCGCTCATGCGATCAATGATGAAGTCGTCGAGAAACAACTGCCGCTGCAAACCGATGTCGATGGGCCTGGCAGCGGAAGCGACTTGCGTCAGAAGACCGAAAAACAGCGAAGTAACGAAGATAGACGATTTAGACACAGCCTTGATCACGATTGTCATTCGCTGTTGATATTCACGTTATTTGAAGCATTACCAAAACGGCCGGACAGGCAGGTTCACAACCTGCCGCCAGGATCTGTGACCTGGTGCCGCAGCCTCACAGGCACCACCCACAGCGGTTTTGAAAGTCCCTGCGGTGTCTCCTGGGCATCGTCACTGACCAGTCTTCGTCACGCACGTCGTCTTCAATGACGCTGCCGTCGCCGCAGTCTTTCCTGTTCCGGACGTTCGAGAATTCCGGCATTCCTGACTCCAAATCTGCGAAGGTAATCGACTTTGCCAAATTATTGTCCAGCTTGATGTTGCGACCACTTTGACCGATGAAGAGTCATGAGGATAACCGACAGCGATGACGTTGCGCACTGAAATTCCGTTCCCATTAACAATCCGCATGACTTCGGTCACGTCGCTGCGATGTGCGTCGAAGTTCCACACGTTGTTGATGTCAGTCGTGACGCTGCTGAGACTCTGCTCAATCGTTACTCGAAAGACGACGAGACGTTGGAGCCATCTCGTCCAATGGCTGCTCGGTGACACTTGCCCGCATTGCAGCCCATCTTCATGAAAATCGGTATTAAGTCGTTTTCGAAGTCAACTGTTTGCCACTCCCTCCAACCTTCTCCGCCGAGGGTGAGCAGGTCGCTTCGCTGTATTCGTGTACCACGGCCGGCTCACTCAGCCGCTGCCGGCGCACTTGATTTCCTGGCATTGTTCCTAAGTAACCTGGCGACCTGTGGGCGTTCACGTTCGATGCGATCCAGGTCCAGCTTGAGGCCGACCGGTTGACTGATGGCAATGTAGAAGTCTGCCAGTTGCTTACTCCATGGTGATGACACCACGTCGATCGCTGTTTCTCCCCGATTGTTTTTGGTGAGAGGAGAGGCTCCCTTCTCCAGCAGCAGTTTCATAATCTCAGAACGACACACGAACGCCGCCACGTGCAGCGGCGTGTTACCGTCGTTGTTAGTTTTGTTTACGTTCGCCCCTCGCTTGATCAGGAACTTGATAATATCAAGGTGTCCATAAAACGATGCAGTGCTGAGCGAAGTCGATCCGTCTCGCGGCCTTCTGCCGTTAATTCTCGCTCCATCGGCAATTAGCTTTTTGATCTTTGCCAAGTCACCCGTCGCAACTGCCGTGGCCAGTAACTCCCTCGCATTGATTTGAGCTTGATCAGCACGACGCTTCCGTTCCACACCAGCCGTGGCATCTTCATTTGACTTGGCTGCGTTTGTTCGAAGTAAATCGACAATCTGAGGGCGTTCACGTTTGATGCGTCCGAGATCGAACCCCAGGCCAACAGCGTTGCCAATTGCTGTGTAGATGTCACCCAGTTGGCTGGTCCAGGGAGACGCAACCACATCAAACACCGTTTCTCCACGCTGATTCTTTATGAGTGGAGAGCCGCCATTGTCCAAAAGCAACTGCACAATTTCAGAACGACACAGGAATGCGGCGACATGGAGCGGCGTATTGCCGTCGTTGTTGGCAGCCTCAACATTTGCTCCACGTTGAATCAGATGCCTGACAATCTCGAGATGTCCATAAAGTGCTGCAGTGCTGAGCGGAGTCGATCCTCCCAGGGACCTCCGTGCATTGATCTCTGCTCCGTCAGCCAGAAGTGTTCTGGTGTCCTCCAGATTACCTCGAGAAATCGCTCCTGCCAATGCTTCGCCGGAATCAACGTGGGGCTGATCTGTACGACGCGTTAATTCCGCAGCAGCCTGGGCATCCTCTGTCACGCGAAAAATGAAGTCATTGCTGAACAGTCCGGCCGGATTTTGTACCTGCAGCAAATGCATGCCGACCGACGGCAATGTTGATAGTGTAACTACAACAGTCTCGTTTTCGTCACAATTTACAGTACCGGGCACGCGCCTTCCGTCCACAATCACGTTTGCGTCTTTATGAATATGACGGCCACTGATGGTCATACTGTGGTTGCCGTCATACAGGATGGGGAATTTCTGGCGTCCCCGTTGCCGCTCGATCGGACCCAGGGTCCAGATTGCCGGCTGTGGATGGTCGACATCTGCCTTGACGCCGTGACGCGCGGTGAACGTGGCCACGAATTTTCCGCGAGAAGCGAGCGAAGTCAGGTCTTCTCGAGTGAAGAATTCACGATCGCCGTCTTTCTTAACGTAGGTGCCGCCCTTGAACTTGCCATCGAACTGCAGCGCCACCTGCCGGGGTATCGCACCGTCGATAAACACACCTTCACCCTCGAGCACAATTGCACCTTCGCTGGTGGACAGTTCCAAAGCGTTTAACAGATCGTTGGTCAAATCGTTATTGGCAGCCATCCTGTTAAGCGTCACCTGGCGGGCAAATGATCCGGAGAACCCTGTGCTCCCTTCCAGTACCATGTCCCACACAGGGTCGAAGCGACGGCGACCACCCCAAGAGAATTGCCAGACATTTCGTTCGGCGTTACCGCCGTCGGCGACACGTGCATAGAAATCGAAGTCAATGATGTTTAGTCGCCCCTGTGGCAGAATCAGAAAGCGGTCGTAAGCACCTCGCCATGTGGGCGCGTCCATGCCGGTTCCTGGCGTGTTGGTACTCACCAGGAACGGCATGCGATGACAATTGCCGCAAACGTTCGGCCTGGGCTTGCTGGGATCGAGGTCACCGTCGATATGAAACAGCCTGAACCCTTGTTTCGCTTCACCCGAAACGAGGTTGTCATAGGAACGCCTCTGCGCAGGTGGATAAGACACGCTGAGCAGGAACGTTGCCATCTCGTTGCGCTCAGTTTTTGACAACATGCCAGCCTTGCCTTCATCGTTGATCGTCGCATCTCCATTCATGAGCATGGTCGTGGCGAGACCACCATCGATCAGGTGGCGCGTCGTGCTTACCGGGTCGTTAAGACTACTGTTGGGCGGGTTTGAACCATGAATATTGGCGCTGTTGTTACCACCGTACGGATCACCAGGGACGCCGTCCCAGTGAAACGGGGCCGTGTCCCGCAGGCCACGAATCGGCATCGTTGAACGGGGCATGATCTGATTGCCTCCTGTGACGATGGGCGTCTTCAGGACCCAGAGTAACTGGTCCGTGTGACCGTCGGGATGACAGCTCGCACAGGAAAACGTGCCGGTCGTGGATGCGTCGGCATCATTGAACCATGTGCGTCCGAGTTTGACCTGCTGATGTGTGGGATCGTCGAGAGGGATGAACCCGACAACCTGAGGGCTGACAGGATCGGACACATCGACCACAGAGACGCTGTTGGCCACCGCATTGAAGACCCAAGCCTGCGTCGGTCTTCCAGTCTCATCATTTTCCAGGGCGATTCCCCGTGGCACCGCACCGACAGCGATGCGTCCCAGCACCGTACCGCTGGCGACATCGACGGTGAAGAGCTTGTCCGACCCCGCTGCTGAGGCGACCAGTGTCGAGTCGTCATCGCTGATTTGAATCGCAAACGGTGTCGCCAGTGCCTTGTCCTTCTCCGGATGTGTTGGCGGCATCGGCTCGAGATCAATGAACTTCACCGTCGGCCCCCTCACCGAAGCATTCTCCTCCTCGGGGGAGAGAGGGCCTGTACAGGTGATCCGGTTCAGAAAAGCACGATTCTCCAGCTCTGCCAAACCATGCTTCTTTGTGCCGGAGCGACCGTTGGCATCATTGCGCGCATCGGTCTGAGCAATAAAGGTACGTCCTTTGGAATCGACGGTGAGCCCGTACAGCAACGTGCCAAGCGTATCGACGACTTCGACAAGTGTGTCGGTTGTGGTATCAAAAACAAACAAGTCCCGATCGGGAACTTTAGGATGTTTGACGATGTCAGTGACGTGCCCCAGCGACAAAACGTTGTTGACTGAGATTGAGTGCTCCCATGCGTCGAACGTCACCAAGTCACCATCGATTTTATTGCGGGGGCCTCCCGATAGCTGCGTCTTGTTGTTTGACTCAAACGGTATGACGTAAAGGCGGTCACCGCGTACTGTGATGGCTCGAGGGTCCTGCGCCGTAATGGTGAGTCTTTTACTTACCTCTCGCGTGGACACGTTGATTACGGCAATTGTGTTTTCCGAAGACAATGCAACGTAAGCTTTGTCATTACTGGCGAATGCGATTCCTACGGGTTCATCAAAACGGGTTGCCCTGCTTTTCGGATCGAATTTCTGGATGGTGGCGATGACCTGCAGGCAGGTCGGACTCTCCGGGTCGTTATCAATCACGCTTACCGAATCCGAAACATGATTCGATACCCAGACTTCCTTTCCATCAGGTCGCACTGCGATACCGACCGGATCGATACCGACGTTGACACGGGCACGGATTTTTCGCGTTTCACGGTGAATCACATCGACCGTGTCAGACGGCGTGTTTACCACAAAGACATAGCCGGCGCTGACGGCAATCGGCGACGCGTGAGGACTCGCAAACGTGGGGTGTCCGACACCAGCGGGTCGCTGCGGAGAATCTGTTGCGGTGCTCGTTCTCGAGGGTCCGACGTCACCTGCCGCCCGTTCCGGTTCTGGCCGGCTCTGAGCGAAGCTGGAACAAAGAAAAACCGTGAGAACGAGCACGACCGCAGGTAACAAGCTGGTTTTCATTGGTCAAACTCCGTTACCGCTGTTGTTCTGTACGTACTGTGGTTCGTGATGCAACTCCTCACTGTCGATCAAGTGCGCTTTACTTTTCGCCGACGCAGATACAGTGTGGGGCAGGAACAGGATTTTCAAGGCATTATTATTGTCGATTCCGGGTGACCGTTCCACTACATTCGGGCGAGATGCTGTCTTGCGTAATGCGGGTTATTTGCGGTTCCGGTCACGGCGGAAACGGCGTGGCGAGTTTTTCGGATCAATGCTGAAGAACTGAAGAATGGTCTGCGTCCGATCCAGACTCCCGCCCCATGCATTCCGGCAAGAGTCGATTCAAGTGCCCGGCGACCCAGTCTCACATCGATCCAACACCGAAGAGATGGACCAATGATGACACCCGACGTTCTCAGAAAGATTGACGGGCGCTGGATCGCGGACACTGCCGAACGGCTTGTGCGTGTTCCGAGTGTGACGCTCCAGGAGCAGCAGGTCTGCCGACTGTATGAAGAGCAGCTCCGTGAAACAGGAATGGACGTCGATGTCAGAGAAGTAACGCCGGGCCGGCCAAATCTCTATGCGCGCGTTCGTGGCAGTGGAGGCGGGCCGACGTTGATGCTCAACGGGCATCTCGATACGATTCCCAATCAAAACAAACAGCCGGTCTTTCGGGATGGCGACCTGCTGTATGGCCGGGGCACGACGGACATGAAAGGCGGGATGGCGGCAGTCCTGGGAGCCGCACGAGCCCTGCTCGACTCAAAAGTGTGTCTCAAGGGTGATCTGTTGCTGACCGCGGTTGTCGGACACGAAGAACCGGCAGCCGGGAAAGACGGCCCGCTGGCCCTCATCGACGATATCAATTGTGGCCGTATCACCTGCGATCGGATCATTATTGTCGAAGGGCCTGACGCATTATGGGTGATGAGTATGGGATCGATGGTCTTCACGATCACCCTCGAATCCCGCTGCGGTGGTACTCACACGCAATACGTGGCGTTTGAAAACAATCCGATTCGGTTTCTGGGCGACGTCATTGACCGCATCCGTAAGTTTCAAGAGGAACTCAACAACGGCGTCGTGCATCCGCTGGCCGGCCCGGAGCGAATCAATGTGGGCATCGCGAGAGCTGGTGACTACTTCAACAGGACGCCGAGCCTTTGCACGCTCACCGGCACGCGGCGTTGGGTGCCCGGCCGCAATGCCGATGAAGTGCGGCGTGAACTTCAAGCGCTGCTCGAACCGATCGCGCAGGCCGGCAAGCTGAAGCACAGCGTATCGATGGAGCATCAGCGGGAACCGTTTGAAACTCAGGACGATGACCCGATTGTGGCTGCGGTCTCAAATGCGCACCGACAAGTCACATCCAGCGAGCCGGAATTAATCGGAAAACGAATCGTTGGCGACGCAAATCTCTACGTCCACGGCAGCGGAATCCCGACGATTTACTATGGTCCGAGTAACGAAACGGCACACGCAGATATCGAAAATGTCTCGATCAGCCGCATGGAATCGGCGGCAAAGGTCTATGTGCTGGCAGCGATGGACTATTGTGGTGTTTCGTAATCGGACAACACCACGTTGGCATAGAACCGTGAGACTTTAGGCACGAATTACAAGCGTGAGATTCAAATAATTTAATCGTTTGCCGGCGTTTCATGCCTACAGGACGACATCCGCAGACTGAAGCAAGCGAGATGATGAACATTACGTCGATTCGCAAAGAATTTCCCGCGCTCAAAAAGTACATATGGTTCCAGAACGGTGGTGTCAGCATCACGCCTAAGTGCGTGGCAAACGAACACGCACGTCTGATGCAGGAACTGCTTGAGCGCGGACCGATGCATATCGTCTATCCGGATGAGGAATATCCACGACGGCAGGAAACGATGCGTCGGCTGGCAGCATTCTTTGCGGTTGCTCCCGGTGAATTATCTCTGATGCGGGGCGTCAGTGAAGGTTACCATACAGTGCTCCGGGGATTGAACTGGTGCGCCGGTGATGAGATTGTAATCAGCCAGGACGAAGAAACCGCAGTCCTGTTGCCGACGCTGCACCTGCGGGATCTGTTCGGTGTGAAGGTGGTGAAACTTCCGTTGCTGGAAGATACGGATGAACAACTTGCCGCATTGAATCATTGTCTTTCGGAGAGAACAAGACTGGTGGCGTTGAGTCATGTCACAACGGATTTAGGCTGGCGACTGCCACTCCGCGAAATTTGCGAGATCTGCCGGGATCAGGGCATACTGTCGTTTGTCGATCTCGCTCACTCGGCGGGTATCTTTCCTGTCGACCTGGACGATCTGGCATGCGACTTCGCGGGCATCCTGTCGTACAAATGGATGTATGCTCCCTATGCTTCAGGCCTGCTTTACGTGCGCGAGGAAAGTCAGCACCAGCTCGCGCTCAGATATGCCGGGGGCCGGAGTGAGAGATCTCTGGACTTCGAGCATGATCGTTACGTATTACAGGACAACGCCCGGCGATTTCAATTCGGCCCCTGGTCATGGCCACTCGTACATGCGTGGGCCACAGCGGCAGACTGGCTGGAGGGAATCGGATTGCCGGCGATTAACACGCGGACTGCCGCTTTAACGGGCTGGCTGCAGAATGAGCTTGGCGAGATCCCTTCAGCAACGATGTTCACTCCCTTACGATCTCAGCGGTCCGCCGCGATCGTCTCGTTTGGGCTCGAAGGATGGACCGGCGAGTCGCTTTCGAACACACTGCGGCAACGGTGGAACATAATCGTCAAACCATTGCCTCACACACGGGAAGGTCTCCGGATCAGCATTCCCTTCTTTATACTGGAGAGTGAGATCGGTCGACTCGCGGATGCAATCCGTAAACTGGGCGCAAGCACTGCACGTGATGCGTCATCAGGTTAACTCGTGGGGATGTTGTTTCGGCAGCCACGGATTTGTGGTGACCATGGATTTCGATCACGGGACATAATGGAGGGAGATTATGATCGACGGCAGAAACCGTGAATTTCGGCAACAACAGACGTCCTGGCAGCTCGATTTGAAGGTCGGACACAATGACAGCTGAAGCGATACGTTCGCCGGACCGGCCGACTCACGTTCGGTGGACCGTTTTGGCACTGGCCTGCAGCAGTTCATGGCTGCTGTACTTCCACCGCTATGCCTTTGCCCTGATCAAGCCGGAACTCGTGGAAGAATGGGACTTGGACACGGACACACTGGGTTGGCTCGACTTCACCTTCGCTGCCGGTTACACGTTTCCACAATTGCCCATGGGAGTACTGGGTGATCTGGCCGGTGCGAGGATCGTCCTGCCTGCGATGATTCTGGCCTGGTCAGTTGGTCTGGCGCTTCACGCGTTTGCTCCATCGACTGCAGTGCTGTACGCAGCCCGCGGAACATTGGGCGTCGGCCAATCCGGGGCCTTCGCCAGCCTCAGCCGCATCACGAAGACCTGGTTTCGCCCCGCGATTCGATCCAAAACGCAGGGACTGATTGGTGTATTTTTCGGTCGAGCCGGGGGCCTGTCTGCCTATCTGCTGTTCGGACCCGTGTTCGTCGCGTTGCTTGGTGACTGGCGAAGTGCCGTTTACCTGCTGGCAGGCATTGGAATCGCTCAGTCGATCATATTTTTTGCCCTGTTTCGAAATTCTCCTCGCGAGCACCCAGGTGTCAATAGCACCGAAGCGGCTTTAATCGAAGGACATAATCCACAACACGAGTTGTCCGGTAAAGAGAAACCAAAGAAATCGACATACCGAGAGCTGTTTCGGCGAATGAGTCCTCGCTCGATCCTCAACCTGGCAGCGCTGAACCTGCAATCAATACTCAGTACGATTGCCGACAACATGTACTCGAACTGGATACCCCTGTTTCTGGCACAAGTTTATGGGTTCAACACAAAACAATTGTGGATCTCAGCGCTGCCCTTATTGGGAGGCGCGATCGGCGGAGTACTCGGGGGGTGGCTCAACGATTACTTCATCGCCCGCACTGGAAATCGCCGCTGGACGCGCACGTGTGTGGCATTGACCGGCAAGGGGCTGGCGGCGGTAACCCTGCTGATTGCACTGTTCACGGCCTGGGACAACCCTTATTTGTTTTGCGGGATGCTCTTCTTCGTAAAACTGTTTGGTGACTGCAGCCTCACCACGTCCTGGAGCGTAGTCACTGACATTGGAGGAAAAGCGACTGCGTCGGTCTTCGCGTTCAACAATTCCGTTGCAGGGATTGGCGCCATGCTCGCCGCACCCATGTATGGAGTCCTGGTCAAATACTACGACAACGACTGGACCATAATGTTTAAGATTGCATGCGCAACATACGCTTTGTGCGCACTTTCCTGGCTGCTTGTCAACTGTACAATTCCGATTCTGGGTGACGAGCCCGATGGGGGGGGGTAAATACCATGACCAATTGTGCTCCGCGAATCCCGGGCCGTGCCCTGGTGACATAAACGATTGCCACAACAGTCATTACGGGTCGCATGGTCCTGGATCGGATTCCGCTAATGGCAGAAAGCAATGATACCAACCGCGTGAAACGTTATCCGTGTTATCGAGCCCAGGGGACACACCGCCATCTCGGACAACAACATGGGGAACAGGCTGGAGAACAGATTCGAGCTCATCTGGACTACTTGTATAATTCGATGAAGCTCACCCGCGATGAGTTGCGGAGCCGCGCGCTGCATTTTCAGCCGCTCTTCAACCGATTCTGCCCTCATCTGCTCGATGAGATCAGAGGTCTTGCAGAGGGTGCCGGAGTTGATTTCGCCGAGGCGCTTGCCACGAATCTCCGAGGCGCGCTCGACCAGGCTACAGATGGTGGCTGCACAGCGTTTGTCGTCTCGGGACGGGGTACGTCTGACGGAGGGATTCTGATCGGTCAGAACTGTGACATGCCACCGGCTCTGATCAATTTTTCTTACGTTCTGCACTTGAAGCCGAAGGACAAACCTGAAGCATTAATTTGGACATTCGGCGGTATGACTGGCTACCACGGAATCAACAGTCACGGCGTCGGCCATTTCGCGAACGATCTCGGCGGAGGGCCAAAGCCGCGACATGGGATGCCGCATTATCCACTGAAACGATTGATTCTCGAATGCGCGTCACTGGACGAGATCGAGACGGTTCTGGGTCGTGTCCCCGTGTGCGTCAATGGAAACTACGTGCTGTGTGATGGTCATGGTCGGATTCTTGATGTCGAAACGACGACGGAAGGTCCGCACTCGATTACAGACAACGGTGAGGGCTTCATCGCCCACTCGAACCACTTTATCTGTCCTGAACACGCGACCTCCGGTAACTTCAAATTGTCGGCTGCCGATTCCTTTCCACGTTTGGTCCGTATGAACCAGCTCATCGAATCGCGATTCGGCAGGCTGCGTGTTGATGATTTCAAGTCCTTCCTGCGTGACCGCCATGGTGGTCCGACCGGAATCTGCCGCTTTGCGCAAACCGACGACCCGAAGGCCGACTGGACCACATCTGGCATGACTGTCGCGTCGATTATCGCTGAGCCGCATCAACGGCGGCTGCACGTAGCTGTTGGCAACCTGATGACAACACCTTTCGTGGTCTATCACATGGACGAGAGCTGATCAACGTACAATCGGGAGATGGCTCTGTAGCCGTCCGCGAAGCCGGCAATTCTGCCGGGCACGTCGCACTTTTTGCAACCATCAAGACCCATCTGCTGCGACTGCGAGACGTCGACGACAAGCCGATTCCACAATTGCAGTTCACCTGCCCGCGCCTCCGCGAGTGTTAGTTCTCGCAGCGACTGCGATTCACTACAACCATTTATTCAGAACGCGAAAGTCGGTTCTCCGGTGTCTTGTCCGGTTATCGCGCTGCGTATGGAGTCCGGACGATTGGTCCTGCTGCTGCAAATTTTTGGACAAACCGATGCGAGAACCTGCCGACAGATGATCGAACAGATTCAGCAGAAGGCCAACTCAAAAGGTGACTCCAGAACCTCGAAAACTGCGACAATCGGATTGGTAATTCTCGTGTAGCATTGTCCAATCCGAAGGTCATTATGTGCATAAGGTTGCCAATTGGCAGGTGTTGTGGAGACAGAAAAACACTGTTAGGTGTCATTATTGTGGCCTAGGTCTAGCAAACAGATGGTTCTTCCGACCGTTGCTTCCTGTCGTCAGATTTGGCCGCCAGACTCTGGATGTAGTTCCACATCGCATCAAACTGCTGCTGGGCGTCGGCGTCGAAATATTCTGTGATCTTCGTCGAGAGTCCGTTCTCGGAGAGTTTGATCATCTTCGTGTTGATGTCGTACCGCGGAGGATCAATCATGAAGCGGTGATATGCGTCGCGGCGCAAGCGGTCACGGATGTACGTGAAATTGATACCCAAAGCGATCTTCGTATTCTTGTCACCGCGCGGCAACCGGCCACCTACTCCCGTGACACTGGCGACAATCCAATGCCGTACGTCCGCACAGCTCGCTGGAGTACCGGCCGCCAGCGCCGGACGCTGTTCTGTCCGCAATAAATTTCAGGCCGGATCTAACACAGGAACCGGCACCATCCGTGGGGACAGGTCAATTAACAAGCGAATTTACACAGGCAACTCGGGAGTGATCTTGATGCGAGCGGAGCGAGCCTGCCACGACTCCTGCTGGGCAGCGGCAGAGAACGAGACAAGCAGGCAGAGGATTCCAGCCAGAAATTCTTGTCTTGTTTTCATATCTTGTTCGCTCGCAACTCCCTGAGGGAATAATGAGTATCTCGCCACTGGATACCGCCGCGCCAGTAGGTAAGGAAGGTATTACGAATGAGTATATAGATGCACAACAGGACCGTCAGTGGTAAACAGATTGCCGACAGTGCTCGCACTCCCACCTTGCGGGCCCAGATCATGTTCAATCCAATCATCAGTAGGATCACCGCCAGGTAGATCCAGCGGGCCAGCCCAGGAGCCACTACGAGGGCCACAAAAGGCCAGAGGAAAAATCCCACCAGCCCAAACAGCACGCCAGCCAGAATGCTCAATCGGTATTCAGCACCGGCAACGATGTTCTTCTCCAGGCCACGCACAAGTTCCCGAACAGATGCATACCACTGGACTGAAATTGCTCCAGCAGCATTGATCATCTCCAGGCGATGCCCGGCCTTTTTCATCAGCTTGCCCAGTTGCACATCATCGTCCGGCCTCATGCGAATGGGCTCATGCATACCAGCTTCCTGGTAAGCCTCTGCCGACACCAGGTTGAATGCACCCACGCCAATGTAGGCCTTGCTGTCAGGGTCAGGTGCTTTCCAGGGCTTGAAATAACTAACAAACGCGCTGGCAAACATGATGACAAAAGACTCCAGCAGCAGCGACGGCATGGTGATCGAGGGGAGTGCAGCCAGCATGCCCAGTTGTTCTCTATGCGCATGGGCCACGGGCTGCTTCAGGAAATCCGGCTGGAAGGTAACATCCGCGTCCGTAAACAGGATGTAATCCCCGCTGGCGATCATCGCTCCCTGTTGCAGCGCGTGGTTCTTTCCCAGCCAGTTCTCGGGAAGGACTTCCAGGTGGAGAACCTGCAAACCGGAATGATCCAGGGAAATCCGTTCCAGGATACTACCGGTTGCGTCGGTCGACCGGTCATTTACGACGATCACCTCCAGTGGTTCATAGTCCAGCGCCAGCAGGGATCGCAACGACTCTTCAATATTTCGCTCCTCGTTCCGGGCGGCCACGACGATCGAGAGAGACGGCAGGGGGTCGGCGACCACGGGAAGTTCTGCCAAGTAACGGATACGTCGCATCCCCAGTTCCAACTGGAGATGAAAGATGGCGACCGCCAGCAGGTGAATGGCCGCTGCCCAGACGAGGATAAGGACATTGCCGTTGGAGAGATCGACAGTGCTGTCCAGGAACGTCATTACATTAGCCCTGGCACGCGGCGAGCGTTTTCACGGTGAATCTTGGCAGCGACCTCCGCCGACAAGCTGAGCTTCTGTTCGAAAAGCGCGAACTGCGGTATCTCCTGCTGTGGCGTGAGGTAGTCCGTCCCGAACATGATCCGGTCTTGCCGCCGCACCAGGAACTTGTGGCCAAAATCCAGGTCCCGGCTTATCGAGTTGGCCCGGCTCCCGGCCGACAGGTCACCATAAATGTTGTCATATTTTCCATCAACCACCCGATCGCTCCACCCGGAGCGGTCGGACCCTTTGCGTGCGACCTCGACCCTCACCAGGACTGTGCTAACGACTGTCAGCAACGGGAACCACACCACCAGAGCGAGGCGACGATTTTCAGAAACAATCCCATGCTGTTCCATCTGCCAATTCGGCTCACGTGTTCAATTCAGGCCAGTACGTTACGAACGACTTCCCCGCCGAGATTGGTCAGACGAACATCCAGACCACGGTGGTTCACAGTGAGTCGTTCGTGATCCAGTCCAAACAGATGTAACAGGGTCGCCTGAAAATCGTTGACGTGGACAGGATTCTCAACCGGCGCCCAGCCGATTTCGTCGGTCACTCCGTGGACCGTACCACCATTTGTTCCGCCTCCCGCCATCCACATACTGAAAGCAAACGGGTGATGATCGCGGCCGTCATTGCCCTGCCCCAGTGGCGTGCGGCCAAATTCACTGCCCCACACGACTAGTGTGTCGTCCAGCATACCACGCTGCTTCAGATCCCTCAGCAGCGCGGCAATCGGCTGATCCGCCATTTCGCAGTTCCAGGCCAGATCGTGTTTCAAATTGCCGTGTTGGTCCCACGACGCATGCACGATGTTCACGAACCGGACGCCTCGTTCCACCATTCGTCGCGCCAGAAGACAGTTGGTCGAGAATCTGTGATATGTGTCGCCGCTCTGCATCTCGGCTGTGGGTCGCGGTGTCACTCGGTCCACGCCGTAGGCATCCAGCGTTGTCTGAGTTTCACCTGACACATCGGTTAATTCAGGAGCAGCCGCCTGCATGCGAAATGCCAATTCGTATTGTGCGATTCTGCTGGCGATTTCCGGGTCCGGATTTGATTTCAGACGAAAGTCGTTGAGCTCTCGTATCGTGTCCAGAGTGCGGCGCTGGTTTTCACGCCCGATACCGGGTGGATTCGACAGGTACAGAATCGGGTCGCCCTTGTCGCGAAACTGAACTCCCTGGTAGGTTGATGACAAAAACCCACTCGACCAGTTGGACGATCCTCCACTGGCGCCGCGGCCTGCAGTGAGGACCACATATCCCGGCAGGTTCTCGGAGGCACTGCCCAGCCCATACAGCAGCCAGGAACCGATCGTCGGGCGACCGAGTTCTGCTTTTCCGCAGCTCAACAGCAACTGTCCGGGATGGTGATTGAACTGTTCCCCGTGCATAGTACGAATCAAGGCAATATCATCGGCACACGAGCCAATACCGGGAATCATTTCCGAGTACTCGATCCCGCATTCAGCTTGTTGACGAAACCGCGCAGGGGCCCCCTTCAGGACGGCTTTGTCCTTCTTGATGAACGCAAATTCGACCTCCTTAAGCAGTGAGTCCGGCATCCGTTTGCCATGGCGGCTGTTCAATATAGGCTTGGGGTCAAACAGGTCTACATGGCTAGGTCCTCCAGCCATGTAGATGAAGATACAGGCGGAGGCTTTTGCCGGAAAATGGGACTTCCGGCGTGACATGACAGACTCAACGGCTCGAACGTCGCTGTGTAAGAGGGATGACAGAGCGACGCCACCGATTCCACTGGCCGATGTGGTGAGAAAGTCACGGCGCATGTACTGAGGAGAGAAGTCGTTGAGCATGGCACTCAGCTGAAGACAGGCTTACAGGAAAAAAGTTTCTGACGTATGTCTATCATTTTCGGACGTATCGGTGTCACTGTACGGACCGGCGAACCTGGCGACATCATCCTGCCGATCATTCGCGTGTGACAAACTCATCCAGGTTGAGGACAGTTCGAGCGACCGCAATCCATGCGGCTGTTTCATAGTTCTCTATTGGATCAGCTGAGTAATCGCCAACAAGCTTGACTGCGTCGTTCGGATGTTCACGGTACCAGCATCTTTCTGTCGTCAGCAGCTGCAAAAGAGCATTCGTTTCACGAGGCTCGGGATTTCGAGCCAGACACAGCTTGCTGAGAAAGTCCAGCCGATCTTTGTCTGCGTTCTGCCGCACCACCAGCGTCCGCCCGAGAGCCTGGGCACACTCGACGAAGACAGGATCATTGAGTGTTGCCAGTGCCTGCAGAGGCGTATTCGAACGATTTCTCATCGCTTGACAAACATTGCTCTCCGGACCATCAAACATCACCAGTGTGGGGTACGGATTTGTACGCTTGAAATGGATATAGAGGCCTCGACGATAGCGCTGTGGTCTGTTCGACACCATCCAGCGTGTTTTGTATTTGTAACCCAGATTTCTCACGGCAGCCGGAATCACCGGATGGATTGTGGGACCACCGACCTCACGATGCAGCAGGCCGCTGGCATCCAGAAACAGGTCGCGCACGATTTCTGATTCGACTCGGAATCGTGACTGACGGGCGAACAGAAGATTCTCCGGCCCGAAAGCAGGTTGATGATCCGGATCGTCTGATACCAAAACCCGGGAGGATTGTCGGTAGGTCGCCGACTGCACAATCGTACGAATCATCTGTTTGCGGTCCCAGCCGGACTCCATAAATTCGACAGACAGCCAGTCCAGCAGATCCGGATGAGTCGGCGATTCGCCCTGGGTCCCGAAGTCATCGACTGACGTCACGATGCCTCGACCGAATAAATGGGCCCAGATGTGATTCACCACCACTCGAGCTGTCAATGGATTGTCCGGACTGGTAATCCATCTGGCCAGATCCAAACGGTCCGGAGTGTCGCTGCGTGACTTGAACGGCGGAAGCACGTTCGGTGTGCCCGCATCAACCCGATCTCCCTTTTGCTTGAAATCACCCCGTGTGAGAACATGGGTTGGCCGCCGGTTCTCGGAAGATTCTGCCAAAGTCATGATGTAAGGCTTTGGCAAATGCCGCTTTTGGACGGTTAGCTGCTTCAGTGCCATATTTGTATCGTCAGCCCGACCATGAAGCGAATCCCAGAACCGTGACAGGACCTCTGACTTGTCCTGCGGCATACGAAGGGCACCAATCACAGAATTTGTGAGATTTAATTGTTTGATGACCTGACTCGTTTTACCGACGTCCTCACCTCGCCAGGAATAGAACGACGAGTGTTTCCTCATTTCATCAATGAGTTGTCTGCGCTCTTCCAGAAATTTCTTACGCGCATCAAGATCGGTCTTTGCCCGATCGTATTGTTCCTGTTCGGCAGGTGTGCTGCTGACAGCGGTGTCTTTGGGTTTGATGTTGTTGAAGAAAGCATACAACTGATAGTAATCGGCCTGAGAGAACGGATCATATTTATGTGCATGGCACTGGCAGCAGCCCAGAGTAAGTGCCAGCATCGATGTACAGGTAGTATTGACTCGGTCGACCATTTCACGATTGCGATAGTCTTCCTTGTTGATCCCGGACTCGTTGTTCCTGATGTTCATACGGTGAAGACCGGTTGCAATGCGCTGATCCAAAGAAGGATTAACAAGCAGGTCACCCGCCAGTTGATCGATTAGAAACTCATCGTATGGCTGGTTGCGATTGAACGACCGGATGACCCAGTCGCGATAGCGCCATGCATTGGGCCGCACGTCATCTCGCTCGTAGCCAAACGTGTCGGCGTATCGCGCCAGGTCGAGCCAGTGTCGCCCCCAACGTTCGCCGAAGTGCTCAGAGTCCAGCAGGCGATCGACAATTTTCGAGTAATCGAGTGTGCCGTCCCCGAATGCGTCAACAGTATCAGTGGGAGGCAGCAGACCAATGAGATCCAGATAAAGGCGACGAACAAGCTTCCCGCGAGTGGCGATTGGTGCGGGCGACAGTCCACTGACGTCCAGCCGTGCATGGACGAAACGATCGATCATGTTTCTTGTGAGCTCCGGACGTTCCACGACCGGCGGATCCGGGCGTTGAGGTCGCACAAATGACCAGTGTGGAGCATATTCTGCCCCGTCAGCGATCCAGTCTTTCAGCAGTGTAATTTCGTCATCCGACAAAGGTTGGCCTTCGGGTGGCATTCGAGTCGCAGCGTCTTGTGATGACACGCGCTGAATGAGCGCGCTGGCCTCCGGCCCGCCAGGTACGATCGCCGGTACACCAGACTCGGACTCGGCTGTGCTCAGGGACCGATCATGTAACCCGAGACCCGCTTCCTGTTCCGCCGGGCCATGGCAGGCGAAACAACGTCTGGCCAGAATGGGCTGTATGTCCCGGGAAAAGCTGACATCGTCTGCGTGCAGCTGGTGAGCCGTGACTGTCATGATCGCCAGAGCAGCGACCACGCAGACGAACCGAACCTGCGATACATTATGGGGCATCGATAAACTCGTTTCCTTGCAGCCGGACAGCAATTACGCCAAGCGCTGGTTGACGGGGTGGCCCTGATGCGAAGTGTTCGTGAAAACATCAGCTTGTTGCATCGACTCCTCTTTCCGAACGTTGATTCTAATCAATGTAAAAGAGGAAACGCAGCAAATCGCAGCAAAAAAGAAAGCTCACGAAGGACAGAGGTCGTCACGAACTGGAGCGAAGACGGGAAGAGTATGTTTTGTGCCCAATCGGCTATACTGCCGGTCACCGGGTGATCTGGAACTGCTGAGGAAACCGTATCATGAAAATCGAACATACGGCATTCAACGTCGAAGAGCCGGTCCTGATGGCACGCTGGTATGTGGAACATCTGGGAATGAAGGTGCTGCGTCGTACTGTGGACGCACCGTACGCTCACTTCCTCACCGATGACAGCGGGACGGTAATGATCGAAATCTACGGAAAACGAGACTCACCGCAGCCGAACTATCGCCAGATGGAACCGTTTCAACTTCACCTGGCCTTTCTGTCAGATGACATCCCGACGGATGCCGCTCGATTGAGAGCTGCCGGTGCGAGTGTCGTGGCCGACGTACATCAGCTGGGAGAGGACACCTTCGCCATGCTGCGTGATCCATGGGGATTGCCGTTGCAGCTGGTGCAGCGTGCCACGCCCATGGTGTGATTGAGTTTCAATGACTGAAGAATCCAGCTGCTTTCCGGGAATGGTGCCGCACGCGGAACATTATCAGGCACAAGTGGAAGGCGTCCGACAATTGGCTTGTGCAACCTGGGCCGTCCGTATTCGGCAGCCGAAACTGGCGAGGCAGATCACTCCAGGTCAGTTTTTCATGATCCGTCCCGAGTCCGGTACCGACCCTCTGCTTGGCCGACCATTCGCCCTGTACGACACCTATTGCGACGATCAGGGTGAGCCAGCCGGTGTGGAATTTGGTTATGTTGTTGTTGGCAAGCTGACATCACTCATGAGTTCCTGGCAACTCGGTACCAGCGTCAGTTTGTGGGGCCCGCTGGGCAACGGTTTCCCGGTGGCGGCATCGCGGCGCCTGCTGTGCATCGCGGGCGGCATAGGACAGACACCGTTCCTGGGAGTGGCACGAGAAGCTCTGCGGCTGCAAACGTACGGTCAACCTGCACGAGCCATGACGCAACAGCCGGAAGAGGTCACGCTGTGCTACGGAGTACGGACTGCTGAATCTGCTGCAGGTCTCGATGATTTCAAACAACCAGGACTCCGTGTGAGAGTGGCAACGGATGACGGATCATTGGGGCATCATGGTCAGGTGACTGATCTGCTGATTGAACAGCTAAGGACTGAAAGCAGTGACACTCATGTCTACTGTTGCGGTCCGGAACCGATGATGAAAGCCACCGGAGATATTTGTCTGGCAGCCAATGTCCCCTGCTGGCTGTCGCTGGAAACTCCGATGGCCTGTGGCTTTGGAGCCTGCTTCAGTTGCGTGACCAAAGTCAAGGTCGGTGACCACAACTGGGACTACCGCCGCACCTGCGTTGAGGGTCCTGTGTTTCGTGCTGAGCAATTGATTCTGTGACGGAACAGACGTGGCGTTTCATCGACTTCGGAGGTGGATATCAATTCCTGAGTTGTTTGAGACCACGGCGGTGCGTCCATCGCTGTTCTTGACTCTTTCAGCGGTTCGCTGAATTCTGCGAACAGCGATGTCACCGTGACAGACCCACCCGGAATGGCAAATGTTACTGAATATTTGGTCACCTGACCTGGTTTGTTGTCGGTAACAAACAACGGGGCCCAGGCCGGTCCCGTTGTGAGATCTGTCATCAGAACCGGAGCGAGACGTTCTTCAGATCCACGGATGATAATTTCTATGTCAAACGTCATTCCCTCTTATCACTGCAGATACTGGTAATGGTCCATCAGCATGACACCGTTGCGAGCGGCAACTCCCCGAGACAGTGACGATAAAGCGGTGCATCACGTGTTCACAGGATTGACGTTGGGAACACGAGTGTATTCAGAAGCCCGGCATTGTCGAAAATGTGGTATCTTGCTGTGGGGAATTCACGAAGCGCGCCGTCTTAGTTCACGGGTGCTCAGTCGTTCCATGATAATTGCAGCGCAGCGGTCTGCTTCGCGGTAATTCGTTTGAGGCAGATTCAGTTGTTCGGACACAGACCAGTCGGACCAGCGTGTCACATCGCCGGAATTTCCCAGTTGTACAGCTCGAGTCGTCACTCGACTGCGGGCGCGACAGGCGAGTTCGATCACCCCCACACGGCAACCTGCAGTCAGTGCTTCAAACGTCATTGACATACTGTCCTGAGTGACCCACGCATATTCCATCCGGGCGATTGTTGTCGGCAGCCACAACGAATCGACATCGTCAGGGTGGATGATTCCCGCCTGCAGATTCTGTGTTGTGCAGAGATTCAGGTAACCGGCAGGAGTCCGTCGCGATGTCGCTACACGCCACTGGACATCATCGGTCCGATGAACAATGGCGGCGGTTTGTTCAAAGACCTGCTGATCTGACCAGTAGAAATGTTTTGACGGTCCACCGACCAGAATCAGTCCTTGCCGGGGATCGCGTTTTGTGGCCGGCTGAATACGATTAAGTACGCCTCTTGTACGAATCACTCGGTCGGCACCACGTACGGCGTGATCTGAATCGGAGACCAAGCAAATGTCGAAGAAACGCAGTGGCAGACTGGGTCGCATCAATACGATGGATTTTCCACCGAACTGTCGGGCTGCCACGAGTAGAGGGATATGCGATCTGTGGCCGGCGCCGATCACCAGATCGGGTTCAGGCTGTTGAGTCAGGAATGGCGTCGTCCACGGCGTGATCGCTCCAATCCCTCGAAACCCACGATTCAATGGAATACGGATGACGTTGGCTGGCGTGTACCTGGCCAGGGCTTCTGCCAATCCGAGCACCTGATTCTCGTGCCCGGCTCGGCCATCCAGCAGACACCAGATCACGACTGGTTGAGAGCTCCGAGGAAACACGAATTCGTCTTGATTGTCAGTGGGCATCCGGATATAGCAATTTTCATTTGCGGGTCGGCGCGACCTTCCGGCAGCAGAAGTCACATTGCCGACAACGTGTTCCACACAGGGACCGGCGAGCGACATTCGCTCTGAGGACAGCAGGGACCGTATCCCACGGCCGGGAAACTACGCAATATGAATGATCAGATTCAGCAGTGGCACTGGCCGAACGACTATGTGGCCTTTGACAACGGACTGCTGCGGGTTAGACCGGATTGCGTCGGTGCTTTTGAACAACTGAAATGGACAACCCTTGATGCGATCATGGATTCAGATCAGGTTGAAGTCATTCGCTCGCTGGAGGCTCGGGACAACTGCGTACTTCAGATCACCACCGACCACGGACCGGTTCGTGCATTTCTTAAACGGCACCGTGTTCGTTCACTGAATGACTGGCGACGTGAACGAGGAGTACGACGAGCGGGTGACACGCCCGGAATGGCGGAAGCCGAAGCAGTTAGCTGGTGTCGACAGGCGGGAGTCGCCACGATGAACATCATTGCCGCCGGGCAGCACATGTACAAACAACGGTCCTGGCAATCCAATTCGTTTTTTATCAGCGAGGAGCTGACTGGCTGTGTACCTGCCTGCAATCTTTGGCATGATTCATGTATCACAAACGAAGCGCGTTCGCGGGCAATCACGGCGGTCGCTGAAACCGCTCGACGTTTTCATGCAGCGGCTCTGTTTCACTATGATTTTTATCTCGACCATTTCTTCATTAACACGCAACAACTGGCAATTCCCGGCAGCCCTGTGACGGCCACACTGATGGATCTCCAGCGGGTGGAACTCCTGTCTTCGGCGTTCGCCCGGTTGCGGGCCGGCGTCAAGGATCTCGGTCAGTTCTACGGTTCGTGTCAGTACCACGGTGTGAAGGAACAGGATTGGGATCTGTGGGTGCAAAATTACTTCAAGGGTACAGGTATTCTCCGGAATGGTCTCAGTCGACGAGATTCAGCCAAACTGCGTGCCGCCGTTGCTCGCTGGGAACTGCGGCAGTGGCGGCGACGTGTACTAAGTCGACTTCAGAGGCGTGCCGCCTGATCGGCATGCTTCCGAACAGCTAGATGGCAGCCCGTTTCATGCGGCTCATACAGGCATTCGGTCTGCGAACGCACTCACGCCGCCGTGCGGTTGCTGTTGGCTCCGGACTGTGTCAGTCGTCGATAGATCCCACAGTGATTGACCAGTTCATCATGAGTGCCCGTGGCCACGATACGGCCATGATCCATCACAACAATGCGATTGATCAGATCAAGAAACGTTTCACTCAGCACGTGCGTGATGATGAACACGGTACGACCTCGGGAGAATGACTTCAGTACGCGGTGAATCAGATCTTCACTTTGAGCGTCCACGGCAGACGTCGCTTCATCAAGAATCAGAATTGATGGCTGACGAACGATCGCTCGCGCCAGTGCCAGCCGTTGTCGCTGACCGCCCGACAGGCTTTGGCCCTTCGGTCCGATCACAGTGTCGAATCCATTTTCCAGCTGGCTGATGAAGTTAAACGCATGCGCCTGACGAGCGGCTTCCTCGACCGCGTCTCGGTCAGCGTCCGGATTACCATAAACTATGTTTTGGAAGACGGTGTCATTGAACAGCATTGTGTCCTGAGTGACCAGACCGATCTGACTGCGCAGGTCATTCAGTCGATAATCGCGAATATTGATGTGGTCGATGTGGATTTCTCCATCTTCCGGATCCATCAGCCGCGGCAACAAACTCAACAGCGTGGATTTCCCGGATCCGTTGCTGCCAACCACTGCGATCACTTCGCCAAAAGACACATCCAGAGACACGTTTTCCAGCACTCGCGGTGACTGAGCGAGTCTGTCAGAGCCATGGTAACGGAAGGAGACATCACGAAACGAAATGGATCTTTGATGACGGGCAGGTGGCAGCGGAGTTTCCGTGTCACGAACCTCGGATTCCATACGAATCAGGTCCAGGACACGCTCGCCTGCTGCAAGCGAACGTTTGATAAGATTGAAAGCATTTGAGAGCTTGCGAATGGGGTCGAGTGTCCCGGCCAGCAGTACATACAGTGTCGTCAATTCGGAAATGCGCATTGGCCGCGGCGCCAGCTTGATGTTCCAGATTTCGGTGGTGTTGTTGAGAACCAGGTAGGCTCCCGGCGTCAGTGCCAGCAGCACCGCGAGCATGCCCAGGATCTCCGTTGACGGCCGCGTGAGTGACGCGATGCGGATGATTTTCATCGAACGGTTGTAGTATTTGTCATTGGTTCCTGAAAATACTTTGCTCTGATGTTCCTGCTGGCCGAATGCTGTCACAATACGAAATGAATCGAATGTTTCAGAGATACAGTCGTAAATCGACGTCATGGTTTCCATTGCACGGTGGGCCGCGCGTTTGATCAGTTTGCCAAAATGCCCGAGCATCAACCCGCTGACTGGTACGACAATCATCGCTAGCAATGTCAGTCTCCAGTTGATGTAGAATCCAATGGAGATGCAGGCCAGCGCTTTAAGCGGTTCCCGGATCAGTCGAATTCCCATCACACTGAGACCGTTGGACAGTTGTTCGATGTCGTTGGTCATGCGTGCGACCAGGGAACTGGAGCCGAGGCGAGAAACACTTTGACAGTCCAGCCTCAATGCCGTTCGAAAGCATTCCTGGCGAATATCATTTGCCACATTCTGGATAACACCGCCGACCAAAAGTTCTTGGGCAAAAACCATGGCACACTTGACAAGTGTTCCAAGCAGGACGAGTCCGAGCAGCAGGGAGATCGTCTCAAATTTATCTTCAGGCACCCACGGAAGCAGGTGACCTTTCATGGTCTCGTACAGAAAAACCCTTCGTGCTGCTTTTCCGATTCCTTCCTGGATTTTGGCCAGTCGCCGGCTGTCATCTACCGGGATCTGTTCCAGACGAACAGTCCTGTCTTCGACTTCTTTTCGTGCCTTGTTGAGCTCCTCATCCACGAACTCACTGAGAGTTCTGTCCTGAAACAGAATTTCTACCAGGGGAAAAGCGGCTGCGAGATTTGCACCCCACAGGATGGCCACGATCCCGGCAAGAACGACTGATAATGCAAATCGCTTCTTGTAAGCCGCCACAAAGCGCGCAACAAACGACAGGACTTCCATCGATTCCACAAATCCGTATTCGGGATCATTGACGATTCCATCAGCCTGCACCGTGCACGACTAAAGGATCGGAAGGATTTTTCGGACCAGACGAATCCGTTTTTCAACATATCTTTCATCAAAGAAGTCTCCCGGCCCGTTCCGTGCGCAATGCACGTTTGGTGTGTCGCGGCCAGAATACACGAGCGCCTTTTATCAAACGCAGCTTCATTGAGTCCAGATCAGCGCCCCGGAGGCGGTATGTTGCGGACGTCGCCAGCGTCGGTTTACTGAAATGCAATCGTGACACATGCTGGCAGCAACGGCAACGTTTTCCTTGATGGTCCGCATTCCGGCCGGAGTTCGGAAAAGTGACAGAATGCCAATGTCCTGTCCGCACGCGTCGCCAGCCTCAACCGGGACCGGTATTGCGTGGGAAGTTGCCTGGAATTAGTATTCCGCCTGGATTCTACCAGTTCACTGCCTGGCAACTGCATGGAAGTCGTTTGCCATGAATTTTGCTTTGATTGGTGCGGCAGGGTACATTGCGCCCAGGCACATGAAGGCCATCCGCGGTACCAAAAATCGTCTGATCGCCGCTTTCGACCCCCACGATTCCGTCGGCATCATCGACAGTTTTTTTCCCAACGCCAGTTTCTTTACTGAAATTGAACGGTTCGATCGGCACCTCAACAAAACACGGCGAAGCAACTGCGGTGTGGATGCTGTGGACTATGTGGCTGTTTGTTCGCCGAACTATCTCCACGATGCTCACTGTCGCCTGGCTCTGCGAACAGGCGCTGACGCGATCTGTGAGAAACCACTGGTGATCAATCCCTGGAACCTCGATCAGCTGCGAGAACTGGAAGAAGAAACTGGTCATCGAATCTTAAATGTGTTGCAGCTGCGACTGCATCCGGCCGTGAAGGCTTTGAAGGAAGTCGCAGAATCTGAATCGACCGATCGCAAAGACATCTGCCTGACCTATGTGACCCGCCGAGGCAAATGGTACCACCACTCCTGGAAGGGAGACGCCAGCAAATCTGGTGGCGTGGCCATGAACATTGGTGTCCATTTCTTTGATTTTCTGCTCTGGCTCTACGGAGGTGTGAATCGCTCATCGCTTCATCTGGCGGAAGCCAGTCGGATGTCCGGTGTACTGGAGCTGGAAAACGCCCGCGTTCGGTGGTTCCTTTCCGTTGATGAAGCCGATCTTCCGGATCACGTTCGCCGCGAAGGTGGCCATGCTTACCGATCTCTGACCGTTGACGATCAGGAACTTGATCTGTCGGCCGGATTTACAGATCTGCATACTGAAGTCTACCGCGATATACTTGCGGGAGGCGGCTATGGTCTGGACGCGGCACAGCCTGCGATTGAATTGATCTATCAGCTGCGCCACAGCAGTGTGGTTTCGTCCCTGGGTGTGGCTCATCCGTATCTGACAGGACGCCGGACCGGGAAACGTGCTGCATGACTGTCACCGATATGGTATCCGCAACACAACTGGCTAACGTCTTTGTGCATGAGACAGCCATCGTCGATGAAGGTGCATCGATCGGCGCCGACACAAAGATCTGGCATTTCGCTCACGTTTATTCCAAAGCCATCATCGGGTGTAGCTGCAGCTTTGGTCAGAACACGATGGTTGCCGGCGGTGTAAGCATTGGAGATAACGTCAAAGTACAAAACAACGTTGCGATCTACCAAGGCACGGCGATCGAAGACGATGTGTTCCTGGGACCTTCGTGTGTACTGACGAATGTGTCCAATCCTCGGAGTCAGGTCGTGCGGCGATCACTTTGCGAAAAAACAACAATCCGTCGTGGAGCAACGGTGGGTGCTAACGCCACGATTGTCTGTGGCATCACGATTGGGCGTTATGCGTTTATTGCGGCAGGCAGCGTAGTGACGCGCAATGTGAATGATTACGAATTGATTGTCGGTGTTCCCGGCAAACCTCGCGGATGGATGAGTCGTCACGGGCACCCATTGAGATTCGACCGTGACAGTTCGGCGGTCTGCCCAGAATCGGGACTCAACTATATCCGGTCATCGAACAACGAAGTGCAATGCGTTGACCTCCCTGAAGACTGCAGACTTCCCGATCATCTGGTTAACGGACGGCAATCTTACCGTGAGTATCGATCCGATGACTGAAATTCTGATCGGTCCGGATATTGCCGTCGAACTGGCACTGTTGCGGAAAGAAGATCTGCAGTGCCATCCCTTGCTTCGTCAGCCTGGACGTTTCTGGCTGTATGTTGCCGCCAGCGATCATGTTCATCGGAAACTGACAGAACGACTGGGTACGTCGGAAGCAGCTCTGTCGGCCATGAAGAACCTCAGACCGATGGTCAACTGGCTGTCGGCATTGTCCGAAGACAGTGACTGCGGTGATCAGACTCCCATGACCCACGGTTTGTCCATGGCGGTTAGCCGACTGGGTGATGGTGCGGCACTCGTTACACGAAACAACACTCTGCTGGCTCATGTGGATCAGGCCATATCGCCGGCCGAATTCTTCCGGCGGAAGACACAGGGTGCCTCGATCGGATTCCTCGATCTTGCAACTCAACAGAACCGGCTGCGAGACCACATCGAACGCCGCATGTTCCACGTCCTTCGCAGCGGCCAGTACATCCTGGGTAAAGAAGTGACCGAACTGGAAACACGACTGGCCGATTATGTTGGAGTCAGGCATTGCATCGCCGTGTCCAGTGGTACCGATTCACTCGTGATCGCGCTGATGGCTTTGGGAATTGGTCCCGGTGACGAAGTGATCACCGTACCGTACACCTGGATTTCCTCCGCTGAAGCCATTTTGCTGGTCGGCGCGAAGCCGGTCTTTGTTGATATTGATCCGGATACGTTCAATCTGGATGCCGGTCGGCTGGAGCAGGCTGTCGGATCGGATACAAAAGCTATCATGCCGGTATCGTTGTACGGACAGTGCGCCGACATGCCTGCCATCAATGCGATTGCCGAACGTCACGGGGTGCCGGTGATCGAAGATGCAGCTCAGAGTCTCGGCGCCACGTGCAATAGTCAGCTGTCCTGCGGCCTCTCGACGATCGGCAGTACTTCGTTTTTCCCAACCAAGCCGCTGGGCAGCTATGGTGATGGTGGAGCACTATTTTCGTCCGATGACGCGCTGGCCGCACGTATGAAACAGATTCGGGCTCACGGCCAGCTCAGGAAACACCATCATCCCATCGTCGGTATGAACGGTCGTCTGGATACTCTGCAGGCCGCCGTACTGCTGGCAAAACTGGACGTGTTTGAATCCGAGTGCCAGCAGCGGGCCATGGTAGCGGGACGATACGACCGTCTGATTCGGCAGAAAATTCCAACCGTTAGGACACCATTCGTCCATCCTCAAAACACCAGCGTTTACGCTCAATACACAATCCGCGTGGACAATCGTGATGCTGTGCAGGCCGAGTTGAAGTCCCGCGGTATTCCATCAGCTGCTTATTACATTGTTCCATTGACGCAGCAGCCCGTGATGTCTCATCTGGGATATCAGTCTGGTGATTTTCCGGTCACAGAAGACGTGGCCACGCAGTGTCTGAGTCTCCCAATGTCACCCTGGTTGTCTGTATGCGATCAGGAACGTGTCGTAAACGCGCTTGCCGAGTCCGTCAATGCAGCCTGTGGTCCTACAGCTGCGGCTGCCTGAAAACTGATCTCTTTCGTGACCCGAAGCGTCAGCGACGGATCATCGATTGGAAACAACATGCCGACCCCCAGCATCGCGAGAATGGATCCCGGACAGCGAAAACGCTGTTTCATTACGGGTGGAGCCGGATTCATTGCTAACAGTCTCATCCGACGATTGGTCCCCGAACACGATGTCATTGTCTACGACAATTTCCATCGAGACACACTGTCGGGGAGTGAGCTGAATGGACATCCCAGCGTAACGGTGATCAGAGGAGACGTTCTTGATTTTGACGCTCTGGTTGCCGCGATGGAAGGAAGTGATTCAGTGATTCATGCCGCGGGAATTGCGGGGATTGACACCGTAATTCGTAACCCGGTCACCACCATGCGCGTCAATATGATCGGTACCGCCAACGTACTGGAAGCTGCTCGGGTGAACAGCGTTCCCGATCGAGTGATCGATTTTTCGACATCGGAAGTCTTCGGTCCGATGGCCTTTCGCTCATCCGAATCAGATTCCACAGTTGCTGGATCGGCAGGCGAGGCTCGCTGGACCTATGCCGTCAGTAAACTGGCAGGAGAACACCTGGCCAAGGCCTATCACTCTGAGTACGGTCTGCCGGTGACGACTGTTCGTCCATTCAATGTGTACGGGCCGGGCCAGACCGGTGAAGGAGCAATGCAGATCTTCATCAGACGGGCCCTTAACAACGAAGAAATTCGTATCGATGGAGACGGCAATCAGATTCGTGCCTGGTGCTATGTGGATGATTTCGTGGACTGCACCATGAGATGCTTTCATGATGCCCATGCGGTAGGAGAGAGTTTCAACATCGGCAACGCTCGGGCTGTAATCACGATTCTCGGGCTGGCCAATACTGTTTGCCGAGTTCTTGGATCACAGTCTGTCATTTGTCATGATCCACCACTGTCGGCCGACGTTGCAATCCGAATTCCAAGTGTGGTTAAAGTTGAAGAACTCCTGGGTTTTAAGGCATCTGTAGACCTGGAAGAAGGCATCCAGCGAACGGCGGACTGGTTTGCTAAACGGGCAGTCGCATGAAAAGTCACGGGACCGGATTGCCACCATGGGATTTTCACGAGTGTGGATCCGGAGTTATCATTGAGCACGGTGCGCTGGTGTTTCATCCGGAAACACTCAGCATCGGTGACGATGTCTACATCGGACATTACGCCATCGTGAAGGGGTACTACAACAGCCGGATGTCGATTGGGAAAGGCACCTGGATTGGTCAACACACATTTGTGCACTCCGCAGCAGGTATTCTCATCGGAGAAGATGTGGGTATCGGGCCAGGAGCAAGAATCTTCACATCAGCTCATGATCTGAATCAGGAATCTCATTTGGCCATCATGAAACGACCACTGCAGTTTGCTGCCGTTGAAATCGGAGACGGATGTGACCTGGGGGTCAACAGTGTCCTTCTTCCCGGTGTCAAACTGGGCCGAAATGTCCAGGTCGCCGCAGGTGCGGTCGTAACGAAGTCCTTTCCCGACCATTCGATTGTAGCGGGAATCCCGGCCCGAAAACTGGCTCACCAGCATTCAATGGCGGAAACGCGGCAATGATTGCCATTGTTGATTATTCAATGGGCAATGTGGGGTCGATTCAGCGAATGCTGAAAAAGGTCGGAGCTGATTCTGCACTCACTTCAAATCCGGACCAACTACGTTCGGCCGACAAACTGATTCTTCCAGGTGTGGGAGCCTTTGATGCGGGTATGCATCACCTGCGTGAATCGGGCATTAAGGAACTGCTGGACGACCTCGTCCTAGAACAACACAAGCCACTCCTGGGGATCTGTCTGGGCATGCAGCTGCTACTGGACTCAAGCGAAGAAGGTACAGCAGCCGGACTGGGCTGGATCCCGGGACGAGTGCAGCGATTCGAATGGCGGGAAAACCAGAAGCCGCTCAGAATTCCCCACATGGGATGGAACCTCGTTCGCCCTGAAGATGATTCTCCACTGTTCCACGAGCTCGACGCTCAGTCGCGATTCTATTTCGTCCATTCCTTTTTTGCGGTTCCTCAGAATATTTCCAGTCGGGCGGCAGTCACCCAGTACGGATTCGAATTCTGTTGTGCGGTTCGACAGGACCAGATTTTCGGGGTTCAGTTTCATCCGGAAAAGAGCCACCGGTGCGGCCTGCAACTGTTCCGAAACTTTGTGGAGTTATAGATCTCCGTGCTGCTTCGACGAGTCATCCCGGTTTTGCTGCTGAAGCGACGCTCGCTCGTGAAATCGGTGCAGTTTCGGAATCCAACTTACGTCGGTGACCCGATTAATACCGTGCGAATCTTCAACGAGCGCGAAGTTGATGAATTGCTGATTCTGGACATTGCTGCCTCGGTATCCGATGCGGGGCCTCAATACGATCTGCTGGAGGAAATCGCGGCAGAAGCATTCATGCCATTCGGTTACGGTGGTGGTGTGACGAACGTCGATCAGGCGCGCAAACTGTTTCGTAGCGGAGCCGAGAAAATTGTTGTCAACGAAGCGGCCCTGCAGCGTCCAAAGCTGATCACCGAACTGGCGGATACGTTTGGGTCCCAAAGCATCGTGGTGTCGGTCGACTGCCGCCGCTGTCGATGGCGCGGCGGCTGGAATGTGGTCACCAATAATGCAAGGAAAAAATGGAAACCATCGCCTTCGGACTGGGCTCGCGAGGCAAGTCGGCGTGGGGCCGGAGAGTTGCTCCTGACCTCTGTCGACCAGGACGGAACGTTTGAAGGATACGACTGGGAATTGATGCAGATCGTTGCCGACCAGGTGGATATTCCTGTGATAGGCTGCGGCGGGGCGGGTCAAATGGACCATATCCAGCAATTGCTTGAAACAACACCGGTGTCCGCCGCTGCCGCCGGCAGCCTGTTTGTTTATCAGGGATCACAGCGAGCTGTTCTGGTCAATTATCCTACACGAGACAGACTGGACCTGCTATTGGACGCGGTCGAATCAAAATCGGCGCAGGTGCCCAGCGCATTCGTTTAAGCCCTGCCGAAAACGGGACTCCGCACCTGTGACATCGAGTTTAACGTCCGGACATCCTGATGATTGCATACAGTTTCTTCCGGACTCTGACCGAACGGAATCTAACGATGAGTCAACCGATCAAAACGGATCCGGCAACATCCCACCAGCCTGACCCGTATCGCCGTGATTACTTTCAGCGTATCCAGGCAGCTCACCAAGCAGCGGTCCGATGCAGTCGATGCGTGTTCGATGCAGAAACTCCAGCCATTAAATTCGATAACCAGGGCGTGTGTAACTACTGCCGTACCACGGAACAACTTGAGAAAGACTATCCAACCGGGCGGCAGGGCAAATTGATTCTGGAGAAAACCATCGACGAAATCCGCAGGTGCGGCAAAGGCAAGCCATTTGACGTTGTCATTGGTGTCAGTGGCGGCTGCGACAGCTCCTGGATGCTGGTCAAAGCAAAGGAATACGGATTGCGTCCACTGGCCGTCCATTTCGACAACACCTGGAATACCACGACCGCCACGACAAATATCCATACGATGCTCGACAAGCTGGGAATCGAGCTGTTCACTCATGTTGTCGATAACGAAGAATATAACGACATCCTGAGAGCATTTCTGAAGGCCGGCGTGATTGACATCGAAACGCCGACCGACGTGGGACTTGCGACCACGCTGTACATGGCGTGCGCAAAACATGGCATCAGATTCCAGATGGAAGGCCATTCTTTCCGCACCGAAGGCGTGGCGCCGCTGGGCTGGTTCTATATTGATGGTAAGTACGTTCAGAGCGTCGTCAAAGAATACGGCAATTACTCACAACATCGGTTGAAGACGTTCCCAAATCTGTGGTTCACCCGATTCATGAAGTACACACTGTTCAATCGCATCCGCAAAATCCGTCCGCTGTACTGGATGGATTACGACAAGGAAGCCGCCAAGAAGACCCTGGCCAGCGAGTATGGATGGGAATGGTACGGTGGTCATCACCTGGAGAACCGGTTTACGATCTTCCTGCACAGCTACTATGCACCCAGAAGATTTGGCCTGGACACACGAACCCTGGGAAATTCGGCTCTGGTGCGTTCCGGCCAGATGAATCGGCAACAGGCTCTTCTGGAGCTCCAAAAGCCCTTTCACTTTGATCCGGAGATTCTGGACATTGTGAAAAAAAGACTGCGTTTCAGTGATACGGAATTCGAGCATTTGTTCACTGAGCCGACTCGAAACTGGCGAAGTTTCAAGACATACAAACCACTCTTTGAACGGCTGCGTCCAATGTTTTATACACTGATGAAGGCCAGCCTCGTCCCGAAAAGTTTCTATATCAAGTACACCAGCAAATCAGATATCTGATCTACTTTTCCATCTTGTATCACCAGGAGACAATGACCGTAAAGGATTCTCTTCGTGTCAGCAACCACTCGCAAAGTCCCCATCTGTCGCGTTGTCACCGGTGACGCCGAAAAAAAAGCGGTGTGTCGAGTTATCGACAGCGGATGGCTCGTTCAGGGACAGGAGGTCGCTCGTTTTGAGCAGCGCATTGCCGCCATGAACAAGGTTGAACATGGCATCGCAACTACGTCCTGCACAACGGCACTGCATTTGGCGCTCAAGGCACTGGGTGTTCAGCCCGGAGATGAAGTCATCGTGCCAGGGTTTACCTGGGTGTCAACGGCGAACGCGGTGTGGCACTGCGGTGCTACTCCGATTTTTTGTGACATTGAACTGACTACCTGGAATATCAATCCGCTGGGGATTGAACAGCACATTACTGACAGGACCGTGGGAATCATCCCGGTGCACCTGTTTGGGCTCTTTGCCGATATGCCGCAAATTGCAGCAATTGCCGAAAAATACAATTTGTGGCTGGTGGAGGACGCCGCGTGTGCTTTGGGCAGCCAACTGCTGGGTACATCTCCAGGACAGCGCTCCGACGCTGCGTGTTTCAGCTTTCATCCACGGAAGTCTATCACTACCGGTGAAGGCGGGATGATCATAACGAACCGACAAGACCTCGCAGAACGCAGTCGCACCTTGCGCAATCACGGGGCCTCCATCAGTGATCATCAGCGTCATCACGGCAAAGCCGGATTCCTGTTGGCGGAGTTCAATGAATTCGGATTCAATTGTCGCATGACCGACCTGCAGGCAGCAATCGGCTGCAGTCAGCTCGATCGATTCGAAACGATCCTGACCGAACGAACAGCATGTGCGGATTTCTACAGCGCAGCACTGTTCGATTTACCATGGCTGGTGACACCTCAGCATGCCGAAACTTCAATACATTCCTGGCAAAGTTACGTTTGTCTGTTTGCACCGGAAAAGCCTTCGGTCACAAACCGCGAAGTACTCGAAGATCGTCGCAACGCGCTGCTGATGGCGATGGAAGACCGGGGTGTCACAACTCGCCAGGGTACTCATGCACCGGTGAAACTGGGCTGTTATAAGGATGCATACGGTCTCACCGAGTCGCAGTATCCCAGCTCCTGGCAGGCTGACAGCCTGTCCGTGTCTCTGCCGCTGTTTCCGGGTTTGTCAGAAGATGACATGATTTATGTTGTGGAAACATTACAGTCAGCATTCCGTGAATGATAGTTTGAGCTTCTGCGCCACAGGAAGCATTGCAGCACCGTACTTGATGCATTCACTGACAAAATGAGGTCAGGATCCGCTTGGAAATCACCGACTCAGACAGCCGCTCAGCTGGCAGAACCATAACTTTCACCTCTTACTGCCCATCACAAACCATTCACTCTGCAGCCTGACAGGAGAAAACGACGGTGGCATACATCCGTTTGGTCGGAACAAATGCTGCGACCGGAGCACTGCGACTGCTGTACGATGAAGCCCTGCGCCGTGCCGGACGGATATGGAACATTGTCAAAACGATGAGTCCCAATCCTCCGGTCCTCGAAGCATCGTTGAAGCTCTATGAGCAGATCATGAAAGGTCCTTCGCCACTGACACGCGCACAACGCGAAATGGTAGCGGTCGTGGTTTCCAAAGTGAATGATTGCTTTTACTGATTTGAGGCGCATGCATTCGACCTCCGGTCGGAGGTCGGTGACGAGACACTGGTGGCTGCGATCAAAAAGGATTGGCGTGCAGCTTCCCTTGAGTCTGCAGATCGATCCCTGCTTGGATTCGCAGAGAAACTGACAACCAGTCCGCAGGATATGAGTGCAGCGGATGTCCGGAAATTACGGGCCAGTGGTTTCGACGACCGCGCTATCCACGATCTCGTGCAGGTTGTCTCTTATTTCAACTACATCAACCGTATCGCCGATGGGTTGGGAACGGATTCGGAAGATTTTTTCCCGCCAAGTGCAGCGTAGTGTTGTATGGAGAACGGGTTTTTACGACGGATTATTCCAATGAATTCACGAAAAGTATCAGGCAACGCGTTTTCGACTTTCTCCGCCATTCTCATCTCTTCGGCTGTAACCTTCGCAGGCGAACAACCTCAGCCCTGGGAAGTCAACGACCCGCTCGTGACGATCGAGAAGAGTATCTTCATTGAGTGCACGGACCCGCAGGCTGCGCCATTGTGCGTTCTCGGCTACATCGGTCCCGACCTCGATCGCTATATGATCCGGGCGGTGGAACGGGTCGATGACGTGCACGCCAAGCCTCGCGCGGAATTCTCCGGAGACAACGGCCGTACCTGGTCCGTCTCCGTCCCGCTGCCGGATCAGATCCATCAGTATCAGGGAATCTGGAGCTCGGAGTCCTCGTTCCCCAGCCCGGTGATCTACGATCCGCGTTCCAGGATGGCTGTCGGATTCACATTGCGGCAGATGAAGACTGAGGAACGGTATTATCATACGACTTATTACAGACTGTCGCCTGATCTGGGACGCACCTGGAGCAAACCAAAGCAAGTGCAATATGAATCGGGCGCAGCGTTCGACCCCGAAAATCCATTGCAGCCTGGCTACAGTGACAACAATCAGGCGTATCCGGGTCTTGGTACTCTGCTGCACTCCAACGGCACGCTGATCCACCCCCTTTGTCTGGTCAATATCCCGAGAGATGCCCCTGACCCCAATCCTCACAAGCTGCACCATTGGCATATTCACCGGGACTCGCGATCCATTGGATCACTGTGCATGATCGGCGGCTGGAATCCGAATCGAAATGACTACGACTGGACGGCCGGCAGCCCGGTCTGGCTGCCCCGGCATATTTCGCTTCGTGGTCTCAATGAACCGGATATCGCGGAATTAACAGAGGGCCGTGTACTTGTGGTCTGGCGCGGCTCCAACACGGCAATGACTGCAGGTCGAAAGTGGTACAGCATTTCCAGCAACGGCGGCAGAACGTTCAGCGACGTACAACCCTGGACTTACGACAATGGTGCGCGGTTCTATTCATCCGCGTCCCCCGGCAACTTCCTGAAACATTCCAACGGCAGGTTGTACTGGCTGGGAAACGTCTGCCATTCTCCACCCCACGGCAATCATCCCCGTTATCCACTGATCCTTGGTGAAGTCAACCAGCGCACCGGACTGCTTATCAGGCACTCCTTGACTGCGATTGACGATCGTCAACCGCATCACAGCGAGGCGGTGCAGTTCTCTAACTGCAAATTTTTCGAAGACCGGGAAACTCATGCCATTGAAATCTATCTGACTGCCTACGGTGAACATACCGACGACTGGCGGCATGCAAACTGCTACAAGTACACCTTGACACTGAATTAAACTTCATGTCTGTAATACCGCCTGTCCGGCGTTATTGACGTATTCGTTGCTGTCTGCCGCCTCGAAGTACTCGATGGAATACGACAGTCTCCAGTTACTTACTCATGAATCATCGTGGTGCGGGACATACGAATGCGCGACAATCAACCCTGGCAGATGTAAACAGCTGCTCTGTTTGCTGCGGACAACTGCGAGTATTTTTCGTCCTTCACTTTCTGAAACCCACCAGACGGTTCAGAACTCCCGGATCTGTAATCCCTTCCGTGGCGATCACAACAACCTGGCTTGTCTCATTCAGCACAAGCTGTCTGCGAACATCTGCGTCGCTGGCTGCGGCCATGAATGCCGCGATCGCAGCGATTCCTGTTTCACCGACCGCAGTTAAATTGTCCTGGTGAAATCTCTTCAGGACCTTCAATGCAACTTCGTCACCGATCGTGGTGAATGCAAAAGCCCCTCTCCGCAGGATCTCCCAGGCATCTGCGGCCAGTTCCCGTACCGACAGTCCGTCCATCAAAGTGGCAAGATCACCCTGAGCCGGAACGCACGCGCGCTGCAGACAGCTTTGATATGCTGAATCCACTGCATGGGGCTGAACAATTACGACCTTTGGCCGACTGCTGCCGTATTCCATCCACAGCCGTCCCGTCAACGCCGCTGCCAGCGATCCCCCTCCCGCGGGGACAAACACATGTGTCGCTGTGATGTTGTTGGGTCTCGACGAAATCAGTTCCTCTCCGAGTATGGAATAACCATGCACATTGTGGCGCAGGACGTCTGAATTTGGCTGAGTCCCGTTTCCAACCAGTACGTAACCGCGAATTTCCGCATCCTGAGCGGCACATTCAACCGCGGCGTCGTACGTTCCCGGAACACGGACCGTGGTGGCTCCGAATTTCCGTATTTGTTCCTCTCGATATATACCCGTAAAATCAGGCATATAGATTCGGCACTGGCAGCCAAACTGCTTTGAGGCCCACGCCAAAGCCCGGCCGTGGTTACCGGACGTCGCCGCACACGCGGTGAGACCCTGAAGTTCGGACTTCCGTGTTCCTTCCGCGACGTCGGCCAGGTTTAGGTTTGTCTGACCGATCCGCAACAGGAGCTGATTTGCCAGTGCATATGGGGGACCAAGTACTTTAAAGCTGTGTGTGGGCGTTCGCTGACCTTCGTCCTTGATCATGACAGAGGCCACATGACACTCGTCGGCGAGTCCCTGATGCTCAACCAGAGGTGTTCGGGTATACCCGGGCAGGCGGCAAAAAAAATCGTATGCTTTCCGCACATCATCGCGGCTGAGAATACTCGAAAGCTCGGCCGGGTACTCAGCGCCGTAACTTTCCTCCGGCGTGACAGCAACGCGCACACGCTCAGTTGCACCTGGTTTCATCTGTGTCCTGTCAATGACAACACACTCCTGTGTCACATTATCTGCTCGGCGCTCATCACTGAATCACACAATTATTCGGGCCGGCGAAGTCATTGAGATCCAAACATGGGTAAATTAATAACTGCAGGCTGTTTGTGAATGTCCCGGCTATTCGGCCGCATTGTCTACTTTCGTTAGAATTTCGCGGACACGTTCTTCCTCCCATTCAGAATCCCGTCCTCCAAGCGGGCCTCGTGGCATTCCAATATCGATCTTATATCGGAACAACATTGCTGACCTCAGAAACGTCCAGATCGCACCGCGTCTGATGATTTCCGCGAGCGCCGATTGAAATGCTGCTGTGAACCGACGTCCCGCTTCAAAGTCACCAGCAACAAAACGGTCCCGGACTCTTTGTGCGGGAACCGCCCAGACATTAAAGAACGTTCCAATCGCACCGACGGCTCCACTGAGGGTCGCATGACAGAACAGCGGATCAGCACCGGTGAAGAGCCGCAATCGCTCGCCCGCCGTTTCATGAATCTGAGCAAGAGTAAAGAGATCGTGATCCGTGAACTTGATACCACCGACATTGGGCAGATCGAGGACGCGAAGAGCATAGTCACGTGCGGGAATCGAAACCTGATTGACGTGCCTCAAGTGGTAGACAAAAAGCGGCAGAGTCGAGGCATGTCCAATCCGTTCATAGTGCAGAAACACATCATCCACACTGAAAGAGTAATAGACAGGCCCGACCGCTGAAACCGCGTTGGCACCAATCGATTCCGCATGCCGGGCAAGTTCGGCGGCATCATCAGTTGCCAATGCACCGACATGGACCATTACGTTGATGCGACCGGCTGCACACTGAACAATTCGCTCAGCGACCTGCTGGCGGTGCTGCAGAGACAGGAGCGGCCACTGGCCCGTTGAACCCAGAATGTAGAGTCCTGAGACCTCCTGGCTGACAAAAAGCTCAACAAGCCGCTCGATGGCAGCATGATTGGGCCGACCGTCGTCGTCCAGCGGCGTCACCAGCGCGGGCCATACCCCCTGAAACGTATTGTTTACCATGGAATTACACATCCTTTTTTGAACCGGAATCACTTTCCACCAGATCGATTGAATCCCTGCCGCAAAAAACCGATGAGATCAGCAACTCCCTGAGGGCTGACATTTTCGTGAAGATTGGACGGCATTAATGAAACCTCAGAGGCTTTGATCAGTTCGATATTTCTCCGCAGAACTGTTTCACTCATTCCTTTCTCCCTGCGGAGCGTCATACTGGTTGGAGACTCCGAGGCAAGGACGCCGGTAAAGATGCGGCCGTTCTCCGTTGTCACAATGTAGCTTCGGTATTCCGGACTGATGTGGCCGCTGGGATCAAGCAGATCGAGCAGGACTGCTTCGTCAGGTTTGTTGGTAATACTGCCCAGCGCCGGACCGACCTCATGGCCTTCGCCTCTCAGCGTATGGCATGCGAGACAGTGTTTGGCAAAGATCTCTCGACCACGCTCAACATCAGTCGGCGCGGACAACGCCTGTCGATAACGTCCCAGACGCTGCTGCAGTTCGGCACCAGTTGACGGACTGGCAAATAACTGTTGTGCTCGTGCAGCAACGTGTTCGTCGCCAGCGGATAGAAGCTGTTCACGCTGGATTAACTTGATGTCAGATCGAAGCACAGATCCTTTCGCAATCGCGTCCAGCAGCGCAGGGAGCCTGTTGGTGTGAGCAAATACGGCCTGTAGTACGGCGTTGCGCACCTTTGGTGTGTAGCCCTCCCAGTTCCTGAGCAGAACTACACCAGCCCGTTGGTCTCCGGAGGCCCTCAGGGCCGCAATAGCAGAAAACTGCAATGCTGGAGCCTGCCTGACGTCCAGACAACTGACTGCTGCGCGGGCGACTGTGTCGTACGGTGCGCTCGCCAGAATCTGCATCGCCCGTCGACGATCGTCCAGTGACTCGTCTGTATCGAGTACCTGACGAACTGCCCCGGCGAAAATGTCCTTCAGTTGAGCACTGTCTGCCAAAGGCAATTCTGCGGCAAGTTGTGTCGCCAGATCACGAACTGACGGGTATTCGCTGTCCAGCAGTCGCGAAATACCAGCCCAGCCGTCAGTCACTGCGCGAACAGGCTCGGTTCCACGCGACATCCCTTCCACGAATCCTGTGAGACAGGCTCGGGCAGCGGCTTCCTCCAGTCCCGAAGCGGTTGCCAGCGCCAGTGACATGGTGGAGCTGTCCCGCTGGCTGGCAACCGTAGCCGCCAGTGGATGCAACAAGGCTACTGTGTTCGTCGTTTGTCGGGCCTGTTGAAGCAGCCTGAGCAGAAATTCACCCGCGTGCCGGCTGCACGAACTCAGAATCGCCGCTGCCATCCAGCGGTCACTGCCGTGTTTTTGCGCCAACGTCTGTAACACCTCGACGGCCCGCTGACTGTGCGATTCGCCGAGAGTCATCGCTAACTGCAGGCGCACAGCAGAATCCGGATCGTCTGTCATCGAAGCCACTTTCGCCCACAGTGCGTTGTTTGTGTTAAGCCATCGCTCTGCCAGACGCAAGGCATGGATACGTACTCCGTAATACTCGCGTTCAAGCGCCCGAACGACATGAGTAGCCTCTAATTTTCCAAGGCCATTGAGCGTGTGAAGGACATGAATACCTGTCTGTGGAGTGGCTGCCGCACCGAGGTGTTCCGTGAGTGATTCCACAACTGACACGTCGTTACGCTCAATGAGTAAGCGTTGCGCTGTCAGTCGCTGCCAGAAACCAGTATCATCGATGGCCTGTACCAACTGTTCGGCACTGAACGTGGAAAAATTGTCGACTTGCCGCTCTAATGCTGACTCAGGCAGAAGTCGCCAGATTCGACCGTGATCTCCGCCTTTGTCGAGTCCGTACTGCTGTTGCAGAAAACGCGGAATCGCCGAGTAGTCTTCGATGATTTCGCGGTACATGTCGACGATGTAAAGCGCACCGTTCGGACCGATGCGCAAATTCATGGGTCGAAACCACTGATCCGTTGAAGCGAGAAACTCCGACTGCTGTTCGCTCGCCGCCCGCTTTCCTTTGTAACCGGCACCATCTCGTGTCACAACACAACGATGCACCATGTTGAGCGACGGTTCGCAATAAAAGATGTTGCCGTGATATTGATCCGGGAACAGCGTATCACCGTAGAACGTGTTGCTGCATCCGCCGGAAAAGAAGTTGCTGTCAGTTTCGTGCTCCCCGTAGAACTTCACCCAGGCCGGATCCCGCCGTCTCCGGACCCGCCATGGGTGGGGCTGGCTGATGCGAAATCCACGACGATAATTCGCCGCGAAATGGTTAGTTTCAGGAGTTGGAACGTAGGGGTTCCGTGTGAGATAGTGCCAGGTCAGCGGCAAAGCATACATTGCCGGTCGCCCACCGGTAGACGGAAAGCGGTCTCCGACATCATTCATCGTCAAACCAAATGTGCCAACTCGCCCGGTCACCGGTTCAATTGCGGAACCGTCGCTCCTGATACGAAAGTCGGTGTGCTGCAGTACCACCGGCGTGGCCAGATGAGGTCCGGTGATGGTCCCGCCTTCGCCGCCGGCCCCGATATAAATCCAGTTGTCAAGTCCCCAGCGAGGATTATTGATTCCGCGTTCCAGTACGCGCGTGCGGAAACCGGTGAACAGAGTCTCGCGAACTTCCGGCTGGCCGTCGCCGTCTCGATCAGCGAGGAAGATGATGTCCGGAGCACACACAACGATCACACCGCCACGAGCCGGAATCACCCCGTAACAGGGAGGAAGGTCTTTCGCCCAGACTGCAGCTTCGTCCATAACTCCGTCGCCGTTAACGTCAGTCAGCAGCTTGACGACACCATACTGCAGCATGGAAGCGGCCTCCGCGATTTCACCACCTTCAAGTTCCCAGCGAATCCGCCGGACCTTCCTGTCCAGCACCCCCGTCCTGTTCAGTACGGTGACGTCGAGATGGCCTTCGATGTTGTAGCCATGCAGTTCACAGACAAACAACCGACCTCGCTCATCGAAGGCGATGCACGAAGGATCCTGAACAAGTGGTTCGCAGGCCACCAGTTCGATACTAAACCCGTTTGGCAGACGCATCTTTGCTGCGCTTTCATGCGGCGTCATTGGCTGCGGTGCGTCAGCCGCTGGTTCGATGTCCGCGTGGACGCTTTTCAGAACACCGGACATCCAAACAGTGACAGCAAGGACAATGAGCGATGTATGTCTGCTTTTCATCCTTCAGGCTTCCAAATGGCTGGATCGCTTCACTGGTAGCGCTGCAAAACAGGAAAACGTCGTTTCACACGTTCCTCAGTGAAAACCTGTGCATGGGCCACGGTTCGGGCTCGCGATTGAACACAACATAACATGAAAACTGCGTGATATCCGTTCCGGACGACGCTGTATGTCGCAGAATTTATCTTCCACGGAGCGAACATACACATTCAGCCATACACCCGCGTCTTGATTCATCGTACCCAAACCCGGCCATAGTCCTGGCAGCAGAAGAAACATTTGAATCGCGCCGATCATTATCACTGTTGTTCATCCCCTGTTATCTTTTGATACCGCGATCCGTGAATGATGCTCTTTTCCGCAGTTTGCTGATGCGTCATCAGTCCAAGGCTGGTGTGTTACGGGAGCAGAGCCGCACCGACAGGTCGATCGCTCAAACACCATTCAGCCGGACAGGAGCCCGGCTCCGGGTACCGGTACTGGGAAACGAAGTTCGGAGAAGTGATGCGCAAACACGAACGACGGCAATAAACTCATCACCAGGAACCTGACGATCATGAAAATCGCGATACTTCATGGACCACGCGATCTTCGAATCGAAGAGCAGCCGCTTGATACAGACAACCTTCAGGGTGATCAGGTATTAGTCGAAACGCAGATTTCAGCTCTCAAAATCGGTACGGATCGGGGTAATTACGAAGGTGCAGAACATGTTCCTGGAGCGCCCGACTATCCGCGGTGGGTCGGTGACAGTAATCTTGGAATCGCACGTGCAGTGGGTTGTGACGTAACCCGCTTCCGTGTCGGCGATCGAATCGTTGCCATTGCGCCGCATCAATCGGACTACATTGCACGTGAATCGGATTGCCTGGTCAGAGTACCCGACAACGTTCAGAACGAGGATGCGGTTTATGCGTGGCTTTACGCTCTGAGTTCACTGTGCTTCCGCAAGGCACATTTTCAGCCCGGCGAATTTGTTGCGGTGGTCGGCCTTGGCGTGCTGGGTTTGGGGGCTGTCGCCCTCGGTCCGTTGCTGGGAGCGAGAATTATTGCGATTGGTAACAGCCCGGTGCGGCTGGAGATGGCCAGGCGAATGGGAGCACATGCGTCCTTCCTGTCTGATCATCCCGAATTAACCCAGGAACTGGACGACATCACGCGTGGTGCGGGCATCGACCTGGTGGTTCAGACTGCTAATCCCTGGCCTGCTTACAGGAAATCACTGGAAATCGTGCGACCGGGCGGACGTGTTTCGATCGTGGCCCTGCCAGGCCGCGGTGAGCCTCCGTTGGATTTCAACCCGCTCGACATGAAGTGGTTCTACCAGAAAGGCATCTCACTCATCGCCGTCTCAGGAAAAGCAGGTGATTTGTATCCGGCTCATTCGATGCGCTTCGATCGGTTCCGGGAGTGCGAGTTCATGCTGGACCTGATGAACGATGGATGCCTTGAACCAAAGCGGTTGATCACGCATCGTTTCCACTACAGTGAAATAGTCGAAGCATATGAGATGGCGTACCACCGCGAGAAAAACATGCTGGGTGTGATTTTTCACTGGGGCAACTAACTAACCGGCCTTCGCTCCGGCATCATCCGTGCACGGCGTCCACAGTGGCGATCAAATCGGCTACCGAGGTAGCATGCCAGCCCTCGGCCCGCTTGGCCCAATAGAAGTCGCGCAACCGCCGGGTGATCGGCCCGGGTTCGCCCTCACCGACAGGTTTTCCACTGACCTTTGTTACAGGAAAGATTCCGCCTGCCGTGGAGGACAGGAAGGCTTCCTCAGCATACTCCAGATCACGGGGATACAGATGTTTCGCCTCCGCATCGAGACCTATCATCTCGCACATATCGAACACAGTCCGGCGTGTGATCCCTTCCAGGACATTGTGGGACGGTGTGAGTAACTTTCCATCGCGAACAATCCAGCAGTTGAAGCCCGGTCCTTCGGTCAGGTAGCCGTCGGTCGACAACAGGACCGGCTGGTGGGCGCCGGCATCAAGGGCTTCAAACTGCGCACGCGTCAGGTCCATCCGGTTGAAATTTTTGCATCGCTGGTTGATCGCTGCGTTGGGCGCCCGGCGCGTCTCCGCAAGAAAAAGATGTGCGCCGATGTGTGCACACTCTGCCGGCACTGTGGTGTACCAGGGAACCGCATACGCGATGAATTCCTGCTCGCAGGTTCGGAGATCAGTAATAGCGGTCCCAGGAGGAAATCCTCCCCGCAGACAAAGCAGGTAGACGCAAGAGTGCGTGAAACCGGCACGATCAACACACTGCGCCGCAACGTGTTTCATCTGGTCTTCCGACAGAGGAGCTGACATCCGGACATACTCCCAGGACTCGCGGAAACGCGTCATGTGGTCATCGAGTCGAAAGAACTGACCGTCTCGTACGGATACCACGTCAAACACCACGTCGCTCTTCGTGAAGGACGGATCGAGGAGCGGGATGGACACTTCAGAGACTGGAACGTAGCGGCCGCCCTGATAAGCGATTCCCTGTGACTGAGTCATCATGCGCCTTTCATTGGTAGAACATTTTCTGTACTGGTTGTGTTGCCAACCAGGAACCGGTACGAACTCCCTGAGTCGAACAGCGAAAATCACCAGGTCAATGCTCGCGATCAGCACGACAATAACGTTACGCTAATGAAAGACGGACGTGTTCGCCAGGGTGCCAATCATCGGAAGATTCTGACCATCGAATCTGGTCATCCGCCAGGCGCGGGTGCCCTGGCATGCAGGATGTGTTGCAGTCCCTGCGGTTGCGGTGCTGTGGTCGGGTTGATGTCATTTGGTTGGGAAAAAATGTGGAGATGATCCGCCGATTCGAGCGACGCCGAATTACAACACAGGTTTTAGTGGTATGATCATATGACGTTCTACACATCAGTTGACTTCGGGAAGATGCGTCCATGAAACGAACATCACGTCGCCGGTTTCTTTCCTCGGCAACTGCCGCGGGAGCCGCTGTTGCAGCAGTCGGTGCAACCTCGATCGCCGGTACCGTATCTCCGAACGATCAGATCTCTGTTGGACTGGTGGGATTCAACGGTATGGGAATGGGTCACGTCCGGCGACTTGCCTCGAATCGTGGTGCGCGGATCGTCGCCTTGTGCGACATCGATGATTCGGTACTGGCTCGCGGAGTCAATGCAGTCAGGGAAATCGCAGACTACATACCACGCACGACGCGCAACTTTCCTGCGATCATTGAGGATGAGTCGATTCACGCCGTTGTGATCGCGACTCCACACCACTGGCATTGCCCAATCGCTGTGCCAGCGCTGCTGGCCGGGAAAGATGTTTACGTCGAGAAACCGGCAAGCCATGTGTTCCACGAAGGGCGGCTGCTGGTGGATGCAGCCCGTAAGAACGAACGGATCGTACAGCACGGGACTCAGATGCGTTCCAGCCCGGTGACTGCCGAAGCAGCCGAAGTGCTGGCGTCGGGCATCCTGGGAGAGATCAGGATCACCAAGGCCTGGAATGTTCAGGATCGCGGCTTCGCGAAACCGACATCGGACAGTCGACCGCCGTCGGGTATCGATTATGATCGCTGGCTGGGACCTGCGAAGAAGCGTCCATTCAACCGTCATCGTTTTCACCGAACCTGGCGTTTGTTCCAAGACTACGGCAACGGTGACATGGGTGACGACGGCGCCCATGATCTGGATATGGCAGCGTTTGGACTGGGTGTGACAGAACATCCCGTGCGAATCACGGCTCACGGAAGCAACGTGAAGCCACCAGGCTATCGCGAGTTCCCGGACAACATGAACGTCTCGTTCGAATTCGCCGACGGCCGAGTGTTGATCTACGAAGACCGCCTGTTCACACCTTACGGGATGCACGGCGTGGACAGTGGCAACGCGTTCTATGGTACGGAGGGATACATGATCTTCTCACGGCGCGGATTTTTCCGCACGTATTTGGGCAGGAAGGAGGAACCGGGACCAAAGTCGGGCGAGTCAGGTCGTGTGGGAGCGCCCGTCCCCAGCCACATGCAGGATTTCCTTAACAGTGTCCGCTCACGTAAGACAGGCAAAACCAGCGCCGAGATTGCTCATCGGACCAGCGCACTGATTCACCTCGGCGAGATTGCTTACCGCACCAGGACCGTGTTGGAATTCGATCCGGAGACAGAGACGGTAACCAACAACAGGAAAGCGAATGCCATGCTCACCAAGGAGTATCGCGCTCCTTATGGACTGTCGGAACACGTTTAGCACAATGTGATCACGATATCCTTGATACCTGATGTCAGCCCGTTTTCTCAGAGGTTAATTATCTACACATGTTCCGACTTCCTACTTTGATCATTCCGTCATTGGTAACGATTGCTGCGACGTGCTCCGGTGCAGATCTCGTCACCTTCACAGATTCTGACAGGGCCGGCGCCGATTTTCAGATTCAAGGGGAATATGTCGGTAAGGTTGGAGATGAGATTCCCATTGGCATTCAGGTTATTGCCGTCGGGAATCATGATTTCGAGGGTGTGCTTTACACGGGTGGATTACCCGGGGCCGGTTGGGACCAGGGTATGGTCTTTCACGTTAAGGGCAAGACAGCCGACAGAGACACTGTATTCCACGGCATCCATGGCGAACGGTTGATGTTCACGAATTCCAACTTCCACGGGACAATCCGTGATGCGGGTTTTCAGGGCGTGGCACACATGTTTCGGAGCCGAGTGGACGACGTGACATTTCATCTGAAGAAAGCACATCGCATTTCGCCGACACTCGGTTCCCGACCGCCCACCGGCGCAATCGTCCTGTTCGATGGTACGAACGTGGATGAATGGAAGGACGGCCGACTGGTAGATGACAGTTTGCTTGGCGTCGGCACGACTTCGAAACGCGACTTCGGCAGCATTGCAATCCATTTGGAATTCCGCTGTCCTTTCATGCCGACTGCCCAGGGCATGAAACGCGGCAACAGCGGAATCTATGTCAAACGGGAATGGGAAGTCCAAATCATCGACTCGTTCGGCTGGCATCACGAAAACCGAAAATTCGAACGACTATCGAAGTTCGGCCGTTGTGGCGGTATCCATGAAATGGTTCCACCACGGATCAATATGTCGTTTCCACCGCTGTCGTGGCAGACCTACGACATCGAGTTCATGATGGCCAAGTTTGACAATTCGGGACAGAAAACACGTCCGGCGACAATGACCGTCAGACACAACGGAGTGTTGATCCATCAGGATTACGTGCTGCCACCGGTTCCAGCTGGCCTCGCTGAATCGGAAAGCAAAGAACATTTAAACGGGCCTGTTTTTCTGCAGGACCACGGCAACCCGGTACGATATCGCAATATCTGGGTAGTCGAATGAAATCATACGTAACTGCGACAGCGAACTACGACACGGCATACTCGAGTACCACTTCTTCGTTGATTTCGATTCCCAGTCCGGGTTTGTTTGTCACCGTGATGAAGCCGTCCTGGACGTCAAGTGGTTCGATTGCCAAGCCATTCCGCCATGGGTTTTCTCCCTGATCGATCTCCAGCATTGGTGTATCGGCAGGTGGACCCCAGTGAGGATCGGGCAGCAGGGAGAGCAGATGCGCGGACGCCGCAATTACAATGTCGCCACCCCAGCAATGTGGAATACAGCGAATTCCCGACAGGGCCGCAAGTTCCGCAATGAACAGGGCTTCACCCATTCCACCGCAAAGGCTGATGTCGGGCTGAATGATGTCAAAGCAGCTACGATCAATGAGAGCCTTGCCGGCGGCACGTGAGTCCAGTGCTTCGCCACCAGCCAGTGGCAGCGGCATCCTGCGCCGCAGATCCTCGTATCCGGTATAATTAGGATTCACCTGCGGCAACGGCTCTTCGAACAATTCGAAATTCAGTTCGCGGAGAACGTGAGCCATGCGCAGTGCAGTGCCCACTGTATAACCACCGTTTCCGTCCGCCAGCAATTTAATGTCCGGACCGACGGTTTCGCGCACCTGTGCCGCGACGCGGGACTCACGGGCAACAGAATAGCGTCCCAGTCGCATCTTGATGGCCTTGTATCCGCGCGCCACCATTTCAGCAGCCACCTTTGGGTATTCTTCTTCAATCTCAGGCTTCTCAACATATTCCAGCGCCGATACATAGACCGGCACTCTGTCGCGGAGTCGGCCGCCGAATAACTCTGCAACGGGCAGGTCAAGTGCCTTGCCTCGCAGATCGTTGAGCGCCGTCTCCACGGCGCCGACGGCCAGACCGTTACCAAAATTTGGCCCCCACATTTCCCGCCAGAGCCGGCGGTATTCGAGTGGATTTCGACCGATCAGCCGGGGAGCGATCTGATTATCGATTGTTCCTCGCGCCCCGGCGATGGGCGAGGTTTCACCCCAGCCGACAAGCCCCTGATCTGTTTCGATCCTCACCAGCAGCGCCTCTCGTGTAGTGGGCAGGGGCACGGACACCGAGACACCGAATGGCCGCTTCAGTCGGTGTCGCATTAAATACGTCTTCACCGACGTGATTTTCAGTTTGGGACCCGGCCTTGAACCAGATCGTCGTTCTTCGGCGGCACGGGCAAGAGAACGAAAACCCACGAGGCCGCCCCCGACCAAGCCGGCTCCGGCTCGCAACACGTCGCGACGTTTGTTTCCAGTTTTCATTTCTGTTCTCCTTGAATCGTTTCGAATTCACTCAACAGAGGCAAAGGCCTGGGGGCAGTGAACACCTGAACCGGGGTGGCATTCGTTGTCAGTATGGCGGTTGTCAAACCTCCCGCCCACTGTCGTCAACTCAGGAATTGATACAGCGCTGACAATTCCACTCCAGGGCTGAATCTCACCCGAAACAAACGGCAGCGAACTTCTTCTGCAAGCGGAAGTGCGAATCTAAGATCATATAACTATCATGTGGGGATTAGTCGCCTGCAATTGTTGCCTCGCATAACGCGCAGAAATTCAAAGCGGTACAGCTTCTTCAGGCAAATTCACCGTTGAGAGACAACCAGTCAGGCTCCACGGCGGACCTCTTCAACTTAACGATGGCGTGTTGCCGGGCGTGATCAGCGCCATCGGCTGAACCGAAAGGGCCAATCATGACGACTGAGAAGGATCAAACACGTCGGCGTTTTCTCAAAGCATCCGCTGGCGCCATCAGCGCAAGCTGTGTCGCCGGTGCCCAAGCGTATAACGCAACCAACGAACTCCTGATTATCGACTGTCACGCACACATCTACGGTGAAGATGAGAAGAAATACCCAACGATTGAAAAACCATATCGTCCACCAGCGCGCAAGGGCACTGTCAGTCACCTCAAACAGGAAATGACCTCGAACGGTGTCCGTTATGTAACTGCGATTCAGACCAGCACGTTTTACCGCTGGGACAATCGATTCACGTCAGATTCCGCAAGAGACAACAGTGACTTTATGGTCGGCGTCATCACTCTCGACCCGGACAACCCGGACAGCCCGGGTTTGTTGCGCCGATATGTGCGGGACTACAACGTCCGCGGCATGCGCAGTATCCCCGCAAAGGATGGACGACTCGATAATCCGGGCGTCGATCGGCTTTGGGCCACAGCTGAGGAACTGGGTGTCGTCATTAACGTGCTCACTGACCGCCACAAGCGCGGTGAGATCGAATCCCTGGCAAAACGTCATCCGCACCTGAGACTGGTCATTGATCACTGCCTGAACATCAATACCGGCCCGGAGCTTGATGCGACCGTCAGCGACGTACTGCGACTTGCAGAACTACCAAAGGCCCACGCGAAACTGACATTTATTCCCACCGGATCCGCCGAAGAGTATCCGTGCCGCGACCTGCACGATGCCTGCCGACAGGTCATTAACGCCTTCTCGCCTCAGAGATGTGTCTGGGGCAGCGACTTTCCATGTGAACTGTGGTGTCCGAAAATCAGCTACGCGCAACACCTGAAAATCTTTACAGACGAACTGGAGCTCGATTTGCCGGCGAAGAAAGCTGTACTCGGCGAAACGGCATACGAACTGTGGTTTCGAAAGGAAAATCATGGCTGACCTGACAGTCCTCAAAGCACTCGAAAATTTTGACACACCCTCAATCACCAATGTGGTCGCGACGTACCCAAAAAATCCGCTGTGCCTTGGGCTTTACAACCCGTGGAGTGAGAACTGGTATACCGATCAGTCGCTGCGGTGTATGTACCCGGAACTGGGGCGACGTACCGGACATGCGGTGACCTGTGTGTTCGGCCTGCCGGATCCAAATTTCAGCCGGCTGACGTTCATGGATGTTCTGGATGCGCTTGATGCATGGTCGACTCCGACGGTACTGGTGATCGAACAGAAATTTCCACCTGAAATTCAGGGCAAGGTGGGGCTGGCGGGCGGAATCATGACAACAGCGATCAAGACACTTGACTGCGCCGGTGTTGTTTCGAATGGACCTTCACGAGACCTTGATGAAATTCGACCGATGGGGGTGCAGTATCTGCTGAGTGGAATCACACCCGGACATGGTGACATGGGCGTTCATGCTGTCAACGTGCCGGTTTCAGTCGCGGGAATGGACGTTGCACCAGGTGAAATTATTCACATGGACGAAAATGGAGCCTGCAAGTTTCCATCCGAACGTGCTGAGGATGTGCTGACGAACGTGACGGAACTCATGAAACAGGAAGCTGAACTAATGGCCCGGCTCACGGAAGCGGGAACAGCCGCTGCAATGCGCGAGGTATTTTCCGGTCACGCCTATACCAAACCGGGAAAGGACTGACCACATCGAATTTGAGCCAGCCAGCCGAAATCCGTGCGCGGCACCATACCGAACGGAGTCGAATTTTGTTTGTTCCGTTCAGTTAACCGCCGACATCAGGTCTGATGATTAAAATCCGCGGTGTCATGCTTCAAAATGAAATCAACACATGAAATTTCAGTCGAACTTTATGCGGCTGTTTTTCATTCTGATGGGTCTCACCATTTTGACACAGACGGCGGGGCTCAGTCTGTGCTGATAGATTACTCGCACTTTGCCGCCGCTCAGGGTAACGCCAGGCCGATCCGCAGAGTTTACGACCTGACAGGGCGCTACGATGCGTTGCCAATGCCATCCGCGCGCGGGTTCAGTCAGGCCGAGTTCTTGGACTTTGGTGAACGTTGGGTCGGAGAACCGGTTCTCCCCGGCGGCTGGCGCGCTGGCAATCAACCAGGCGATAAGTGGCAGCCATAACCAGCAGCGCCGCGCTGCTAGAGCCGGGTAACCAAGGGAACGAGGGGCAATGTCCGTGTTAGAATTTCTCACAGAGTTTCTCCCGGGCGCAGGCCGTAGTAATCGCGAATGGCATCACGGGCTTTCCCGAGCTTGCCCCCCTTCGTAGTACATCTCCAGCCCATGTTTTTCTGCCAGTGCGAACAATTTGCGGGCCATCCCGCGGTACCGTCTGAGGTCGCCCGGCTGGATAGCCACAAGTTCTTCCTCGAGAGTGGTTTTCAGGATCCGTGAACGGCGCCGCGCCTCGATGGCGTTCCACCACACCGGCTCCAGAGCGAGGCGGAGGGCGGTCAGGGAGATTTTTTTGACGCGTCGGCGCAGTTCGTCGCTGTCGGCGACCTGCATGGCCTGTTCGAACAAGGCCATGCCTTTTTCCCCAAGGGGCACATCGAGACCGTACCCACTGGCTGGAGAGTTGATGTTGGACTGTTTTCCGGAAGCGATGGCCTGGTCGTGGAAGAGGTCGATCCAGCGACGAATGGGGGGGCCCCGACTGTTGGTAGTACAGGTGCAGAAATTCGTCGATCAGCAAGTCGGTGTCGCGCGATGGATCCCAAATCAGCGCGCTCATGACATATGCCCGGAGATCGCTGAATTCGGTGTTTTCAGCGCACCCTTGCATAAAGATTCCACGGCCATTGCTGCGTACAAAGGTACGCAAGTTGGCGGCCTGGGCGCGCAGGTTGGGAAAGGGGAGCCAATACTCGCGAGGGTTCATGTCGTAATGCCAGATCAACAGATGGTCGCAGGCTTTCTGCCAGCCGGCCAGGTATTCTCCGAATTGAACATTGATGGCGCTGCGTGGGTCATCCAGGGAGTACAGGATGCTGCAGTGATAGCTGGCTACCTGGACTTTGACGTTGGGCAACGCCCGGGTCTTGCGCGGCGGCATCATGGAGAAGGCGTAGGCTTCGGTTCCGACCCACAGGTCAGGCCGTTTCCTGGCGATGTCCGCGGCCACGCGATTGACGAAATCGATCACCACCGCCGACGGGGGCCCGTTGCGACAGAGTTCGGGTGCGACACCCAGCGGATTGGCGGGGACCGGAAAGGATCCCGGCGCGTCCCCTTCCCGCTGGACAGTAAGACACCGGGTGCAGGTACAGATACTTCCGTTGTCAATTCTGTGCCAGCGGAATGGTGGTTCCGACCCCAAAGCCGTCCAGGGTCTGCAGCAGCCGGGCTGACACGGTGCGATGGACCAGTGGGTGGGTCAGACAGGGTTGTTTGGCGCTCCGCTGGCCATCGATCCAGGCGCAGCATTCGGGGTGGTCGCGGAACGAAAGGTAAAACAGAAAGTTGTTGTGTAGAAAGACGCCCCCGGTTGCCTCTCCGCCGAGTTGTGGCCCCAGACGCTGGTTGGCGGGGGCGTATTCACTGGCCGTATTTTGTCGGCGTCGCGCCGCAAAAACGGGGACCTTGCTGATTTCGGTTTTGGCGTAAAGGCGGTACGCGAACGGCGGGGAGTAGCAGCGGTTGACCAGGGGGATCGTGTGCCGATCGCCGGCTTTGGGGACGTGGGTTAGGTTCGCCGTCAGGAAGCGGACTCCGAGATAATCTTCGAGAAACGTGTAGACGGCGTAGAGTGTCCCTCGAGGGCGGCCACCCAGGATCGCGATCGCATCTGGCCTGGTGATGCTGCACAATTCTTCGTCGCCATAGTCGCGTTGCATCGCAAAGCCGAGGGGCTCTGTTTGAGCGCCTGGCTGGGACCGATAAAGAGCTGGCCTCCGGCTCGGGCACCATGATGGATGGGCAGCGTGATACCGGTTGTTTGACGAAAGAACTTCTGGAATTCGTCCGCCGCATACTTTTCGGCGGGGATGGCCGACTCGGCGACTGCGATGGACCATTGCCGCATTGCGGTAAGGGGCAGTCTGGCATCCTGGGTCCAGGCGGGTCGACTGACGGCGCCCAGGGCGATGAGGGACCACATTGAGGACCGGAGGGCACGGATCGTCAGTGAGCGGTGCGACATGATTCAGCGATCGATAAAGCGGGAGTAGCGGGAGCTGTGAACCGGTGTCCCGGGGACGTCAGGAGCCATCGGGTTCCTCGCGGGATTCTACCTGGACTTCGAGTTTCTGGACCAGCAGCTCGTCATCATTGTCGGCGCGGTTACCGGTGAACCGCAGGCTGACGAGGTTACTGCCGACCGCAAAGAGATTCGGTACCACGTCGGAAAACACGATTCATCCTGCCGCGATGTCGGGTTCACCGAGCAGCGCGTTGTTCAGTCGTACCTCGATCTAGCGAGCGATATCCCGGATGGGTGGGGTGTTGATCAGACCGCCGGCTGGATGACCGATGGTGGCGACGGTACCCGGGGCGAGTCGCTGGGCGCTGGGCAACTCGGCCGATGCCGGATCCGACAAGAGCAGATGCAGCGAGATCCGTTTGAGGTGTTTACGTTCGGCGTCGAGATCATCGGCGACGGCGACTTTCAAGAGGGTGTCGGGGCGACCTCGATTGGCGAGCCGGGCGGGTAGCGGTGACAGCATGTTGGTGTTGAAGTACATGCGGCGTGGGGTGGTCCAGTCCTCGGGGTTGGGGACCACGGTTGTGCCGTGTCCGCCCCCGCGGCACTGGACGACAAAACACTTGTTTTTGTGACGCAGTGTCTGTCGTGTTCCAAGCTCCCGATAGGCGGTGACGTGGGTCTGCCAGACTCCGCCGAAGGGAAAGTCGGGCGCGTGATTGAAGTTGAATGTCTGGATGCCATCCGCACCTTGCTGCCACCAATTGGCAGCGACGCCAAGATAGATGTCGATGGGCGGTGTCGCGTAACCATCGGACGCGTGATGATCGTCGACGCACGGGTACAGTTTGACATGGGTCCCCGCAGTGATATGCCGGAATGCGCTCAGATCGACATCAAAACTCCGCACTCCCAGGGCGAGGAGTCACTGGAAGATGGACGCTGGGTGATTCGCAAGGTACAGAATTTTTCCCGCATTGTCTGTTTTCCGTCCTCAAAGCAGCGCTTCGATGGCCAGCCGGACAACAGTAAGTTCCCTATCCGCATTGCAGCAGACAGGCTCAAACCCGATTTTTTTTCGACCTGACCCGTCAAGGCATGGCCGACCTGATCATACTGCTTCAGTTTCACCAGTTCCCACGACGTTAGATTCTCGAAATCCGATCAAACTCGTGATACTGTTGATGGCGACACCGCATTAGGCCGTCGCTGGCCACTCTGAATCGTCGTCGGAGAAATAACCGAAGTGGACCGGGATTCTGTGCTTCAGCGAGAGGTATTGAATGTGTCAAACCATTTCCACCCACGTTCGTAACATGACGGAGATCGCTATGGATCGCAGAACATTTCTCAAAGCCGGCCTTGCTGGCAGCGCCACACATGCCGTCGGAAATTCACTCTTCCCGACAGATCTTCAGGCCAGGATCCCGGATGATCTGAAAGTCACGGCGTTGAAAGTCATTCCGGTGTGGACCGGATCGATGAATTATATATTCGTCAAGCTTTATACAAACCACGGGATTACGGGAGTCGGAGAAGGCGGGATTCGTGGCAGAGCCGCCACAATGATTGCCGCAATCCAGGAGCACGAACGATATATTGTTGGCAAAAACCCTATGGAGATTGAAAAGCACTGGCAAGCTATGTACCGCTGGCCGCGCTGGCGCGGCGGACCAATCCTTAACAGTGCAGTGAGCGCTGTGGACATTGCGCTGTGGGATATCGCCGGCAAAGTCCTGGATGCTCCTGTTTATCAGCTGCTCGGCGGTGCTGCGAAAAAGAAGATCCGACTCTACGTGGGAGGGGGCTCCGCCGAGGCAGTCCATCGGGCAAAAGAACGGGGTTTCAACGCAGTTAAGACCGGGCCAAACATCGCCACTAATGGCATCATCCGACAGCCATTCGATGTGAAACCCGAAATCGAACGTTTTCGGCAAATGCGTGACGCCGCTGGGGATGACTTCGACATTCTGTACGACGCACACACTCAGTTTAAGCCGGAAATGGCTTTGGAGTTCTGCACACGTGTCGAAGAACTGCGTCCGTTCTTTGTCGAAGAACCCATGCTGACCTCTGACCTGGGAAAAATGAAATGGCTGGCTGACCGCGTCAGAGTTCCACTGTGTCAGGGTGAAAGCCAATTCATGAAATTCGGTCTGCAGCCGATGATCGACCGGCATCTGATCAGCTTCGTGAACCCTGACGTCATTCACGCGGGTGGGATCACGGAGTGCAGAAAAATTGCGTCGATGGCCGAAGCACATTTCATCGACGTCGCTCTGCACAACGCGCAAAGCCCTGTCATGACATTGGCTGGCCTACATGTCAATGCCAGCACAACGAATTGTGTGATCCATGAATTCAACCAGGCACGCACTTACGCCGGCTGGGAGGAAGATCTCTACGGCGGCGTCCATATCAAATATTCGAACGGATATGCTGAGCTGCCACCGGGACCTGGTCTCGGTATCGACATTGACGAAGAAGCAGCGAAAAAACGTCCTGCTCGTCCCTATGCCGAAACCCGCGGGACTTTACAGTGGCCTGACGGGTCCGTCGGGGATACTTAGCCCACATTGCGCACAAAGAGCATGGGAAGTCCAGTGAGCCACAGGTGTTGATGGCTTAGTCCATAAAACGGTACGGTTTTACCAGCGAGGAACACTCGTAAAATCCAATCCTACCCGAGCTGGTTCGGAAATTTTTACTCGAACTCTCATTGAAGGATCTGAACCCGGGTCGGCTGGTAACAGCTGGCTTCGAAGGGCCCGGTAAACATGCTGCGGAAGATGTCGCGTTGCGGTAAGAGCGGTGAGCCATACCCAGCCGCAAGGTCGAGCGAGCTGCAGCGTCGCCCGGTGTGGAAAATCCACACGCAGGTAAATGGCGGGAATCAAGCTTCCTGCGACGTCAGGAAGGAAGCTGGACACCATCCCCTTAACCACTTGTTTCGGTGTAAGACTTGTTGAAAAACGGGACCGCCCAGTCCGCACAAGACCTCCAACTCTATAGTTGCGTGCAATACAGATTAGAAGATTCAGATCAGTTCCGTATAACACAGACGCCAGGAATTAAGCCGGTCCTGCAATTCAACCTGCAACAGCCGATTCGTAGACTTGTACGATCCGATCGACCATCGAGTCGAGGGTATATTCTGCGGGAATCGATTTGCGAATTTCGGCTCGGCGCTGCGGCGTTGTGTAATCGTCCGACCGGATTTCCCGGATAGCGGCCTTCATCTGTTCCGGATTTTGATTCTCGATGATCTGACCGTTCACACCATTACGGACGAGATTTTCCAGTCCGGGCCAGGTCGTGGAAATGACCGGCGTTTCCATTGCCAGTGATTCCACGACTGTGCGGCCCATGTTGCCCATTTTCAGCGAAGCATTCACTAAAATATCGCTCAGCGCGTATATCTCAGGCATGCGACTTTGCATACCTGCAAAGATAATGCGGTCACCAACTCCTTCGTTGTCAGCCAGTGTTTGCAATTCCTCCAGGTAGCTCCGTTTATTTGGACGGATTCCACCCACGATCAACCCCACGATCTCAGGAATCTCCGGAACACACCAGGCAATTGAACGGATGAATGTTTCGTAATCTTTCAGCCAGGTGACGCGACCCACGCTCGTCACGACAAAATGGCCCATCAGGTTGTGCTCACGCCGGAAGCTGTTAATCCAGGCAGCATCGATAGCCGAACGACAGAAGCTGGTGAGGTCAACTCCTCGCTGGATGACCGTCATCGTCGACGGGTCGACTTTGTAGCCTTTACAGACGTGGTCGCGAACAATGTCACTGACTGTGATCACTCGATCACCGGAGATCATCACACGACTATACCAGCTGATGCTGTTCAGTCCGTGAACGGTCGTGACGAACGGACGGCGAGGATTTCGATTGGCCATGCGGCACAGCCAGGCCGGGACTCGGCTGCGAGCGTGAATCACGTCCGGACTGATATTGTTCAGGATCCAACGCAGGCGGACCGCACGTGTCAACGCAGTGAACGGATTCTTGATATTGACATCAAATGACAGATGGTGTCCACCGTGTTTCAGGATCTGCGGAATCTGGGCGCCACCATCGCTGATCACCCAACTGTCAATTCCGCGACTCACAAGTTCCCGGCTGAGTTCCACGACTCCACGTTCGACTCCGCCGTCATCAAGTTCAGGGAGGATCTGAACGACTCGCCGAACTTTTGGTGAACAATCAGAATTTGCTCCGAGGACAGCCATCTGGTGACCTGAGTGAATTTGAGTTTACAGAACAAAGACGGCCGATGTCGTTTAGCCCGATGCCCGCGGGCGGTCAATCTCACCCGTGGCATCAGGATGATCGGTTGTCCGCCATTTGGACATCAGGGCATAGAACGCATTATTCTGATTCACTTTCAAAGCTTTCAGGCCTTCGTTATTCAGGAAACGGCGAAGAACCTGCTCGCGATGATCCTGCGTGGTTCCCAGGCCCTGCCAGTAACCAACCTGTTCCGATTGAACCCACCAGTGATCCGGTATATCACCAGCCAAGATACGGATGAACCGTTCTGCAACAGCGGAACTGTGCCAGCAGTCATTGATGAAACGCAGGACCTCTTTGCCTGTCTGTCGATAACGCTGCTGGTCGCGAATCAGATCTGGTAGAGCAGTTTCGAAATCGTCCGGTGTGATACACAGATTCGGCGGAACGAATTCTTCGGGAACCGAAGTTCGTAATGCTTCCCAGCCGTAACCGGCTACCAGAACAGCCCGACCGCAGGCCGCGGCTTCGGAAGCAAACCCGGCCATCGGAGTATCAGAATACAGTTCATCGATGACGAAATCGCAGGTTCTCAGGTGCTGCAGCACGACATGATGAGGCATGCCGGTGATCCGCACATAGTCGATCTCCATACCGTCGCTCTGCAGTCGATCCATGATCGAGTCAACTCGATCAGTTCCCTTAATGCGAGGGTTGCTGGGGCAGTGAAGGATCTTGAATCGGACGTTCTCTGCTTGTTTTGACGCGTCATCCGTAGTTGCATCGTTCGGTTCAAAAAAACCAGGATCATGCGGAAACCCGACACAGAACCAATTGACAAAGGGTTTGACCTGAAAATGCCCGCACAGCGGATTTTCAATCACCACATCAGACCAGGCTGACATACGTGCAATGCGCTTTTGCTGTCGCCGAACCCGAGCGGCGAGTTCCCGACAGGCCTTCCTTTCACTGACCGAGTCGAGAACCTGATCGTGTGGACCGGACAGATATTTGGGGCGGGAGTCGGACCCCAGAAAGACTCGGACAACACGCTTACCGAGCAGTCGATAGATCCACAGATCCCAGTAGCCACGTATCAATGATCGACCGGACACAAACACAACGGCGTCGATGGCAAATAGTGACCACAGAAAGATGCCGAAAATCAGGAACGGCTTAAGCGATCCACCGAGGACGATTCCTCCCGTGCCTCTATCCTCCAGTATCCGAAGGAGTCGAAAGGCAGAGCTGGCGACAGGGCGGGCAAGGCCCAGCCGATCTGTCGTGGCGTGATAACGATGAGCGCTGGTGTTGAGGACCCACACGCGGCACCCCTTTTCGGCCAGACAGCGACCAAGTCTGGACGGAAAACTGGCCGTGTCGATCGGTCCCACCAGAATGCGGAGATCCTTTCCCGGCATTGCTGTGTCCATTGAATAATGTTGCTGCTGGAATCGCTATGTTTTCTTCTTGCCGGAACCGCGTTTGAGCTTTCCATTTTGCAGTTCTTCAACGACTTTTGCCAGAACGGCCGGGTCTTCTGATCCCATTACGTAGTCGACGCGCGATTGCAACAATTTCATCCGATCCAGGATGTTTTTGACCCGCTGCCAGAGTCTCGGTTTTTGTCTGTCGGTAGCCAGAAACAAACTGGTGACCAGCTCGCCGAGCTGCTGTTCATCAATCTGTTCACGATTGTCATAGAAACGCTTGATAACCTTTTGCTGGTACCGGGAATAGTTGCGATCAGCCATGGGCGAGGTAATCCAGGAAGCCAAAATGCAAATATCAGAATCTGCAACAAATTCGAACGGCAAATCTCTAAATGTCATTCGGATATCATGGTGAGTGGTCATTCCGCAACATCAGAAGGTCACTTTGGGGACAAGCAGTCACAATCCCCTCATTACGGCAATCAGAGCACTCAACCTACCTTTTTGCCAGGAAAGCTCGTGTGTATTCGCGATTTAACCTCGCATTATTTCCGACGGAAATGTTGGCCCGGCAGGACGAAGGATTTTTATTTACTTCTTTTCTCAGCTTAATTCTGATGGTTCATCGCCTTGGTACAGCAGGCCAGGCCAACTTCAGCAGTATTTAACAGAAGTCCCCTGCTGTGAAGCAATTCGGCATAGTGTTTGAACTGTTCCGCTCCCGTGTAAAGCATCCGGTTTCCAGCCACATGCGTCACCAGGAACCGGCACAGCAGCAGACCGGTGATAGCCATGAGGAATTTCTGTCCAACAAAGATTGATGCTGCCCTGACAACAGGACTGATTCCTGGAATCTGTGACAGCACGACGGCTGGAGACTAAAAATCCGACAGACAGTGTCCAATGTCATGCTCCTTGACACAGGTGACCAAAGCAGCCGAAAGACGGGAATGGCCGTCGATGAACAATCGGTCGATCGGATTAACAGGTGTCGGTGAATGATCTTCAACACGCTGGTTGTGGCAAGAATCGCTGCTGTCACTTCACGGAGAGCGGGAACGGGGAAAGTGAGATCTGTGAAACTGGAAACGACGTATCACGGCGAGTCTTCTGCCTCACTCTTAGCCCAAAAGCCCTAGCTAAGGTCCGGGACTGGCTCGCCAACCTGCTTCGATCTGTGGAAAGTTTGGTCAGGCTCGAACAGGCTTCGTGAACAGCAGACTCAGTCCGGCCAACAGAGCCAGTCCAGCCGTGACTGCCAGCCAGACGGGAGGCAAATGGCTGCGCTGCTCCAGTCCGAATCCCTGCTGTTCAAGTTGTATTTTGTAGTGGACCACACACAGCAGCACTCCGTTATGGAGCACGTGCAGGAGCATTCCTGGCAGCACGCTGCCGGATCGTTCCAGCATCACTCCCAAAATGACTCCCATGAGCGTGCTGGGAATCATTCGTTCGATAAACAGCGAGTCACGTACCACGATATGAAAAAGTCCGAACAGCACAGCGCTGGCCACGACTGCAGCCGTGGCTGAAAATCGCTGTCGCAGGGACGTCTGCAGGAATCCTCGAAAAAACAGCTCTTCGCAGAGCGCTGGCGCAAAGGCCAGAGCTAAGAGTTTGATGGACAGCGGAGTCTTCTCGAGGTCCTCGACCAGTGTTTCCAATGTGCGTCGCAGTGTCTCAGCCCGGGAGGCAATGCCTGTGAGAAGGTTCAGTTCATACAAAACGGCCCACATGGAAATGCCAAACAGGATCGCCGAAGCGATTGACAGCAACGGTACTCGTGGATTCATTGACAGTCCACTGCTGAAGGAAACATTCGACAGCTGTAACACGGCCATGGGCACGGCCACGAACACGACTAAAAACACGACGATGTTGAGGAGCAGAACGTGTGACAAATCCAATCCGAATATCTCATCAAGTCGACCGGGAATCGTTCCGACGACGATGAACAGTGGAAATACAACGGCCAGGGAAAACACGGAGGTTGACGGGGAGACGTTGGTCCGACGCTGGAGGGGCCGATGCAGCAGTCCGATCCACGACCCAGTACTGCCGTACAATACGTAATCCGATCCAAAGATACGGGCCGCCACAGCCAATGCCAGAACTCCATAGAATGTGGTGGACAGAATCACAATCGAGAACATCAGCAGGTTGAATTGACTCTGCAGAAGGTCGCGACCGGCCAATACAATATTGACCAGTGGCGTCACTGCCAGCAGTGGTCCCATCCGCAGATCCGGCATGAGACAGAACATACCGGGAGTGAGTGACATCAGCATCAACGGGATCAAATAAGCCTGGGCTTCCTTAAAGCTGCGGGCGATGCTGGTGATACTCAACAGGACCGCCGCAAAGAACCCGGAAAAAACCAGCATCATCAGCATCACCGGTGGGATAATGCGCAGACCGCTCTCACCAAGGACAGCGCTGTCCAGTCCCAGTGTGAACAAAGTAGCAAACATCGACAGCATGTTGACGGAGGCAGTTAACAGAGCCACGACCAGCACTGCTGCAAACTTGCCGGCCAGCAGTGTCATGCGAGACACGGGTGCCGCGATCAGAATCTCCATCGTACCGCGCTCACGCTCTCCGGCTGTGAGATCGATCGCCGGGTAGACGGCTCCGGTCATCGTCATCAGCACCAGCACAAGTGGAATAAATGTGATCAATGGTGCCGGTGTGTTTGTCTCGGATACCACCATGTGTTCGGAGATTTCGGCAGGCAGCAGGACTTCGATCTCGTGCTGCTTCAATGTCTTCCTGATGTGTTGATCATTGAGTGCCTTCAGGCGTTTGAGGATACAACTGCGAGCGTCCGCACTTAACTGAGAATCAGTTCTGTGAATCAGGGTCCAGCTGAGTGATCCCCGTCGATCGGCAGATTCACTGTCTGATACCGTAATTCGGATTCCCAGATCAGCCTGGCCACTGCGGACACCTGCTTCCAGGGTGGAGCCGTCTTTCGGCTGAAAGAATTCCAGCTCGGGTTGTTCGGGGTCGGCGGACGCGGCAAGTTCAGCCAGTGGATTGTTATCAAGATTGTCTGCGGTCTCCGGCGGCAGCAGCGCGGCACCTTCATTCAGTTGCCGGAGCCATTCGACTTGCCCGGCGGACTCGACCAACACGCGGTACGGTGCCGCCTCAATGGATTCGAGTCTGCTGAGCAGTGCACGTTTGACCATCACACCGAGCAGTGGGTAAACGAGCAGCGGCATGAGAACCAGTGTGGTGATCATTCTCCGGTCGCGAAGAATTTCTCGCAGCTCTTTCAGAGCGAGTCGCAGGGTGCGAGCTGCAGACAGTTCAGCTGAATCCGTCATGCAGGCGACTCCTGTGGAGAAATCTTCATCAACTGGATAAAGATATCCGTGAGCCCCGTCTGATCGGTGGCGTTCTGAAGCTCAGGCAGAGTACCGGTGAGCTGCAAGGCTCCACGATACATCAGTCCGAATCGATCACAAAAACGTTCGGCTTCGTCGAGTCGATGCGTGCAGATTACCACGGCTTTACCGTCATTCCGCAGGTGCTGAATGTAGTCGAAGATGACCTGGCTGCCAACAATGTCCAGACCGCGTGTGGGTTCGTCCAGCAGCATCACGGGCGGATCGTGGATTAGCGCGCGGGCCAGGTTGATTCGTTGTTTCTCGCCGGTACTGAGAACGCCGCAGCGCCGGTCGATGAACGCGTGGAAGTCCAGCAGTCGGGCGAGACGTTCCGTGCGCTCCCGACATACTCCGGGGGATACATCGTACAGGTCGGCAACGAAGGACAGCATTTCGCGTGGCGTCAGCCATTGATATACTCCTACGCTCGTAGAGACAAAGCCAACCCGTCGTTTGACATGATTTGGGTTGTCGGTGACCGAACGGCCGTCAATACATGCGTCCCCGCTGCTGGGCCGCAACAGCCCCAGCATCATTCGCAGAGTGGTCGTTTTGCCGGCACCGTTGGGACCCAGGAGTCCAAAAACCTCTCCCGATGGCACGTCGAAGGAAACTCGGTTGACCGCCACAACGTCTTCGCCCTCGGCGGACGAGAATGTTTTGCTGAGTTCGGTGGCACGGATGAGGGTCACAGCAAGCCCAACGGCAGATCGTGAAAAACAATGGAACCATGTCTATGTACGTGCAATCGGGACAGGATGTTGGCATGCAAACCCGATATCGCCTGCGAGGGACTGGAAGACCTGCTGTACACAGATTCCAGACCAGTGACATTGAAACAGCGCACGAAAAGTCCGTTTGTGTCAGCTGGTCGGACCGCAGATTACCCGCGTTGGAAAAAGCCCACCAACGTGTGCGGAACCGAAGACACAGAAACCTCCTGCAATCACCACACTCGCCAGAAATGTCTTCCATGATCGATGCAGCATTGGAAATTCCTTCCTTTAGGGCAGAAGCGACCAGAGTACGTCCGTGCTCTCATGAAGGAACGCGTCTCAGTTCACTGAAAGTCAGGTGATCCAGTGGTTACCGCTGAGACGAAATCACCCGCAAAATCTGCCAATGCGGGATATTCATGTAATCGACATCACCAGCGTGGGTATGGGTTGCTGACCAATGGAACCCTTCGGACGCGGACGAAATCGGTAAGAGCACCGCAGAATTTTCTGAATGACCCTTCCTTCTTTTATGATCAAAGTGAGCGCTTCCTTGCCTGATACACCTCGTCGGAATTGACGGGCACTGCTCCTCCAAAGACCCCTAAAACATAGGCGTCTGGAAAACTTCCGTCTGTCAACACCAGCGACTGGCGGACTGCTTTCGATCGGTTATGCTGCCAAGTGTGATGCGTCGGCGAACGACCGTTCGATTCAGTGGTTCGCCAATGGATTGATACATCACCATTTCGTTCGTCGGGTTCAGTCGTTATGCCTTCGGATCGCACCTGGCGACAATATCTGCAGCTTGTAGGTCGGCTGGGTGTCACGCACCTCCCCACAGTGCAACTGCCCGAACGATCGATACCCCGGGAACGTTCCCAACAGCCAGCTTCGCTGTCATCGGCGCAACCGTCCTCATCACCAGTGGACCACCGTGTCGACGGTCCTTTGATATCGCCGCGTGCGCTCCAGCCTGAAAGTGTTCAGATTCCCGTCATGTCCAACGCCACTGCCGAAATCCTTGACGGCCCTCTGACGACCACGGTTCAAAAATCCGATGCGCTGTGCCGGCTGGCAGAGGTTGTAGCAAAATGCAACCGATGTGCAGAACTGGCCACTGCGCGCACTCAAACCGTCTTTGGTGTCGGAGATGCGGACGCTCGCATCATGTTCATCGGGGAAGCACCAGGGGCCGACGAAGATCAGCAGGGAGAACCGTTTGTTGGACGCGCCGGAAAATTATTGAACAAGATCATAGAGGCCAGTCAGTTGAAGCGGGAAGATCTCTACATCTGCAATATTGTGCGTTGCAGACCCCCAGGAAACCGTAATCCTCGGCCTCAGGAAGCAGCCAACTGCCGTGAGTTTCTGGACGCTCAAATCCAAGTGGTGAAACCCGAATACATCGTCTGCTGGGGTTCCGTGGCAGCACAAAACCTGCTTAACGAAAAGCGGACGATTGGCAGACTGCGAGGAGTGTTTCACCAGCATGGTCAGGCAAAGGTTCTGTGCACATATCATCCGTCGTATCTTCTGCGTAATCCGTCTGCCAAGAAGGATGTCTGGGAAGACATGAAGATCCTGATGGAGGATCTGGGCGTGGTGCTGGATTGAGCCAGCGGCCAGGGCGTTCAGGATGTGGCAGACCGGCACCAGATGCCAGTTACCATTCGTCGGTTTGTCGCCGTTCTCTGAGGAAATAGGGACCTCGAACAGGACCGCCTGACAACCTGGTTTCGACAGGTTGGGCGGGTATATCTTCCAGCAGATGTCGAATGACGTCGCGACGGTGAATCAGGCCAACCAGGTAGTCGTCTTTATCGATCACAGGAATCATGGTCACGCCAGCCGAGCGAAACAACGGGAGAATGCTGGCCAACGACGCAGTGGGTCGTGCGGAGTCGACATGGTGGGACACGATCGACGCCACGACGGCATGACTGGAGCCGCAGCTCAACAGTTCCCTGATTAACACCGACTGCGCAATCAGCCCGACGAACCGACCTGAGTCGTCGGTTACCGGCAGCGAGTCCAGTCCGGTCGTCAGGATTCGCTCCGCGGCGTCACGCAAAGAAGTGTCGGAACAGACCGTGGCCGAAAGGCAGGAATGCATGAGTTGTGATGCACACAACGGGGACATAGCGTATCCTTTGGCGAGCGACTGCCTGAAGGGATCGCACGCCTGACGTAATGACAGAACCCAATCCATATAAGCCTGGCTCATAAAGCGAGGCTTCAGCGTCACGCGCCGAAACACCGGATATTTTCTGTGAATCCGGGATGAATCGGTTACTGATTTAATGGTTGTATCGGTCGCTCCGTCGGCTGACTGTAGACTGTGCAGTGGCCTTCGAGATAACGGACTTACGTCATGACGACCCGGAGTTGTGATGAACACAACCGGCTGCCAAAACACCGGTGGACCTGTTTTTGGCAACAGGCAGCCTGTTTGCCTGATGAAGACAACCCTGTATGTACTCCAGAACTATGATGATTCACATCCTGATGGCCGGCACGATATTGATGTCGTGCACATCGGCGGCTGATACTTCCATTAATGAGTGCCGTCGCCTTTTGATGACCGGGCAATTTGAAGAGTGTTTGACGGTTGCTGCGGAGGCCATCGAACGGCACTCTTACGGTGAAGACTGGCCCATTCTGAAGCTGCGGGCCGAACGCGAGCTTGGCCGCTATGATGAGACCGTTGCGACAGCGACGACCGGAATTGAGCGGTACCCGTGGAGCATCCGGCTCCACTACGAAGCCTTTTTGGACTTCCGGGAACTGGGTCGGAACGAGGATGCTGCCAATTCGCTTCAGGAAATCGATCGCCTGGCGGCCGCCGCCCCGTGGCGCTATTCGGATGCTGATGACCTTGTCGCCCTGGGGAAGGCAGCGTTGGAAGCCGGTGCAGATCCCAAAGACGTACTTGAAGGATTCTTCGATCGAGCGCGACGAAACTTTGCCCGCCGACCTGATGGAGTTCTCGCATCGGCCGAACTGGCGATCGCCAAGGGAGATCTTCAATTTGCTGCCGAACTGCTCACACCGGCACTGAAGTTGTTCCCGGACAATGCAGAGATTCACTGGGCTCACTATCGGGCACTTCGACGAAGCAACGCGCAACTGGCAGAGAAGTCAATGCAGGCCGCTCTGGCCATCAATCCCGACCTGACCCCTGCATTCCTGGCAGCCGCCAATCAACAAATTGACCTGGAACAATTCGCGGACGCCGCAAACTCAATTGCCGGTCTGCGCCAGCGAAATCCTCACCATGCCGAAGCGTGCGGCTTGCTGGCAGCCATTCTTCACCTGCAGGGCAGGTCCAATCAGGCAGCTCGCGTTCGTGAAGCAGGCCTCGCCCATAATCCTCAGAACCCAATTCTCGATCACCACACAGGACGAACTCTTTCCCGGCGTTATCGATTCAGCGAAGGGGCTGCGTTGCAGCGTCAGGCTCTGGAAATGGATCCAGACTTTCTGCCGGCCAGTGTCCAGCTGGCTCAGGATCTGCTGCGGCTGGGTGAGCGTGATGAAGGATGGCAACTGGTGGACGCGGCGCATCAGCGAAACGGATATGACACTCAACTGTTCAACCTGCTGCAACTGCGCGACAGTCTGGACCGTTTCGAAGTCCGGCGCAACGACCGTTTCGAACTGCATATGCCTGGTCGGGAATCTCGCGTGTTCGGGAATCAGGTGCTGAATCTGCTGGATCGTGCGTGGGCTGAACTGACAGATCGGTACGATTATTTTCCACCAGAGCCGGTGATAGTGGAAATTTTTGATCGGCCCGATGATTTCGCCGTCCGCACGTTTGGTCTGCCGGACGTGGCCGGGTTTCTGGGAGTCTGCTTTGGACGTGTGATTACAGCCAACAGTCCCACAGCCCAGCGCAGGAATCCGACCAACTGGAAGTCAGTGTTGTGGCATGAGTTCTGTCATGTGATCACGTTACAGATGACCGACAACCGCATTCCGCGCTGGTTCAGTGAAGGGATTTCCGTTTACGAAGAACGTCGCCGGGATGTTCGCTGTGGCCAGCGGATGTCCCCGACGTTTCGCGACCGAATTCTGAGTGGTGCAGTGACTCCTGTGAGTCGCCTCAGCAGCGCATTCTTAGAAGCCGGATCAGGCGAAGACATCAACTTCGCGTATTACGAGTCATCGATGGTCGTTGAATATTTCGTGAATCATTACGGACACGACAAGCTGATCGAGGTGTTGCACGATCTGAAACACGGTTTGCAGATCAATGATGCACTGCGACGGAACTCAATGGAAGTGGAAATTCTGAACGAAGATTTCCAGCGATGGCTGAAAGCACGGGCCCGGTCATTTGCCGTCGGTGTGGTGTTTGATTCCCAGCCGCTGGCTGACATCGCAAACGTCATGGAGTTCCGAGACGCTCATCCCGAATATTATCCAGTCGGTCTGGCGGCGGTTCGTCCGATGCTGGAAGCCGATCCGGTGGCTGCTGAGGCGGAGCTGTTGCGGCTGGTCGAATTATTTCCGCACGACACAGATCCGGCCGGGGCCAGAAAGGTACTGGCAGCTTTATATCGTCGGCAGCACCGGGGTATGGAAGAGCGGTCTCTGCTGGAAGCTCATCTTACAGTGACCGCCGACGACATTGATGCGGCCCTGCGACTGCTGGAGCTGTGTCTTCAGCAGGAAGACTGGACTGCAGCGGTGGGCGCCGGCCGCACTGTACTGGCCATCGACCCGGCCCAGGGGGCTGTGTTGCGACAACTGGCGGATGCGGCAGAGAGGGCGTCAGATTCACAAATGGCGATTGACTGTTTACGAGGACTACTGGAGCTGGAGGCATCTCATGCCCCCGTCTGGCGTCTGAGAATCGCACGACAGCTCCGGACAGATGATCCTCAGGAAGCTCGACGGCAACTGCTCCTGGCGCTGGAAGAAGCACCTCGGTTCCGGACGGCGCTTCGATTACTGCTGGAGGTGACGGGCACCGACGGAAATGCCAGATGATAGAAATTCGGAGTCGGTCACGAACGATCAATCTTTCCGGCCGGCGCCAGCCTCGGACTCTTAGCCTGTGCCTTCCTGATGGCTTCGAGAACTCTTCGGTGTTCGGCTGCCAGACCGGTTTCGTTTAATTCTGTGTACAGGCGTATCAATAGCCCCCGGACCGTTTCACAATGCGGACGGCTGGGAAGTGCAGTCTCCAAGTCAATGCGAGCTTCCGCCCAGCGATTGCGAGCCATCTGGATTTCCGCGCGCGTAGAAAGGGCATCCGGATGTCCAGGCACCGTTTCCAGTGCCTGGTTGCATAGCTTATACGCTGTGCCGGCATTGTCAGCAGACTGTCGAATTAACGCCAGTGCCAGGTTGTTTTGGATGCCGGGATTGCCGGGGTCCTGAGCCAGGGCCAGTCGCAGATGTTGAACGGCAGCATCAACATAGCCGGCTAACAGCGCCTGGTTTCCCAACGACGAATAGATGTGACTGTTGATCTGCCCGGCGGCCAGTAACCTGGTCAGTATGTCGTTGGATGATTCTGCAAACAGTCCGTGAGAATAGGCCTGATTGGCGAGCAGCTGAATTAGCGCTCCACTCACATACCCCGTTTCTGCAGCCTTCTTCACTAAAGAATATGCTTTCTCATCGACGGTATCTTCGGCCATGATCTGAAACTGTGCCACACTGGCAGCGACATACAGTTGTCTAAGATCGGATGGAAGCTCATGTAAATCCTGATTCGTCTGTCCTGCAAAGTCGTCCACAATGCTGATCGCTTCAGGAAACCGCTCAGCGATGATCAGGCCATGAACCAGCTCTGTGACCGGTCCTGCTTGATCAGGCTGATCGTCAGCGATCTTCTGCAGAGCCGTCAGCATGGAGTCTGTCAAAGTGCGGGCTTCGTCTGTTCTGCCGACTGCACGATAGATCTGTGCCAGCAGCGCACGGACGCGTGTATTTTGATTTTGGTGTGCTTCGAGAAGTTCGGCGGCATCTGTATGTCGTCCCAGCATCGTCAGCATTTTCGCCAGCGTCAGTCGGGTGCGGAGATCCGACGGCTCTGATTCCACATTTTTTTGTAGATGTGCTACCACAGGAGCCAGATTGTTCTCTGAAAAACGGGCACCCGTTTCCGCCATCGTGAAGCACAGTGATGGCAACTCCCGATGATCCGGCTGCAACTGAACGGCTTTGACGAGGAATTTGGCTGCAGCGGGGGAATTCAACGGAGACTTTGCCACCAGCAGCTGAGCCTTGCGGATCATGAATCTTGCAGTCACTGCTCTCAATTTAGGAGTATCATAAGACTTGAGTGCTTCTGTCAGTACGGCTTCGGCCTCGACCGTCTTACCAAGATGGTCCAGAGCCTGGGACCAAAAGATGCGCGACTGCACGTCGCCTGGTGACTGAATCACCTTTTCTTCAAAGCCTATGGCGGCTCTTCGCAGAAGTCGCAAACTGTCTGCCTTATTTTCGCGTTTCAGACGGACCTGCAGTTCATACAGCAGCAATCCCAGAGTCGGGTGTCGTTCAGCGGCTCGCAACAGGTGTTGCTCGGCCACTCGGAAGTCTCCTCGTTCGACATGGATTTGAGCCAGCAGTCGGTGAGCTTCCGTGTTGTAGGGCTCTTCATCGAGCACGGTCTGGAGTTGAGCGATTTGTTGTTCCAGAGTGAGCGAAAAACCGGATCCATCCTCATGCGACTGTTGCACAAGCCACAACCGCGCCGGCGTGTAGCCGTGTTCTCCCGTGAGTACCTCAAGGTGCCGGCCGGCCTCTGCGAACTGCTTTCTCTCGGCCAGGCTGGTTGCCAGACTAAACTGATAGCTTTGTTCGTACGGCCTCAGTTGCATCAGTCGTTCCCACATAATCTCCGATTCTGCATAGGAACCCAGTCGACGCGCGCTGACAGCGGCATCGTGATAGGCAATTGCCAGGTCGTCTCCCGGAGGTTGGGACATCCGCCAAGTGACATACGCACCAAAAAACACAAAGATCAATGTCGGAGCCGCGATGAAGAGAGCTCGATAGTACCGGGACAGAAACCAGCCACCGACGAAGGCTCGCAGGAATCCGACGAACATGAAGGGACTCAGGAATTCGCCCACCGACGGATACGGGATCCTTGAGTCCGAGTTGGAATCTTCGGCCTGACCTGGTGGGTAGTCCATGGATGATTGCCTGCTACCAGTCAATCTGCGGTGGAATCCGTCGGTATAAGCCGGACGGCGTTGTAGTGCTGATACAACAGGGTCCGAGTTGTCACATGCAGTTTTCTGAGCGTGGCCAGCTGCTCGTCAGTAATCTCACGACTGGAGTCTGCAAATATCTGAACCTGGTAGGAAGTCCGATCGACAGGTTCTGACATTAGCGACCAAAGCCCGCGAGAGAAATTCTCTCGAAGACGATCAATCACGTATGCAACAGAGAATCCAGGTGTTGATGGCTGCATTGGCCTGCCGTTGGCGGAAAAGTGACTGTAGATCACCACGCCATATCGACCCAGCTGTTCGTCTTTCAAGTCAAATGTGGCCGAGCGCCAGACCGGATCATCCTTCAGTTCACTCATTTGTCCCACAGTCCAGCCGCTGCCTGTATAACAAAGGTTGAGATAATGCCAGTCAAGAAAGGGATGATCGCACGACACGGAGGCGCTCAGACCTTGGCCACGGAGCCGCCAGATGTTCGAGTATTGTCCCCAGCTGCTGCTGCGATTTCTGGTTTCGGTGGAGTACTCAACAACGTTGAACCCTTCAATCTGCTCCGGCAACAGACTTTCTTCAAAAATCGTCAGATCCGAATCGGTGACCGACATCTGTCCTATGCCACCTGCCAGCAGTATGACCCCCTGCAGGCTGCCAGCCACCAGTACCACAACACGAACTTTGCGCACGCTCAGCCATTCCCACTGCAGTCCGGTCAATGTTGCCCCGTCACCGCTGAACAGACTTCCACAGAGGAAATTCCAGACCGACGTGAATGGATTGCTGTACATGCCGACAAACGGACCATAAACGTGGTCGTTGAACGGAGTCAGAAAAAAATACAGCAGAGCGTCCGTGCTGATGAGCAGCAGGATTGCCCCCAAAAGTGCCGTGTATCCCAGTGCATCGTGTTTCCATCCTTCGGTAATGTCCAGTTGCCAATTCTGCCATGCGACCGCGATCGCCACAACGCGGAAGACGTTCATTGTGCCGGCGAACAGGAACCCGGCGGGAAGCAACAGAACCGTGTGCAAAATGCGCCGTCGCTGCCAGCAAACGATCAACATGGCCAGAAACATAACTGTAAACAGAGACTGGACACCACTGCATGCTTCTTCGACCAGCAGTTGTTTATTCACTAATTCAATGATGTTGCCACGTCGCAGGTGCAGGTGACCCAGGCTTTCCAGCATCCGACTCGCCAGCCAGGTCGTATTTTCCTGCAGCCAAAAAATGACATCAACATCAAGTCCGCGCGGAGGTGTAATCAAGACCAGGGGAATCAGTGTCAACGATGTCAATCGACGAGGGAATTGCCACTCCCACGTACCCCTCGTCACCGCAAAGCAAAAGAAGACGAAACTGACAGCAGTGAGCTTCGGCCAGTTGGCCAGCGAGGAAACCAGCAGCATCGAGATGTCGACAGCGATCGCACAACGACCTGCCCAGCCTATGTGAATTGGCTTCCGTTTGCCTCTGGCAATATAGAGACCGAAAAACGCAATCAAAGCAAATGGGAAAAACTGATAGTGCTCCACATGCCACAGACCGGCGAAATACACGGTGAGAAATGGCAGATGAGCCAGTCCAAGCAATCCCAGTGCAGAATTCTGCCGCAGCCAGCCTGTCAGTGGCCATTGAGCCAGCGTACGCAGTCCCAGTGCGGCATTCTGCCGCAGCCAGCCTGTCAGTGGTGGGTGAGCGTCAGTCATTGGATTGAGATTGCGACTCCGGTGGCTCCATCGCAATTACCGTACCGGGGATGCAACCAATCCTGCAAACGCAATTCAGTACAGTTTGCTGCAGAATGACAGTTTGATCACCGGAAGGCACGATCTGACACATCATCCAGGAGATTTGAGTATTCCGCGAGAACGGCAGACTTCTGCCACGAGTCCAAATCGGGGACAATTCGGGACTGTTGTTCTGAGCGACAGAATCGCACCGAATCAAAACCAGACTCATGAAAGGTCGGCTGTGGCTGCCTCCATATTACGTCTGCACGCTCTCGATAATACCGCAATGACCACTTCCCAACTGTCTGCAGGCTCTTCCACAATCGTCGATGATATTCGGGTCACTGCCTCGGTTGATATTCCGGCCGGGCACAAAGTTGCTCTCAAAGAGATCCCGCAGCAGGCACCGATCGTAAAATTCGGGCAAACGATCGGCTATGCGTCTGAGCCCATTGCTCCTGGAGACTGGGTTCACGTTCATAACGTCGAAGCAACAAAGCCGGGCTTGGAAATCGAGTTTGGAACCGAACTCCATGAACCGCTGCCGGTCCCCTCGCGGACTTTTGAGGGGATTCGACGTGAAGACGGACGCTGCGGAACACGTAACTATCTGGCGATCGTGAGTACCGTGAATTGCTCCGCGACCACAGCCCGTTACGTTGCTCAAAATCTGGCTCAAACCGATCTGGCCGATTATCCCAACATCGATGGCATTGTACCGTTGGTTCACAAAGCCGGCTGTGCGATGGCGTTTGGAGACGCGGATCACCACCAGCTCAACCGAACTCTGGCAGGTTTCGCAAAACATCCTAATGTCGCGGCCAGCCTGGTGTTGGGGCTGGGTTGTGAAACGGCACAGGCAGGATATCTGGAGGAGCAACATGGACTGGTGCAATTAGGGGGTTCCGGGGCCACGGACAGCGAGCCTGGTCCAATGGTGATGAACATTCAGGAGGTCGGCGGGGTTCGCAGGACTGTAGATCGCGCGGCCGGTGTTCTCCGCGATTTGTTGCCGCTGGCGAATGACGTGAAGCGGCAGCCGATTTCCGTCTCCGAACTGAAGGTTGCTCTGGAATGCGGGGGCAGTGACGGAAACAGCGCGATCACTGCCAATCCAGCCGTGGGAATTGCGGCAGACATGCTGGTGGCTCAGGGAGGTACGGTCATTCTGTCCGAAACACCGGAAATGTACGGAGCGGAACATCTGCTCACTCGACGTGCCATCAACCGAAATGTGGGGGAAGAGTTACTCGAACGAATTCGCTGGTGGGAAGAATACGCCCAGCGAAACGGCGTAACGATCGACAACAATCCTTCTGTCGGCAACAAGGTAGGCGGCCTGACAACGATCTTCGAAAAGTCTCTCGGAGCGATTGCCAAGGCCGGATCTTCACCATTACGTGCAGTCTATCGTTATGCAGACCCGGTGACTGAACATGGGTTCGTGATTATGGACAGTCCAGGGTTTGATCCGGCGTCCGTCACAGGAAAGGTCGCCGGTGGGGCGCAGGTCGTAGTGTTTACAACCGGCCGTGGAAGCTGCTTCGGCTGCAAGCCCTCACCCACGATCAAACTGTCTACAAATACTCCCATGTTTGAACGCATGTCCGACGACATGGATCTCAACGCCGGAACGATTTTAGAGGGTGAATCAGTGCAGTCTGTCGGCAAGCGGATCTTTGAACGAATCATAGCGACCGCCAGTGGTCAGCCCACGCTGAGCGAGGCACAAGGAATCGGTGACGACGAATTCTGCCCGTGGCAGCCCGGTCCGATATTTTAACCGTATTCGCCTCCGGCTGGTTCTGCCGGAGGGTGCTGCGTCTCGCCGTCAATTTGATGCGTTTGGGCTGCTGCAGCCTCGCTGCAATGCCGCCTGTATCAGTGTGTCCGTCCAGCACACAGCAGCTTCTGGACAGCTGGACCTGTAACCTGCTGATCCGGAATTGCCTGTGCCAGGTCGCTGGCCGGTAGATTCTTGAATCCGTCATTGACGGAAAAAGCACTACGACCTGAACAATCCCTACAGTTGCACAAATTACCTGACCGATACTACCCACCAGACCGTCTCAATGCGCTCGGACTTCCGTTCCGTATCGGGAGACGTCGCATCGCGGTAAGAGCCAGAAGAAACTGTGGCTTGTGAAGGGTAGACCAATGCGGATTTGGCATCGTCTGAAAACCGTTTTGCCGTTATTGCTGGCAATTTCCATGTCAGCGAGCGCCGCTGCGCAGGGGATTCCTGGTGCGTATGGCGGCGGAATTCCGGCAACAACTATCGGGATGGCTGGACCTTCGGCGGTCGGCTACCACCGGATGTCGCCTGGATTCCAGTCCTACCCGTGGATCTCACCATTTGATAACGCGATCGAGCGTCACTTCAATGCGGATGGTCTGTGGTTTCGTGACACAATTGGTCACTTTGAACCGCGCGGGAAAAAGTTTGCGTACGACTTTCAGGTGGAATGGCTCCACAGCAAGGTTCGTAATTTCACCGGGCCCGTTGGCAATCCCGACGCTGTGACGCCCGCTCAACAGGAAGGGTTTGGTGGGGTGTCCGCCGATATGCTGGCATTTGGGTTTCTGACCCCGTTCCAAATGAGTGCGATTCCCAACGTCAAGACAAACGGACTCAAGCTCAGCACGACAATTCAAAGCCGCGAAGGCTGGAGTCTCACTTTTCACGGTCTTTGGAGTGAAGACAGTACCGGCGAATATGACTTTCGCAAAATTGTTAACGGGTACCGGATGGATGAAATTGATGCACTTTTTTTGGAGGCAACTGGCGGCATCGGTGATCCGGGACTCCTGTCGGGTCTGAGATACACGACTGATTTGCAAATCACCGAAGATATCATCCTTGCTGTTCCCGGAACGTTGTTCGAGAGCGACGAAGATTTTGGAGCGAGGGGATCAGCAGAAGACATTCTAAACAGAACACTTTTGCTGCTGCCCAGTATTCCTCTGCAAAATAATGTCCCGCTGGGACTGGGAGGCATTCCCCAGCCGTCCAATATGGAAGGCATTCCCCAGCTGTTCGACATTGAATTTTCGGTGCGTCACAATGTGGAAACCTACGGGGCCGGAGCTCATTTTGAATCTGATACGCTTTTCAAACGGTATGGGATTCAGTTTCGCGGACTCGTCGGCGGACGTTATATGCGGATCAACGAAGGATTCCAGTTCCGAGGGGTCGATTCAGGTCTCGACTATGATCGGGAAGTCGCGATCGAGCTTATGGACCGAATCGACAATGATGGCAATTTCATTGTCGATGACCTGGAGGACGGCGGAGGTGGCGGAGATTTTACGGAAAATAATCCTTCAGCACAGCTGCTGATTCGCTCCTATCTGGACAGTCAGGTCGAGAGTGAATTAGGCGGACCCGAGTTTGGATTCGGCTACGACTTCGGCAGAAAGATGGGTATTTCCCTTTCCGGGACAACGCGAGTTGGTGTACTTCTCAATAACGAACGTCTTCGGTTACGGGGTGACAACATTGGTGACACTCAGACCCTTGATGAAGGTCTGGAGACCGAGGAAGAGAACACCCAGCCCGTTGTAGAGACCGAAGAGGAAGAGTTACTGCTGCTGGATATGTTCGACACTTCGACAGCAAACGGACCGACACAGAACGCATTCCGAGATGGCAGCGGAGCAATGCATGTTTCACCGATGTTTGAACACACACTGCAGGCCAAAATTCCGATTTTTGACCGCGTTCCGGTTCTGCGGGATATCAAGATGCTGGAGAATTCCAGTCTGTCAGTGGGATGGACGTTCCTGTGGATCGCGGAAGTCGCTGAGCCGCAAAGGTCAATTGTGTGGGCGGCCAACCCTCGTGCCGGGCTGTTTCCAACGCTGGATGTGAAACGCAACGATTTTTATCAGCATACATTCCGACTGGGCGTGAGCTGTGATTATTGATGCAGGTCAGTTTTGTCGGGGCTGAGGCCGCAGGACTGTACGGAATTCATACAGATCACGAATGTGATTCTTACGGATTTGACACGCCGTCCCGTGATTTCGGACATTGTCGGCGATGTGCATTCGCCGCTCGATCACCACATCACTGTCTTCGGCGATGCTGGGAAATTTGACGATTGACGGTTCCCGGCACCACGCGACCAAGTGATAGTGGAATTCCTCGAATCTGCCGTGACCACGAGTATCAGCTGCCACACAGACCGCCTGCTCATGTTTTTCGGCCAGTCGACGCCGGAGAACCTTGTACGGCCAGCAGCCAATTGCATCCGCGTCATCGAGCAGTAGTAATGCGGCCGCTGCGTCGTCTCGCTGAAGTCGCAGCCCACTGCTGTGTTCTCGGCAGGTCACCGACTGTTACCAAGCCCATCGTCCGCCGCTATCGCGGTAGCCGAACCGGCGGATTCACTCCGCCGCCCTTCCACGATCCAGCCACTCTGGTCCCTTCAGGAACAGGTTCATCGGTCGGCGGTGACTGGAACGATTGGGCGATGTTCTCCATGCCTTGACTTCAATCCCGAGAAAATCACCTCGCCGGTCGTTGTTTTCAGCAAGCCACAGCAGGGCGTCCAGTGTATATCCCACTCCTGTGTCACACGAGCGTTGAGTTAGCACGTACTCGCGTGCTGAAATCTCATCAAATCGCTGCAGAAAATCTTCCACCGCGGAATCTGAAATCCAGGCCGATTTGTCACCACACGACGTCACAGGCATCAGCAGCGAAATGCAGATTCCAACACAACGGGTCAGGTGCTGTGATACGATTGATCGCTGAATGCAAACGCGGCTCGTCCAACCGGCAGAGCTTCTCACAAGATGGATGCAGTCAATGATTGTTTTGCAGTTGGGTTGGTGCGTCTACGAGTGGCTTCAGTGTTATGAGTTCCCGTTTGGGCTTCGGAAAATCTGCGACTGAAGGCTATCACTGCCTGGTTGTTGATGCGAACATCTTTCAAGATGCATGTCTGTGACGCACATGTTCGCTGGACAAAGTGTTCGGTGAGTCCAAAAATCGCTCCATTTAGCTGAGCCTGCCGTTGAGTTGGCTGCATGTTCTGCGACTGAGACTGCGTCAACGATGGTTCGCCACAGAGGAGGAGCGACGACTGATGAATGTGAGCGACGAACTGAAACAACAGCTGGATCAGTTCCGCAGCGACTTCAGCTGCCTGCGTTCCGAACTTGCCAAAGTCATCGTTGGGCAGCAGCAGATTCTCAATGACACTCTCATCGCACTGATCGCCGGTGGCCACGTCCTGCTTGAAGGTGTTCCTGGGCTCGGCAAGACACTCACCGTTCGTACTCTGGCGGACGCGCTCGACTTACAATTCCACCGAATTCAGTTTACCGCGGACCTAATGCCGGCCGACCTGATCGGCACCAACGTGGTTGTAGAAACGTCGCACGGCGGTAAGGAATTTCAGTTCCGGAAAGGGCCATTGTTTGCCAACGTTCTGCTGGCCGACGAAATCAACCGCGCAACACCAAAAACTCAATCGGCTCTGCTGGAATCCATGCAGGAACATTCCGTCACCGTCGCCGGCACGACGCACATTTTAAGCGAACCGTTTTTCGTAATGGCCACGCAAAATCCGCTGGAAATGGAAGGTACGTATCCACTGCCGGAAGCGCAGCTGGACCGCTTTTTCTGCAAATTGGTGGTTCAGTACCCTACGGCGTCTGACCTGGAGACCATTCTGGACCGTACCACCGAGTCCGCCGGCGTCAGTGCGAAATCCGTTCTCTCTGGCCGTCGCATTCTCGAAATGTCGAATTTGTCGCGGCAGATTCCGATCGCTGATGAAGTTCGTCGCTACGGTATTGTACTCGTACTTGCGACTCATCCAAACCACGAGTTTGCTTTGGACACCACGAAACAGTTCGTGCGTTACGGTGCCAGTCCGCGTGGTCTGCAGGCAATGATTTTGGGAGCCAAAATCAGAGCAATTCTGGATAACCGCTATCATGTTGCCAAGGAAGATCTGCAGGCGATGGCCCTGCCCGTCCTGCGACATCGATTGATTCTTAACTTCGAAGGTCAGGCTGAAGGCATCAGTACTGACCATGTGCTGCAAAAGATCGTTGCCGGTGGGCCGCAAAACGCCTTGGCCGCAGCGCAGGCTGCCGGTTCAACCTGGTGGCAGACCCCGTCATTCATATTTCGCAGATAGCCTCGCCGATGCTCTTTCCACCCGATTTCCTGACTCGACTGGAATACCTGTCGATTGTCTCGAAGCGGGTATTTCGTGGATCTCTGCTGGCCGAGCGCCGCAACACGCAGCCAGGTTCGGGCATTGAATTTTCTGATCATCGTGAATATACGCCGGGAGACGACCTTCGTTATCTGGACTGGAACGTTTACGCCCGACACGGCGACTTGCTGATCAAACGGTTTCAGGAAGAACAGGACCTGCATGTGTACTTTATGCTCGATTGTTCTCGCAGCATGGAATTTGGCGATCCCGCCAAATTTGATCTGGCCCGTCAGTTGGTAGCTGCGCTCGCGTATATTGCTCTCTCCAACCTGGATCGCGTCACTGTTCTTACTTTCAACGAAGACATCGTTAGTGTATTCCCGCTGACCCGTGGCAGGGCACGCATTCTGCCGCTGATGCGTTTTCTGGAAGCGCAGCAGCTCACCGGTGCCGACACCGTGTTGAGTCGCTCAGTTCAGGGGTTACTGCACCGCGCACGCCGAGTCGGAATGACGGTGGTGGTGAGCGATTTGTTTGACGAATCAGGATTTCACACAGGCCTGGACCAGCTGATTTGTCAGCGGTTCGATGGGCATATTTTGCAGCTGCATGCGGTCGATGAAGCGAATCCCGCACTACTCGGAGACGTCGAACTGTTCGACGTTGAAAACGAGATGAAACGTAAAGTCACCATCACTGAACGGAACGCGCAAGCTTACAGGAAACTGTTCGATGATCATCAATATTCCGTACGGGACTACTGCCGCAACAATGACCTCAGCTGCACTCAGGCGCCCAGCACGGTGAAGTTTGATGACCTCGTGATGCGCATGATGCGCGAATCCGGAACGCGTATTTGATGACTCATTTCGGAACTTAGGACTGAACGACCTTGTCACTTGGTGCTCCTGCAGCGTTATTCTGGCTGGCACTTGCCGGACCCATCATCGCTCTGTACATCGTCAGAGTACGGTTGCGCCGAGTTCCCGTGTCGACCAGTCTGTTTTGGAAACAGATTTACGAGGAAAAACCCCCACGATCGCTGTGGCAGTCTCTTCGGCATTTGCTGTCGCTGCTGATACAGCTTTTGTTGCTTTGTTTACTGGCTCTGGCGGCCGCCGATCCGTACCTGCCCGGGCAGCTGATCCAGGCGAGACGTGTGGTGCTGGTGGTGGATCAGTCGGCCAGTATGCAGGCTGACGACGTTGAACCGACGCGATTCTCGGCCGCCATCACTGACGCTCACAACTACGTCGATGGGCTGCAGCCCGGTGACGAGATGGCGATCATACTGGCTGACGCCCGGCCGAAAGTGAAAGTCGGTATGAACAGCCACGTATCCACATTGCGTCGGGCTCTCAACAGTCTGAAACCCCACGATGGTCCAGCCAAACTACAGTCTGCAATCGAGCTGGCTCGACAGCTGATCGGCGGTTACCCTCGCGGCCGGATCATTGTGCTCACCGATGGCTGCACTGGCGTGGTTGAGACGAATGATTCCGCATTGAGTCATGCCACAGCAGATTCAGCGGTTATCGAGGGCAGTGAGACCGGGCATGAACCGGAAATTCAATTCCGCCTGTTCGCCACGGATGCATCGAATGTTGGCATCACTCAGTTTCAGGTGCGCCGCAATCTGACCGACCCGCTCGGCTACGAAATCTTCGCTCAGGTAACAAACTCATCGACCGAACCTGTTCAGTTCCGTCTGGAACTGGACCTGGGCGAATCGCCGGTGGACATTTTACCGATGACACTTGCAGCGGAGGAAATTTGGAGTCGGTCGGTCGAAAAAACGTCGCTGACAGGTGGTCTGTTGACCGGTCGATTGACCCAAATCAATGCGGCAGGAATGTCGACTGAAGATGAACCTGCTGTGGAGGCCGCAGACCTGAACAGCCTTTTGATCGATGATACGGCCTGGGCCATCGTTCCAAATTGCAAAGTACAAAAAGTACTGATTGTGACTCCCGGCAATCTGTTCCTGCAGAAGGTTTTCGAAGCGAGTCCGCTCGTGGAGGTCCAGGTGACAAAGGAACTCCCCCAGTCGTGGCCTCAGCACACATTGATCGTGCTGCACCAGCTGGTACCTCCTGAAATCCCTGCGGGCAATGTTCTGGTCATTGATCCGGCAGAAAGTTCCGATCTTTGGGCCGTCGGAGAGCCTTTGATTGATCCCATCATCGCTGATCAGGATCCAGAGTCCCCGTTGATGACTCACGTCCGGCTGGACAGTGTACTGATGCGGCAGGTGGGAAAGGTCATGGCTGCCGGCCCGGCCCATGTGCTGGCCGGCACCGTTTCCGGGCATCCGGTCTATGTAGAGCTGATTCGTGACACTGGTCGATGTCTGCTGCTCGCCACCAGTCTGGATGAAACCGATCTGGCGTTCCGTACAACGTTCCCCATCATGATCAGTAATGTTCTCGCCTGGTTCGCCGGGACGAGCGGTGAATTGAGAGAAACGGCAGCGACCGGTGATGTGGCAACACTCGATCTGAACTTGCCATGGATGAATCAGCAAGTCGAACAAAAAATCGCGACTGTGCAGCTGCTGCATCCCCATGGTGGTCTCAGGGTTCTGACATTGTCAGCTGCCAGCAGCACCCAAGACGAACTGCAAACGTTCGAAACGATAATCGGTCCCCTGAATCATGCCGGTCTGTACAGGATCCTGAGGATCCCGACGGAGGAGGATGCTGCAGGAATGAACGGTTCCCAAAGATATGATGATCCATTGAGAACAATCGCCGTCAATGTGTCGAATCTGCGCGAATCAGACCTGCGACCATCCGACGAACTCAAAGCTGCGGCAACCAGCCAGACGACCGTTGCCGTCGGGCTTTCCCGACCGCTGTGGTTTTATCTGGTGCTGCTGGCCTGTGCATTAGCTGTGGTAGAATGGATCCTCTACAACCGGAGATTCACAGCTTGAATCTTGAACTCACACGGCCCTGGGCACTCGCACTACTGGCAGTTTGTCTGCCATTGCTGGTGGTGTTCTTTGTGCGAAGTCTCAGTGATTTTCCCCGGAAGCAGCGCATACTTTCGGTTGTTGTTCGTGGCAGCATGGTCCTGTTGATGGTGCTGTCGCTGGCCGGACTCACCTGCCTGCACGAAACAGAGCAACAATATGTCCTGTTTCTCATCGACCGCAGCCTCAGCATTAGCAGAGAGGGCACATCAGCTATCGATTCGAAACTCGACGAAATCCTGGAACACCAGGGCGTTCATCGACTTGGATTCATGGAATTTGATGAAGCCCCAGGCTTTGTTCACGAAACGAGACCGGCTGTCAAACCGGCGGAGCCATCTCCTTCGACAGTCCCGTCGACTTCGAGTGACATCCCCGCCATTCCGGAGCAGAATGAAAATGAGAAGGATCCTGATCAGGCTCCTACGACATCACCTGCGGTGACTTCTGCTCCAGCCTCTGTCGGCGCAGGCACTGACATTGCCGCAGCCATTGAAACGGCGTTTGGGTATATGCCGCCCGGTTATGTGCCGCGGCTCGTGCTGTTGAGTGACGGGAATGAGACACACGGCGACGCAACATCTGCTGCAATGCAAAGCGAAGTCCCGATCGATGTCTTTCCTTTGCCGGCACGCAGTGAACCGGAAGTGCAGGTCCTTGAAATCATTGCTCCGGCCGAAGTACGTCAGGGAGAACCCTTCTTCGTGGGGGTGACGATTCATTCCAACCACGATGATGAAGGACTGGTGGAGATCTATCGTGGGAATCACAAAGTCGTCAGCGAAAGGCGACCAATCAAAGCCGGCGAGAATTCGTTCCGGTTTCAGCAGTCAATTGATCGAGAACGCCTAGCTGATTTTACTGTGCGAATCTCGGGGCTGCAGCAGGATACGCTGCTCGATAACAACGACGATTCAGAACTTGTTTACGCCGCAGGCAAGCCTCGAGTGCTGATCATCGAAAGTGACCCGAACCTGATCCGTGAACTGGCCTATGGTCTCGACGACGAGGGCATCCAGACTGACATCCGTCCACCACAGGGCATGCCGGAATCATTGTCCGACCTGCAGAACTATGAGCTGCTGATTCTGTCAAACGTTCCGGCAACCTCACTGACTCAAAAGCAGATGGAGATTGCCCGCACGTTTGTTGCGGAACTTGGCGGTGGTTTCATCATGCTTGGCGGGGAACATTCGTTTGGCCTCGGTGGCTATTACAAAAGCACGCTGGAAGAAATTTTGCCCGTGCGCAGCGACTTCGAAAAGGAAAAAGAAAAACCGTCACTCGCGATGGTGATTTCGATCGACAAATCAGGGTCTATGAGTGGCGAGAAGATCGAAATGGCCAAATCTGCGGCGCGCAGCGCTGTCGAACTGCTCGGAAGACGAAATCAAATCGCGGTGCTCGCATTCGATAATGAGACGATCGTGATCAGCGAAATGCAGCGAGCTTCCGGTAAAGGCAGCGTCGATACTGACATTGCTCGCCTCGACGCCGGCGGTGGAACAGTCATGTATCCTTCCATGGAAATGGCGTACAGAATGCTGCAGGCGACGTCCGCTAAACTGAAACACGTCATCTTGCTGACGGACGGGGTCTCCTCTCCCGGTGACTTCGACGGCATCACTCGAGAGATGGCCTCCAGCAGGATCACGGTTTCGACAGTGGCTGTCGGAAGCGACTCGGACACGCAGCTGCTGAAAGAAATCGCGAGGGTTGGCCGGGGACGTTATTACTTCACATCCGATCCAGCTCGAGTGCCGCAGATCTTTGCCAAAGAAACAGTGACGGCCAGTAAATCAGCAATCGATGAAGAACCATTTCTTCCTCAGGTCATTCGAGCCACGCACGCTCTCAGGGACATCGACATGGACGCTGCTCCCTTTCTGCTGGGATATGTGATCACTCGACCCAAACCCACCAGCGAAGTAATTTTGGCCACGGAATCCGGTGATCCATTGCTGGCCTGGTGGCGTTATGGCCTGGGCGTGACGGCTGTCTTCACATCCGACGCAAAAAACCGTTGGGCGGCCGAATGGATGACGTGGCCAGACTTCTCCAAATTCTGGACGCAGGTCGTCCGTCAGGTGATGCGCAAGAGTGACGCGCGAGGTACCGTCGTGGAAACCGAACGCAGGGGGCGACGCGTGAACCTGACGCTGGATGCGGTTGACGAGTTTGGCCGTTTCCTGAACGATGCGGCAGTGGAGCTGACGATCATTGATCCGCAGCTGCGAACGAGTCGTTCGGTGCTGTCACAGACGGCACCTGGCCGATACACCGCAGAGTTCTCCACAGGACAGTCTGGCGCGTACCACATGGAAATGGCGATTAAGAAAAATGGTCAGGTTGTGTCTCGACACTCGAGGGGGCTCAGAGTCGGGTACAGCGATGAACTTCGTGTCGGTCCGACGAACCAACCATTGTTGAAGGCCGTTGCGCGGCACTCCGGTGGCACATATAATCCTTCGGCCAGCGCGGTGTTCTCCGGCACCGACCGCCGAGTCACGCGGCCAGTGGCTTTGTGGTCCTGGCTGTTGACTGTGGCTTTGGGACTGTTGCTGGTCGACGTGGCGCTGCGACGAGTCGACTTCAGTCTGCACTGGCCATTCGCACGCGTTTAACAATCCTCATTACAGATCGAATTTCGGGTGCGTTCACGTTTGTGTGTGTTTTCTGCTCGCAGCGTTGATACCACGTCAGTGTACAGCGCACACAGATTTCGGTTTTGTCTTTACCGGCCCAGCGAAACCCACACGAACAACGGCTGCGTTTTTGAAACAGGACCACAGCAGCCGGACCAGGCCGTCAGGTGATGATCTCGTCGACAACTCGTGCGTGCGTCACCTCCGGGTCGGTTAATCGTTCGGCGCGGCCACGGTGGACATACGACAACCGAGTGTGATCAATTCCAAGCTGATGCAGAAGAGTCGCATGCAGATCGGGCACGCTGACCCGGTCTTCAACGGCTGCATAGCCGAACTCGTCGGTTGCTCCAGTTTGATGCCCTGGACGAAACCCACCGCCGGCAAGAAACAGACTGAAGGCATGGCGATTGTGGTCGCGGCCATTCGCGTTTTCGGTGATGGGAAGACGACCGAATTCCCCTGTCCACTGCACAATGATGTCGTCAAGCAGTCCCCTTTGTTTCAGATCTGTGATTAGGGCGGCACTGGGTCCGTCGACCTGCGCACAGACCTGTCGCAGCTCCCCCTCCAGATTCTTGTGACTGTCCCAGGGCTGCAATGAGGGTTTGAGCGGTGGGAATACCTGAACAAATTTCACGCCGTTTTCCACAAGTCGGCGCGCCATGAGACAGCGCAGGCCGTACGCCGCAGTGGTGGGATCATCGAGGCCATACTGCGTCCGGATCACTTTGGATTCCTGTGCAACATTCAGAACGTCCGTGGCTTCCATCTGCATCCGGGCCGTCAGTTCGAAGTTCTGGATGCGAGCGTCGAGTTCAGTGTTGGTCGGGTGTTGTTTCTTGTGTCTGCGATTCAGGTCGGCCAGCAGCTGCAGACTGCGGCTGCGCGCCTGCTTGGATACTGAATCCGGGCGATTCAGGTGGTGCACCGGTACACCGCCCGAACTGAATTCTGTGCCCTGATAAATTGACGGCAGCCAGCCACTGGACCAGACCATTTTTCCGGAGGTATTGTATCCTGCAGGATCACGGAGTACCACATAGCCGGGGAGATTGCGGTTTTCACTGCCAAGTGCGTAGCACACCCACGATCCCATCGCCGGGTGTCCGGCAAATGTCTTGCCGGATTGCATCATGTTGATGGCGAATGGGTGATTGTTGTTTTCAGTGTGCATCGATCGGACCAGACAGATGTCGTCAGCGATTGAAGCAATCCCCGGGATTGTTTCTCCCAAGTTCATTCCACACTCACCATGCCGGCGAAATCGGAACGGACTTTTGAGCAGGATGTTCCTGTTTCCCAATTGAAATGTTTCCACTTCGCCGGGATGCGGTTCTCCGTTACGTCGTGTCAGTTCAGGTTTTTCATCGAACAGGTCCATTTGTGACGGACCACCGTTTTGAAACAGCTGAATGATGGCTTTCGCTTTCGCCGGGCAGTGACCATGACGGGGCACAAGATCGGTTGCCAAAGGTGATAGAGCCGCCCCCAGCAGCCGCTGTTCCATGAGCAGCCCGGCCAGAGCCAGTGAGCCAAACCCCAGACCGGACTGGATGAGCATGTCCCGGCGATTGAATGAAGCAGGCATCGTTATCAGAGTCCAAATCGTTTAGTTGATGTAAAGAAACTCATTCGTACACAGCAGCATGTGGCACAGATCGGTGAGAGACTGGTTGCCGGTGTCCGAATAAAGTTTGTCCTGGGATTCAAGGAACTGGGTACAACGCTGCACTTCTTTCTGGTGTGGGTTCCGGGAGAGGATGATTCGAAACGCCGACCGGACCTGTTCGGTGATGCTCTCGCCGGCTTGTGCACGCACCCGACCGGCCGCTGCCGCCGCATTTTCCAGCATAAAGCTGTCGTTCAGCTGGGTAAACGACTGCAAAACTGAAGTGGATGTCATGCGCTGCGTGCAGTTGATCGGCATGATGGGCGAATCGAAAACCTCCATGAATTTCAACGGGTAGACTCGCCTGGCAAACAGGTACAGACTTCGTCTCAGGTGACTCGTCGGCTCCGGATTTTGTTCTTCCCGTGATAAGCCATCGACCGGATTGGTAATCATGATCGATGGGCCACCAGGAGTGAGATCCAACCGACCGCTGACTGCCAGAATGGAATCCCGAATGATCTCTGACTGCAGTCGTCTCAGCGGCATCGTAGCCAGAAGTGATGTTTCGGGCCCCGTAGTCGAATCGTGCTGAGCAGCCGCTGACGAAGACTGCCGATAGACTGTGGAAGTCATAATCAGTTTGTGCAGGCGTTTGAGACTCCAGCCATGCTCCACCAAGTCAATGGCGAGCCAGTCCAGCAATTGCGGGTGCGTCGGAGGACTGCCGGTGCGGCCGAAATTTCCTGGCGTGGCCACGATTCCTTTACCAAAGTGATGCTGCCAGACACGATTGACGACCACGCGGGCTGTTAACGGATGCCGTGGATCTGTCAGCCACTGACCAAGTGCCAGACGCAGACCGGTCGAGTCATTTGCTGCACTTTCGGAAGCTGTGGCAGCTTGTTTGGTCTGGGCCAGGATTTCCGGAAATCCAGGCTGAACAACTACGCCGGCCGCTTCAACCTGTCCACGGCGCAGGATGCGGGACTGAGGGGCATCGCCCACATCCCACAACGCCTGGATTTTTCCGTAACTCTGCTTTGCCATCTCCAGCTTTTCAATTTGACTCGCAACATCCTTCGCTGCCGACTGGCCGCTGGACTCTGCCGCCTTCCGCTGTCGGTTGAGTTCGTCAATCTGTTGCTGCACGGAGGCATTGTGCTGGTCAATCTGTAGCCTGCGCTTCAGGGACACATCAGGCAGCCAGCGATCTTGGGGTTTCTTCCAGTCGTGCGGATTCAGAGCGGGCTCCAGAATCGCCATGAGTCGGTAGTAGTCCCGCTGGGGCAACGGGTCAAATTTATGATTGTGGCAGCGGCAGCACTCCATGGTGAGTCCCATCACACTGGAGCTCAACATTGTCATCGTGTCGAAAATGACGTCGTATCGTTTTGCGATCCCGTACTGTGGTTCGCTCGTGTGGTCTTCGATGCTGCGAAAAAAACCGGTAGCGGTCAGCTTTTCACGCATTTTCGGTGTCAACTCTTCTGCATTCTGCCAGTCAACCATCTGGTCTCCGGCCAGCTGTTCCGTGAGAAATTGATCGTATGGTTTGTCGGCATTCAGGCTGTCGACAATGTAGTCCCGAAAACGCCAGATGCCTTCATTGGGGTAGATTGTTCCGAGATCACCGTCGAATAGACGATTATCGACGTAACCCACGGCGTCCATCCAGTGTCGGCCCCAGCGTTCGCCGTAATGAGGCGACTCCAACAAGTAATCCAGGAGACGTTCCCAGGCATTCGGTTGCTCATTGGCCAGGAAGTCATTCAGTTCCTCCGGAGACGGTGGAATCCCGACCAGGTCCAGATGGGCTCGCCGCAGGAGCGTCGCCCTGTCCCCATCTGGCGAGAAGGTACGCCGGGCTGCTTCCAGATGGCTGAGAACAAACCGGTCGATGGGCGTACGGACGCGATGCTCGTGATGCACCACCGGAAGGGGTGCTCTGACCGGTTTTCGAAACGCCCAGAAATTTCGGTCTTCTTCGCTGATCATCGTCCGTGGCGGCAGTTCGATAATCGTTTCCTCAGCCGGAATTCCAGCACGAATCCAGCGACGGATGATGCTGATCTGTTCTTCCGTGAGAGGCTCAAGTTCATCCGGTGGCATTTGTTTTCGAACAATCATATCCAGCACCAGACTGCCCTGCGGATCACCTCGCACAATCCCATGCCCATTCTCACCACCCTGCAGGATGGACGTGACGGTTCGCAGATCAAGCATTCCTTCCTGAGCTTCGCTGCCGTGACAGTCGATGCAGCGATCTGCAAGGATGGGCAGTACGTCATCTTCGAATGTCGGCGCTGGCCGGTCATTCGAGTCATGGATGAATACAGTCAGCCCCATAATCTTCAGCAGACCGGTTACCGGGCTTGCTGATGCCAGTACAGCCGCATGAACTGGTGCCGGTGCGGGCAGTGGGTTATCCTGAGACTTGGCTCCGGTATTCCAGTCCCCGCGTGGATTCCACTTCAGCTCTGCCTGCCGGTCGTCACCTGCAAAAACGGGGAGTATCAGCACACAAGGCAGCAAAAGAAGTGGTGTCAATCGCACGGCGGCATGTTCCCAAAGAGTGCTGTACCGACACCCCAATAGTATCAGTCTGAGCACTCAAACCGGAACAATGTCGTGACCTTTGGCTGATGAAAACGCAATAAATTCCGTCGTTGCGGCATCGCCGTGGGTTTTCCGATGTGCGACGCTTTCGACCGAGGGATTGTGTCTCAATGCGAGGTCGTCCGTATGACTGATCTCACCCCTGTCGGAGAAGCAGCAGTTTCTGCCGGTTCCGGAACCGACCGATCAGCATGAGTTGCCGGTGTGTCCGATTGAATATTGTGACACCGTCGAATGACATTGGTTGGATGCTGTCTCGTGGCTATCCTGACATTCGATCCCGGAGACTGGCTGGCTGGTTACGGCCGCCCTCAGCAGACATTTTCGGTGGTACTTGTCATATTCAGGTCGGATGAACTCATGAATCTGCGACTGACATGGCTGTTGCTGTCCTGCAGCCTCATTTTTCTGGCTGGCTGCACACGACTGACCAACTTGATAACATTTAATGGGGCATCGGAAATACCGCATTTGACCGAGCCTGATCTGGACGATGAATAACTCGTCTGTTCGTTGCCTGTGGAGTTAAGTTTTGATGCGGTTCGTCCACTCTGTCCTGCTGGTCACTCTGCTGACTGGTTGCCAGTACGATCGATCATATCTGAATATGAACAGCGACAGTGGCTCGCCATTTTTGGGATTGCAGTTATCTGTTGATGCCGGTGATGTGCAACACGACTCCGCAAAAAAAACGATTCAGCTGGTTTCCAGTGAGTCGACGGAATCAGTATCCACAATAGAGACAGAAACCACTCGAGCACAGTCCCCGGGGGGGGTGGCTGTGCCTGCAGCCCTGTCAATTTCGGGTGGGTTTCCCAATGCTCAGTTGACCGTAGAAGTGACGGAACATCCACTCACCACGGTCGGTCGCCGACTTGCAGCTTTTTGAACGCTGAAACTGCTGCCAGGGTTTTCGACAACCGAATGCGAGCTTGACTTGCAGAAAAATCCGGCCTCTTTTCAGGACGATCGCGACAGTTGGTCGGTCAGCAGTTCCTGACTGGCCGGCCCAGCTTCGCCGGATTTTGAGAGAAAGACAGACGAGCCATATGTTGTGAGCGGCGGATGCGTGTTATTCGTGCGGAATCGAGTTACTTCTGCCACACGTCTCGCCCGACATTTCCAACTCCGTGATTCGTCAGGCTCCGCGCACACTTCCAGTTGTAATGGATTCCCTCTGCAAAACATCAACCTATGATGTTCGCCTTCAGCGAACAATCACTGCAGGTGAGGAATTGATTCCTCGCGTCAGAGACACGTCATGTATAACCGCGAGCTACTTATTGATCTCATTCGCGCACGGGCTCTCAAGTTCGGCGGCTTCACTCTCGCGTCCGGTCGGAAGTCAACATATTACCTCGACGGTAAACAGGTTACGCTGAACGCTCAGGGGCTGCTGCAGATTTCATTCGGGATCCTTGATCTGCTTGGTAGTGTCGAGTATTCGGGGTTTGGGGGCATGTCGATCGGAGCTGATCCGGTCGTGGGCGGTGTGCTGGCGGTAGCCGCCACACAGAATTTGGAGTTGCAGGGTTTTATGGTTCGTAAGGAGGCCAAGGGTCATGGGACGCAGAGATATGTGGAAGGTCCCGTTCAGCCTGGGGACAGGGTAGTCATCGTCGATGATGTCGTCACGACCGGCGGCAGTGCGATTCAGGCTGTGGAGCGCGTTGAAGAGTTCGGCTGCAGCGTTGTGCATGCCGTCGGCATTGTGGATCGACTGCAGGGCGGGCAGGAGGCCTTCCATTTGCGCGGGATCCCGTTTTCAACTCTGCTGACTATTGAAGATTTTGGAATTGAAGTCCCGAAGGAATAAAGTTGACAGACCCTGGTGTCAGAATACGAAGCAGACAGGCCGACCAAAGGCTCCCTGACGGACATGGGAAACGTCTTCATTCACAGAAGCGGCCGCCTTGGCTCACTGGCATACTCCAGGACCTCTCGTTTCCCACAGGCAACAGACGAGGACCGGAGACTTGCGCCCAGCGTTCACTGGTGATCTCATGCACCTATTGGATACACTGGATGCGTTTCGATCATTTAGCCTGCTTTGCGCACCGTCGTGCGAGCAAAAGGGACAGGCGCGATACGGAATTTGATTATCAACATGTCTCGTGGAAACTTGTAGCATCGAGCCGGTCCTCCTTTCTCTCGCTGGTTACGCAGTGCAGGTTAGCCACGATCGTCCCCGTTTCATGAACTCATATTCATTGCTGTTGACCTCTTATGATTGTCAGCAAGAACTGGCTTGCCGAGTACGTGTCGCTTCCTGATTCCGTCGATGATCTGACGGATCGGCTGACGATGTCAGGTCTGAATCTCGAAGGAATCGAATCTGCTGGTGACGATCTGGCCATTGATCTCGAAGTCACCAGCAATCGTCCGGACTGCCTGGGACATATTGGAGTTGCGCGCGAAATCGCCGTGTTGTTTGATCAGACACTGATAGTTCCGGAGGCTGCCGCGAAAGAATCAAATGGCGCGTGTGCAGACGCCGTCTCTGTCCGAATCGATTGTCCGGTGCTCTGCCACGAATATCACGCGCGTGTCGTTCAGGGTGTAAAGATCGAGCCAAGTCCCGATTGGCTGAGGAAACGACTTGAAGCTGTCGGCATTAACTGCGTCAACAATGTTGTCGATGTTACGAACTATGTGATGCTGGAATGTGGCCAGCCGTTACACGCCTTTGACTTCGCCAGGCTCAGTGGATCATCAATCATTGTCCGAGAGGCAGTAGAGAAAGAACAGATCACCGCCATCGATCAGCGTAATTATAGATTGCCTCACGGCTCCTGTGTCATCGCGGACGACGAAGGACCGTTGGCAATTGCCGGAGTGATGGGCGGTCAGGAAACAGAAATTTCTCACAGTACGGACAGCATACTCATCGAAGTGGCGTCCTTTGACCCAGTGTCGGTTCGTACGACGGCACGGGCACTGAAGCTGCACAGTCCGTCGTCGTTTCGATTTGAACGTCGAATTAATCGACGGAACATGGATTGGGCATCGCGCCGATGCTGCGAACTTGTAATGCAGGTGGCCGGTGGGAGGTTGCTGTGCGGATCGGTCGTTGCCGGGGAATCGTTGCCTGACACCCCGGAGCCGATTGCCGTTCGCTTCAGTCAGATCCGGCGCCTGCTGGGCATGGACGTTAGGGCCGATGAGTGCCTTTCTATTCTGACGCGTCTGGGGCTGGAATGCACCGGTCAGTCAGCGACCCAAGCATCATTCCGGCCGCCTCCATGGCGGCTGGATCTCACGCGCGAATGTGATCTGATCGAGGAAGTCGCTCGGATTCACGGTTACGAACTGATTCCTGACAATGCCATGCTTCCGATTGTGGCCACTTCCCGCAGTCGTCGTGAAGAGACGGGTGATCGAATTCGCTCGCATCTTACGGCCTGTGGCCTCTTCGAGGCACTCACACTGTCGTTCGTCAGTGAAAAGATGCAGCATCTGTTTCGTCCGCGTGGAGATCATCCGGTGGTGGAGGTCGATCATTCCACACGCAGCCTCGAGAATCAGCTGAGGCAAAGTCTGGTGCCCAGTTTGCTGCAGTGCCGTCGTCAGAATGAGCGATTGGGGACAGCGAATGCCGAGTTGTTTGAAGTCGCGCGAGTGTACCTGTTTGCCGGCGGTGGTCGACCGGAAAGAGAGGTGGAGCCATTAACCGTGGGACTGGTGAGCGGGCGCGATTTTCTCGGGCTGAAGGGGATCGTGGAGTCACTGGTTCACGATCTGATTCCGAATCGTACAATCAGCTGCGACGCAGCCAATGTTGCTGGGCTGGCTGCAGGCCGTGCGGCTCACCTGACACTGGATGGCCAGCCACTGGGGTACCTCGGAGAACTGGATCAGTCAGTTAGTGACCGCCTGGACTTGCAGAGTGGTGTGTCGGTCGCCGAAATTGATGCAATGCTGCTGGAGGAATTGTATCAGCCCAGACGCCGGTCGACTTCGCTACCGCGGTTCCCTGGAGTCTCGCGGGATCTGAATTTCGTCATATCGGAATCAGTGGGCTGGGCTGACCTGTCTGAGACGGTCCGAAAGGCCGGTGGAATTCTGCTGCAGGATATTGCCTTCGGAGGCCAGTATCGCGGCAATCAAATCGTTGCCGGCAGTAAATCTTATCTTCTGAGTGCCCGTTTTCAGGCTCCCGACAGGACTCTCACTGCTGAAGAAGTCGATTCAGTGATTGGGAACATTGTCACTGTCTGCAAAGAAAAACTTGAAGCACAGCTGAGGTAGTCCACAATCCTCACTGGTGACTTGCTCCCCATCCGGCGGTACCCCGCGAACGGGAGACCGTCCAGTGATCCGCTGAAAAAGGCATCACGCAGATTCATGATTCGTCGTTTGCTCAAATCGAAACTCCACCGTCTCACGGTTACCCAAGCGAACCTCAACTATGAAGGCAGCGTAACGATCGACGAGCGACTCATGCTGGCCGCCAATATTGTCGAGTTTGAACAGGTCGATGTGTATGACATTACGAACGGCAATCGCCTCACGACTTACGCAATCAGGGGTGCTGCAGGATCCGGAATCATTTGTCTCAATGGTGCTGCCGCCCAACTCATTGGAGTTGGCGACCTGGTGATCGTCGCCAGCTACGCAGACTTCCACGAAAACGAAATCGACGACTACCAGCCGACGGTGGTCGTCGTCGATGAAAAGAACCAATTAAGCGTGTCGGACGTCAACCTCTCCGGATCAGTGAATTCTGGCGCTGCAGAATGAATGCAAGCTGCCCGCAGGACAATACCACATGGGTCGCTGGCCGGACAATCGTCGTTCAACGCTCGTCACAATCGGTCTCATCTTTGTACTGTTTCCGCTGGTGGCATGGTTTTGCATTTGGTTCATTGGCGATTGAAATCGCAATTGTCAGCCCAACAGCCGGCTAATCTGTATCTTCGTTATTCAATTTCGGAGCTCACATGATGCAACCGCCCGTCTATCATTTTGTATGGACCGTCGTGTACATCGGCAACGGTTATTCACTGTTGACAGGCAAAGCTGTCAGGACCTGACTCGCGATCCGGCAGGCTTCGTGGAGAGAAAGCAATCACCGGACCGTCTATGTCATGAGACACAGGTGGTATACAGGGCTGGTGACATCCTGCTGGAGATCCGCGCCGCCGGGACTCCGGTGATGGAGCAAACGGTAATCACGGCAGAAATTGTGACTTGCCAAGCTCGCCTGTCAGGATATGTTATTCAAAATTCGGCTTGCCGGCTGAAACGCGCCCCGTTTCCCGCGGGTGAATAACAGTCATTCAGGCAGGGAAGTCGTTGTGCAGACGAACAAGGAATCTGCGACACTTCCTTCCCAGTCATGGCGATTGCCGGACTGTTGAGCTCTCCCGTACAGAAATTCTGATGATCGGATCTGATTCAACAGGCAGCAAAGAGGGCCAGTCCCGCCGTACCACGCTGTTCATTGTCTTCGTGGTTGTCTTCATCGACCTGCTGGGGTTCGGGATCGTCCTGCCGCTGCTGCCTCGCTACGGTCTGCATTTTCGAGCCGACCTCGGGACGCTGGGATTGCTGATGGCTTCGTTTTCAGCCATGCAGTTCTTCTTTGCCCCGATGTGGGGACGCCTGTCGGATCGTATTGGCCGGCGACCTGTCTTGCTGGTGGGCCTGCTGGGATCGACGATTTCTTACCTGCTCTTCGGTTATGTCACTGGGTTTGCACGAGGTGAGGTGTGGTTAGGGCTGGGAGCAATCCCGTGGCTGTTCATCACGCGAATCGGAGCGGGGATCGCGGGCGCAACAATTCCCACAGCTCAGGCAGTGATCGCCGACAGTACGGACGACGAAGGTCGCGGCAGAGGAATGGCGTTGATTGGAGCTGCTTTCGGCATTGGGTTCACGTTTGGCCCTCTGATTGGAACGGCCACGACATCGGACGCACCGAGCCTAGCGCTGTCGGACGCTCAAGTGGAAATCATCGAAACCTGGTCGGAAACGAACGAACCGGTGGCAGAGGACGTAATTGTCCAAGAATTGACCGATGACAATCTGGGACAGATCTCTGACGCTGGAATCGCTTCGCTCAATCGCTATTTCAAGACCCCGCGTTCCAGAGTCGAAACGAAGAAGGCACTGCAGCAAGGCCCCTCGCAGTATCCCGGTTACATCGCTGCCAGCATGTCCTTTCTTGCGTTCCTGTTTGCGCTCGTTCGGCTGCCCGAATCAAGGCCGGCAGGTGAAGCTCATAGGAGGCCACGCCACAGGTTGAACACAAGATCATTGAGGCGTCATTTGCGATCGACATTGTTCGCCACAATACTAATTTCGGTCTTCATTACCACATTTGCCTTCGCTCAGTTTGAAAGTACGTTGTCGTTGCTGACGCATGAATTCGGTTACGGGGACACGAGCAACTTTGTATTTTTCGCTTATATTGGTTTCATTCTGATGATCGGGCAAGGGGTTCTGGTGCGCCGCATGCTGCCGCAACTGGGCGAACACCGCATGGCCATGCTGGGGGCCTCTCTGATGGTTGTTGGATTTCTGGCCCTTGGCGTAATGAACTCCGGCAACATGCCTGGATTGGTGCTTTGGTACGTCCTGCCGGTGATTACCATCGGATTTTCCGCGGTGACTCCATCACTGCAGTCACTGCTGTCTCGTGCCGCTTCCAGCGACGAACAGGGGGCTGTGCTGGGGACCAACCAAAGTCTGTCTTCGCTGGCAAGGATTCTGGGACCATATACGGGTCTGCAGCTATTTGGTGTTTCTGCCGCGACACCGTATTACCTGGCCGCCGGTCTCATGCTGCTCGGTGTTGTTCAGATCGCACGAATGACTTCACTTTGGCATGCAGCTTCAAAGGCCGTCGCCCGACTCTGGTAATGAAGATCAATCCATAGTGGCACCAAAATTGAGCTGACAACGGCCGTGTCAGTAAGTAGACTCAAAACACCTTGCGCATGTCTTGATTTCGCAGCAGGAATCCACTGTGACTTATCGACAAATTCTCTTAATTCTGATCGCCGTAGTTTGTCTCTCATCCTTGACGGGTCGCGCTGATGAAGACACGAACTGGGTCCGGATTCAGCTTGACGCTCGATTTCGTTCTGAAGGAGTAGCTGCTGCCGACCTCAACAACGATGGCTTCATTGATGTGGTCGCCGGCGACGTCTGGTATCAGGCTCCAAAACCCGGGTCAGGTAGCTACACCGAGGCGTCGAAGTGGACCATGCATGAACTCCGAATGCCCGGTGAATTTGTTGCCGGCAAGGGCTACAGCAACAGCTTTTGCAATTACACTTACGACGTGGATCGTGATGGATGGCATGATGTCATCATCATCGGATTCCCTGGCGAACCGTGTTATTGGTATCGCAATCCCGGCGTTACCGGGGGTAACTGGGCTGAACATCAGATCTGGACCAGTGTCTGCAACGAATCACCGAAATTTGAAGATATTGACGGTGATGATATTCCTGAACTTGTTTTGGCCTCACAGCCGGAAGCACAAATGGGATTAATCAGCATTTCTGAATTAGCGGGGACCTCAGAATCTGATGTTTTCCACCCAATCAGCAAACCATCAGCAATGCCCAAAGATGCCGGGAATCGCGGCATTGACAACGGTTCGTTCCGCTACTCACACGGCCTCGGCGTGTCAGATATGGATCTGGACGGGTATCAGGATATCATCATTCGATTCGGCTGGTGGAAAGCACCGCGTACCATTGATAGCAAGGCCCTGTGGGATTTTCATCCAATTCGAATCGCAACCGCGGACGGCGAACAGCCACTCCCGGACAGCGGTCATATTTATGCCCGTGATTTCGACCTCGACGGTGATGTGGATCTGATCCTCAGTTCCGCTCACAGACACGGAGTCTGGTGGGCGGAGAATCCAGGTCCGGGCGCCTGGGAATTGCACACCATCGACGAGTCTTATTCACAAACACACGCCATGGAAGAAGTCGACATCAATGGCGATGGTTTCCTGGATTACGTGACTGGCAAACGCTTTTATGCCCACAACGGCGCTGACCCTGGCGGTAACGATCCCGTGGTCATGTACTGGTACGAAACCAAAATTGAAACGGGCCGGACCCCGCAGTTTATTCCACATGAGATTGTCGCCGGACGGAACACGGGAATCGGCACGCAGTTTATGATTCGGGACATGAACGCAGACGAGCAACCGGACATTGTGCTTTCGAACAAAAAAGGCGTCAACGTCCTGCTGCAAAATCCCTGATCACGGAGTGTTCAGATTTCGCTACCGTGCTCGGGTTTCACCACAGCGTATGTGTCTGCGGCCACAGAAACTGTTGCCATGCGCCATGCGCCAAGGAAAACCAGCGCGAAGACGAAATTCCCGGCGATGGAGGTTCGCAGGAATGGTATTCCCTGCGCGTAGCAGTTCATGAGTCCTGACAGAGTGGGCGCATAGGTCTCGGGCCACATGGCCCAGACGCCCAGATTGCTGACGATAAAGAACAGGCATGGCCCGAGCAGCCCGCCGGCCACCACGTTGATGTAGCGCGGCATCGGAACATGTCTGACCAGCAAAACGATCAGCAGGTAAGCCGAATAATCGAACAGTAGACTGGGATAGAAACCGTAGCCGGTCTGGCACCACAGCAGTGTATCCGTCAGCAGACGAATAGCCAGCGGCAGTATGATGGCTGCCGGATGCCGCAGGACTGCGCCGCAGATGAGTGCCAGTGCAATCATGGAGTCCAGCCGAATCGGCATGTCCTGAGCTCGCATCAACACCGTCACAAAGCACGCCGCAATCAAAACGACTATTTGAAACCTGTTCATCTTCATGTGGAAACTCCGCGTTCCGCAGGATTGACGCTATCCACAGGCACGCTGCAGACGGTCGTTAAGGGCTCGTCCCAAGCCATGGTCAGGAAATCTTCGTGCGATAATAACATCAGGATGCGCTGCGTCGAGCTTTCGAAGTCCTGCAAAGAAATTTGCTGCACACTCCGTCAGATCACTGGCCACGCTCAGATTCTCCACCGCAACAAAAAGATTATCATCTGTCTGCGTTGGTGAGGATCCCCAAGTCAGTAAAGCGGTGCGTCGGTGAGTGGGCTGAATCACAGTCTCACCAGCAACTGCGACAATCGATGCGCCCGGAGCGTAATGTCGGCTCAACATCCCGGGGGCCGGCTGCGCCGCGTCGCCCAGGCCCGGATTGCTGGTCATCACCTGAATCGGCCCCGTAACCGCCTCGATCTCCTCCAAAGACAGCCCTCCCAGTCGAAGTACAACCGGATTTCGCTGCATCAACGATATCACTGTACTTTCGAGTCCAATGCGGCACGAGCCGCCATCGAGCACGGCATCGATCCGACCGTCGAGTCCCTGCAGAACGTGTTCGGCAGTCGTCGGACTGACAGCGCCGAACTGATTCGCGCTGGGAGCTGCAATCGGACAGTCGGCCGCATGCAATAATCGCAGCGCCAGTGGATGTTCCGGAATGCGAATTCCCACACCGGGTAATCCTGCTGTCACCAGATCAGCGATGGCATTACATTTCGGAAGCACCATCGTCAGTGGTCCGGGCCAAAAGTGGCGTGCCAGCTGATGGGCAGCATTGGGAATCTGCCGAACCGCACTCCACAAATGATCGATTGCCGGAATATGGACGATCAACGGGTCAAACCGCGGACGCTGTTTGGCTTCAAAGATCCGGGCGACCGCCGTGACGTTGAGTGCATTCGCGCCCAGCCCGTAGACAGTTTCCGTTGGAAAGGCCACCAGCTGTCCGGCCTTCAGCCGTTCAGCGGCATCCACGGCGTCGTGGATTCGGGGTGTGACAGACGTCGACGGCAAGGCGGAAAGGCTCCCTGATGGAGTGTTAGAACGGGCCGAGCAGGAAATCAATTGAGTGAGTTGGCAGATCCGGAGGAATCCAGCCTAGACAAAGCTGCCACAGGAGAAAAAAATGGTATTCAGCCAGGATTCTGGATCTTTCGATTCCGGGTGACCGGTGGCTGAAGGCACAGCGGTAATCGCCGGGTTCCGTTTTATTGAGGACACATAATGCCTGATGCGGCTGTATTGGCAACAATTCTCCTGGTCGTCGGTCTGTGCCTGGTCGCTGCGGAATTGATGATCCCCAGTTTCGGCCTCATCGGCGGGGCGGCCGCTCTGTGTCTGGCCATTTCCGTCTGGAGTGCCTATCAGGCATGGTGGAACAAAGAACCCGCATTCTTCTGGACATATGTGACATTCTGGCTGGTAGGCATCCCGACCTCGTTTTTTGGGACCCTGTATCTGGTTCAGCATACAGCCTTGGGAGGTTTCGTCATATTGCGCGCTCCACAGCAGGCGGAAGACGGCCCCAATCCGGAAATGCAGTCACACCTCGATGATCTGGTCGGAAAATTCGGCAAAAGCGTTTCCCCGCTGACACCAGGTGGACTGGTTAAAGTCAATGGAGAACGCCATCACGCGGAGTGCATGGGCCCGGTGGTCGAGTCCGGCCAGCCGATTGAAGTGGTTGAAGCGCGTGGAACACGATTAGTCGTTCGGAAATGTGTGGACTGCCCGGCCACTCAAAGTGCGGCAAATCCCGGGAGGGAGCCAGAGCAGACTGCTGCGCCAGATAGGGTTCCGAAATCAACCGATCAGCTTGACTTTGATATTCCTGACAATTACACCGCAGGTTAGTCACTGCAGGGCGACCGAAGGGAGCCCCACTGCACAAAATGGAATGGTTGCAGTGCTTATCACCAGCTGCCCCCCGGAACCGGTCTTTTGATCCTGAGAAGAATTAACAAAACATAAGCCGTCGACCGTCGCATTCCGACTCAGGGCCATTTAATTCGCCAAGACCTGACAACGGTTGAAAGAAGAGGTATCCGTGAACGAGATCGAAGCGTGGCAATGGCTAATTATCGTATTCGTCCTGTTGTTCGCGATCGTCGTTTTGGCAGTCTTTGCGCAATACGCCAGCCTTTGGCTGCAGTGCAAGATGACCCGCGTCCGCATCTCACTGGTCAATCTCGTCGTAATGCGTTTACGCAAAGTCAACCCGGTGGTGATTGTGCGCACCATGATTATGGCCGTGCAGTCGGGTCTGACACAGCAATTCCCAATTACGCGCGAAAAGCTCGAAGCACATTATCTCGCTGGTGGAAACGTGCCGAATGTTATTCGGGCTCTGATTGCCGCTCAGCGCGCCAACATCGATCTGGACTGGCAGACTGCTCAGGCTATTGACCTGGCGGGACGAGATGTTCTGGAGGCCGTGCGAACCAGCGTATATCCGAAAGTCATTGATTGTCCGGATATCGGCACCGCAACCGCCACACTTGACGCTGTTGCTGGAGACGGGGTGCAGCTGAAAGCTCGTGCTCGTGTTACTGTTCGCACCAATATTCAACAGTTAATTGGTGGTGCAACGGAAGAAACCGTGATTGCACGTGTCGGTCAGGGAATCGTTCAGGCAATCGGCTCCACAGAATCCTACAAGACGGTTCTGGAAAACCCCGATAATATCTCTCGGCTGGTGCTGCAACAGGGGCTGGAAGGAAATACGGCTTATGAAATTGTGTCCATTGATATCGCCGACATTGACGTCGGAGAAAACATTGGAGCACGGCTGTCAGCGGATCAGGCCGAAGCAGACATGAGAGTGGCCCAGGCGAAAGCCGAACAGTTGCGAGCGTCCGCACAGGCCCGTGAGCAGGAAATGGTAGCCAAAACGCAGGAAAATCGAGCAAAAGTCGTTCTGGCAGAAGCAGAAGTGCCTCGTGCCGTCACCGAGGGTTTCGCCGGTGGTCATTTGGGATTGCTGGACTTTTACGAATTGAAGAACGTACAGGCCGATACGGCTATGCGTGCCGCCATTGCTGGTGATGATACTCGAGAAACAGATTCCGCCAATAATTGATCATCCGATCCGGTGTCAACTTGGGCGTTCTCGCTGAGGTCGTTCGACGATGGATAAATTTCAAACCATTGTGGTTGTGATCTTCATGATCACAGCACTGATTCGTGCCGTTCGCCGCAACGCTAAAAACGAGCCGGAGGTCCAGCAGAATCAGGCTCTGGGCGCGAAGCGGCGGCGTAAGGTTCAAAGCGACATCGACGCCTTTCTCGCAGAAGTCCGAGATCCGTCCGCTGACAAGCCGGCATCACAGCGTTTACAGGAACCGGGCCGGATACCGGCAAAGCCACAACAACAGCGGAACGAACGGCAGAATTACCCTGCCCCGCACCCGACGGGCCCCGAGAGAAACCCTGGGTCGTTCAGGCACACAGTGATAACCCCTGCCCGGCGCCCGACGGAGTCCAGGCTGATTGGTAAACGGCTAGTCAGCTCGGGCATCAAGGACCATGTTGACACGTATATTTCGCAGCACGTTGTCGACAGCAAGGTTGATGATTTTGTCAAAGCTGACATTGCAGAATCCGTAGTCAGCCATCTGGGTAATCGCCCGGCCGAATTGACCTCGCCTCCCACTGCTCGGCTGACACCAGCGGTCACTTTTCGTCAGCTGCTGAAGAGCCAAAGCGGCGTCCGTCAGGCCATTCTGCTCAACGAAATCCTGACCAAACCCCGTGCATTAAGACGTTGAATTTACTCTGACCGCTCCTGATCCCCGTCGCTGCCGTCTGATTCCTCCAGGTGCACGAGTAATCTGCGAATATCGCGTGCTCCGTTGATGATGACCAGTACGGCCATCATTCCAAACCCCAGGAGTAAGCCAGCGAAAACGACCAGCCAAATCAGTGACCAGTTCATGACGATGTTTCTCCTGCTGTTGAGCCGTGTTGAGACACATGTGGACTCTGTGAGGCCTCATGGCTGGTTTCATTTCCGGCGGGACCGGAATCTGCACGGTCAGGACGGACCAGCGAACCGATGGCTGTCAGTACAATCGAAATGGCTACAGTGATCAATCCGATTTGAGGACTGGTGAGTCGCTCCACCCATTCACCGGATGCTGTTTGATACTTCAGGCCAACAGCTGTTTGAACTGGTTCAAGGGCCAACAGCATGAGCAGGCCCGAGAGCAGGCCCAACAGTGCTCCGAAGCTGCTGGTACCTTTCCAGTAGATACCCATCATCAGCACTACGAAAGCCCCGGTGAAGTAGATACCACCCGTCACCGCCATGTAGTCCCAAATGTCCTGTCTGCCTTTGTAGAACAGACTCCAGTACAGGACATACCCGCCCATCAGCAGGATCAGAATCCGCGTCAGTCGAACACGTGACGCCGTGGCAAACGGAGTCTTCTTCAGGGGAGCAACAATGTCCTGAGTAATCACGGAGCTCCAGGTGAGAAAATATGAGTCGTGCGTCGACATGAATGCGGCAATCATTCCGGCAGTCACAATCCCAAGGAATGCAGTGGGCAACAGTCGACCCACGAACACCGGCATGGCGTAGAGATTTTCCAGTGCAGGTTCATTTCCCTGTTCCGGAAGAAACAACTCCTGCAAATCGGCCCCGGCAGGAGTCGCAGTGATGTACACCAATGCACAGATTCCCCAAAAGTTCGGGATAATAAAACGGGCTGCGAAGGACAGCGACGACCAGCAATACTGTCGGCGAACAGCCTGCTCACTTTCCATCGCCAGAGCTCGAGCAACAGCCGTTGGCCAGACGGCGCTGCCGACAAATCCTGTAGTCACCACCATCCAGAATATGTACGTCCAGCCGAAACCCGAACCTTCCAGAGTCGGGTCGAATCCGGCGTCGCCCAGTTGTGCGTGGACCCCGGTGACGATGCTGGACCAGCCCAGTTGCCAGATCGCCAGAACCGTCGCTGAAAGAAGCCCAATTGAAAGCACAACGAACTGAACGTAGTCCGTCAGAATCACCGAGATCATGCCCCCGAGTGTCGTGTAGATAAGAACCAGTGACAGCAATCCGACCATCACCCATTTGAGTGCCTCGCCTTCGCTGGCCATTCCGGTCACACCAACGATGAACATCGAACCGGTTTGCAGAAACAGCCCCATGTTCAGCACACCAGCCAGCACCAGCACCAACGCACCAAGCACTCGAATCTTCTTTCCAAACCGTTTTTCGTAAAACTCGGGTATCGTCAGCACTTCCATCCGTCTCAGCGGACCCACGATAAATCCTGTCAGGCCGACAAACAGCGTGCCAACTCCGGCAATGACCCCCACATGGAAAGCGGCAAAGCCACCAGAGAATCCTTTTTGGGCTGAGTACATCACGGTAACCAGGCCAAGTTCCGTTCCGGTCATCGTCGCCACACCCAGCCACGTACCGACCTTACGTCCGGCCCCTACGTAGTTCTCCATCGAACCGGCGTAACGCTTCACCGACAAACCGATACCAAGTGATACCAGCAGATAGATGACCACGATAATGGTGTCGATTGTCCCAAAGTTGGTCTGGCTAAGAGCGTGCCGTGCAGCTTCATTCATGCGCGTGGTTTTCCGTAATCGGCTTTAGCAGGATCTTAGCTGTTTTCGAAGCAGGACAAAGGTGTCCGTCCCGCAGAATGCTTGACGTCGGCCACAACTACAGGAATTCGACGTTCCAACACAAACAAGGACAAAGCAGTCGAGGACTCCCAACGAAATTTTTATCCTGCCCGAGTACCTTTCGACTCAGTCCTGCGACACCGGCAGGTTCTCTAACGAACGTGTCCAACGGCTTCGGCGACATGGTGAGAAGCCAGGTCTCTGGGATGCGGCTTCAAGGCTCGCGCTGGAAGTGTCGTGAGCACCACACACATGGAATCAGACGTTGGATCGGCCCAGCACAAAGTTCCCGTTGAGCCTGTATGGCCGAATACTTTGTCAGACTGTTTTGGTCCGGTGGAGCCCAGATCGAAACCGAGTCCGCGCGCACCAATACCGGGTGGGTTGTGATTCCTGATCATCATGCGCGCAGTCTCAGGTCGAAGCAAGTTGTGCTGTGGGTGGAGAAATGCGTCCAGAAAACGCCCCACGTCTGCTGCCGAACCGTGAGCTCCGCCCCACGGCACCCCCAGGTTTCGCCAGTAGTCACTGTTCCAGTCCCAGTCCCTGGTTGTGGGATCTCCGGAGCCGGACTCCGGAGCGGCATGTTCCACCTGACAACGCAGGAGTGTTGCCGGATTCAGCCGGCCAACGCCCAGTGCGGAATGTTTCATTCCCAGCGGCTGGAAGACTTGTTCCTCCACCAGCGAGGCTACCGGTTTTGCGCTGATTCGTCGAGCTACCTCGCTGGCCAGCAGGATGGCCATACTGGAATAGCCATATTTTGATCCTGGCATAAACAGCAGCGGAGTGCGAATGGCACCCTCGACGAACTCCGCAAGCTCCGCATGACGGGCTCGAAGCTTCGTGTTTTCGGGCAATTGATCCGGCAAACCCGAGATATGCGTGAACAACTGACGCATAGTGATCCGGTCCCGTCCATTGCCGCGGAACTCGGGAATGAACTTGCGAACCGCATCATCCAGTCGGAATTCCCTCCGATCAAACAGTGTCATTATCGCAGCAACCGTGATTGGCTTTGAGATTGACGCGAGCAAAAAAATGGCGTCAACGGTTGTCGCAGCACCGAACGACTTTGTGAAGACATTTGTCCCCTGCCGCACAAACAAAGAGGCAGCTTCGACCTGACCGGAAGCGGAAAATTTGGTCAGTACATTTACAGCCAGATCCAACTCGTTTTCCTGCAGCGCCGCCACCGCGGGCAATCCAACACCGAGTCCCAAACCAGCTTGAAGAACCGTACGTCGTTTCATGAACCCGATTTCCGCAAAAACCCAATTGAAACATACTTCGCCCGTGCAGCGGAGCCACACGAATCATTAGTCGGACCCAGTTGTGCTCACGACCTGGGATCCTGGTACACTTCTTTGTCCTCACCGGTCCTCGCTGATCGATTTTACGGCTTCACGGAGTTCGCCAACGTCGCGTCGCAGTTCATTCAGTTGCTCCATGACTTCGCGCAGGACTGCGTGGACGTTCGCCTCATCGTGGTGACGGTCGTGCCTCACATGGAGTTCCCGCCTGATGATGTCCCCTCGATGTTCCACGTGTTGAGCAATGTCCGGAAGACCCCCTTCGTGCAGATGCCGGACGGCAGCATCCATATGTTCCAGACGACGCTGGATGTCACTATGTCGACGACCGTGCTCTGCAGAGTGGCCGATACGGCCTTCATCATGTTGGTTTCCGGCGTGGCGGCCCCGACGGTCGTGATCCTGCCTGTCACGACGCTCCTGGAGCTGACGTTCGAGTTGTTCGATTCGATGGCGGACGTTTTCAAGGCGTTCTTCTGAGCCATCATCGTTCTGTAGTTCCTGTTCCTGCTGGCGCAGCAGACCAAGTCGCGCCTCCAGTTCCCGCACATGACTGCGGTGACGTCGCTGCAGGCTGCGCCGTTCGTGCTGTTGTGCTTCCCCGAGAACTTTTCTCGTCTGGCGTTTCAGGTCAGCAGCATGTTCATCATTTGCAACTGCAGCCGCTTCAGGCTGCAGTGCGTTGACCTTCTCTCCAGGTTCATCGGATCCGGACGCGCACACTATGGCGGTCGACGCAACCAGAACGAACACGGTGGACGCCGGTTTGGTGTGTGACATGTTATGCCCTTTCGATGGATTGACGCGATGGACGTCTTGAGTGCAATCGCCGACACTAAATTGTCGCGATGTTGTGGTGACTTGCAAACGCGAATGTATGGTGGTCGTTGCTTCACACATCAATCAGCCAGGCCTTGCGTAGAGATGTAAAGCCGCAGAGACGGTCCACATTACCACGGAACACAAATTCCGATTCGTTCCGCGACTTTGCGCAAGATCACAGCCTGTTCAATTCTCCGGCAGTTTCCCTGTGCTCTAATCCAACATCCTGTCGTATTCTTCAAGATTTCGAGTAACCACTTCCAGGCATTTCAGCATCTCGGGGCTGACGTAGTGTGCTATTCTTGCCGCATCAACCCCGGTAATTTCTCGCCGACTCCGATGGCCTTCCGAAACTGCAGGACGATGGCATGTCGCTTTGCAGACTGGTCGGCCGGCCTCTTGCCTTTGACTGTCAGGCGGATCAGACCACAGGCTTCTGTTTCCACCAGGTCCTAGCTCTGCAGCCGCGAAACCGTGAGATTCACTGTCACATGACTCAGACAAAATCGTGTTGCCAGATCGACAGCGTGGCATCTTTCCGTGGCCTGGATAATTTTACCGACAGCCCTTGACGTGATCTTCGGACGTTTCCGATTACCAGCCGGTGGACTCCGTAGTTACCGTCGGCCGGAATTACATCCCAGGCACCGTCAATGGATGGCCGTTATCGGCGGTGCTGATACTGAGGATGTAAGGGACTGCCTGCTTTGCCCACTCGTCCGGCGCAGGATAATTTTCGGCATCGCCCCCGAAACAGCTTTGCAGCATTTCGGTGTTGATGATTCCGGGGTTGAGTGGCACTGCGGCCATTCCTGTGGGCAAGTCCTGAGCGAGAGAGCGCGTAAGTCCCTCGATCGCCCATTTGGAAGCACAATACGAAGCCACATCCGGTGACACTGACCGTCCCCATCCGCTGCTGATATTAACGATGACGCCGGTTGATCGCTCTACCATTGCAGGTGCCATATGACGAATCGTATTGGCAGTACCGTTGATGTTGACGGCTGTCAACAGGTCGAACTCGTCAGCGGACACTGTCCACAGTGGAGCATTAGAGTTGATCAGCGCTGCATTATTAATGAGATAGTCCGGTGGCCCGTATTTCTTCATAATTCCTTCGGCCCAGGATTTCACTACCGAATCAACTGCCACGTCCACCACGTCAAATTGATGCGGCACCCCGAGTTGCTGATTGAGCTGGCTGATGGCCTTTTTCGACCTGGCACAGCCACAAACCGTGCAACCGCTGGCTGCAAACCCGACCGCCATCGCGCGTCCAATGCCTCGTGACACTCCGGTAATCACTATGATCGTCATTGAACTTACCTTGACCTCATGTGCACAAACAGGAGAGTGACGTTCGAACCACGGGTTCGAATTTGGCTATGCTGTTGGGCTGAGTGGAGATGTGTTCAATGCTTATTGAGGTACCTGGGACGACGTGATCTGCTGCACAATATTGACACCGACTCGCTCACTCCACAAATTGAGCAGACGGTGGAGTAACGGGCCGGGCTTGCCGTCACCAATGGGCAGACCGTTGATTTTCGTAACCGGTGCAAGGCAGTATGGCGTACTGGCAAGAAACGCTTCGTCTGCATTGATGACATCATAAACCTGGATATCGCGTTCAACGAATGCAATGCCCAGTTCGTGACACAGTTCTGCCACTGTCTGCACGCTGATTCCTGCAAGCACGTGACGGCTGCGCGGGCTGATGATCTCGTTGCCGTTAGAGATCAGGAAATTAGATCCGCCCGTTTCTGTCACATTACCATTGAGGTCCAGACAGAGGCTGACTGCGTTCGGATCAACAAGGTGTGATTGCCGATCTGCCAGCCACCAGTGCATTCGGCTCCGACACTTGATTCTGGGGTCAACACACTGAGGCGGAACGTGGCGAATTGAGGGGGTCACAACATGGGCACCTTCGGTGAAGTAGTGCTGCCACAACGAAAACGGAAGAAAGAACGTGTGCATGCAATACGTCGGCACAATGTCTGCTGCCGCACCAGCCGCACCAGCCGCACCGGCGTAAAGACGGAGTTCTCCCGGACTGACAAACTTCACCAGAGCCAATTCTTGGTCCGGAAGCAGGAATTCAGCGTTCCGGCGAATCAGTTCCTCAGCAACCTCGATCGTCTCTGCTGCAGTGATCTGCGGCATGATTCCGGTATATCGGCACGATCGATAGAATCTTGCAACGTGATCTTCCAGCCGATAGGGAATGTGACCAAACGTGCGCGTCATGTCGGTGACCGTCGCACCCAGAACAACCGCAGCATCATAAAAGGCGATATGTGCCTGTGACACACGGACGAATTCTCCTTTGAGATAGACGAATGGTTCTGACATGATCGGTCTCCGGTCCGGAATGAAAAGTATTGAAACGTACTGCAGAAGATTCTGCCGTCATGCTCAGACATCGTCCAGGCTGAGCAATTTGATCTGAAATTTTCTCGGCAGGTTACTAAATTACGTTAGCCTGACCACTGGCTTTCTCCTGCGGTTCATCGTTCACCACCCGCATCGACATTCACAACGGGGAACAGACAACTGCTGGTTCCTGAACCCCAGGGCTGCATGCCCGTCGGAAATGAATTTGGCAGAATCCGCCGGCACAGTTAAGGCCAGTGCTGGCAGCGTGCGTTACTGGCCGGACGCTGCACTGATCGGTGTTGCGCTGATTTGGGGTCATGAAAATCGGACTCGATCGGCTTGACGCGTATGTCTTCAACGCCATTCGGCTGACGATTTCAACTGTCGTGCTGGTGGTGTACGCGCAGGTGGAGCGTCGTCGGAGTGTTCAGCCAAAGCCAAATGTGTCAGGAAGCCGTATCCTTGTATACGGGGTCCTCGCATCGGGTCTCTACCAATTGCTCTTTCTGTTGGGAATCGACCGAACCACGTCAGGTAACACCGCGATGATAATCGCCACCGTACCCATGTGGACGGCGTCGCTGGCACGGGTATTGATTGGTGAACGACTGATGCGTCTGGCATGGTACGGACTGTTTGTGGCTCTGACCGGGACGGTTACAGTGGCACTGCAGAAGGCAGACGTCACTGTCGGTTCCGAACATTTGCGTGGCAATCTCTGTATTCTGGGAGCCGCTCTGGTCTGGTCTGCAGCAACCGTTTTCAGTCGACCAATGCTGACGTTGATTTCTCCACTCCAGCTGGCGGCATCTGCCGCCTTGATCACCTGGCCACTGCATCTCCTGTTTGCCATTGGGCGCTACGAAAACAGTCTTCCCGCGCTGCAGTCCATCGATATTTGGCTGATTATTGCTTACGCGGGAATTCTTTCGAGCGGACTGGCATTGCCGATGTGGAACCTTGGCGTACGACATGCCGGTGCGGCACACCCCATCACCGAGAGCGATGTCAGACAGGCGATTATCAGCCAGTGTGATTTCACAAGGCTGCCGTGGGTTATGCATTGCGCATGTGAAGGAGATCTTCATTATGCCATGCTTTGCCAGTGGGATACCAGCAAAGGTCCGAGGTTAGTGGTCAGGGATGGCGGCAGGTGACGCCTGGCTGACCACTCTCACCTCATGCCAGTAGGCCCACTCATTGCGCCAGTTGTTGGCACGGTTCTCAATCCGAAGGCGGATCTTCTTCCCGGCGAACCTGGACAGGTCCACCACCACGTCGAGCCATTCGTGGGTGACCGTGTCGGCACCCACGACGCGGTCGACTAGGACCTCGTCGCCGGCCAGTACCCGAAGCTGCCAATCCCCGTGTGGATGATGGCTCACGCGCAGATTCAAGCTGGTCTGTTTCCCCCGTGGAATATCAACCTGCCGCACCAGCAGGCAGGGTGTTGTCCGGTCAAGCGGATGCGTCTGTACGGCCGTGCTGTTGCGGAACGCCGGCAGACGCACGACTCCTCCTTCACCCACATCCTGAACCGTGAAACCGGGAGCTGCCTGCTGCAGCGTGCGCTGCTCCTGCTGTGTCACGATCCCAGGCTGGTTGCGGTTCGTGCCGGCATTTCCACTGGCAATCCGGCGGGCCACGAACTGCTGCAGTTTCGGCATCGCGCCGGTGACCGCCAGCTTCAACGACTGCTGTGCGTTACCCGGCACCATCGGTTCCAGGGCAAACCACAGCATCCGCGGAATATTATTGTCCTCCACGTCCTCGCCGTGCTTGGCAAGGGCCTCCAGAATCGGTCAGCGCTGATCAAACTCCAGCCGGTGCAAGGCGGCTGCCAGGTAAAGTCGCACGATCGGCGATGGGTCCTTCTCGGCCAGTTCGGAAAATCTCTTCAGCGCCCCGGCCGGTGGGTCCCGATCTTCACACAGCATCTGGATCACCCAGGCACGGACATGCTCGTCGTCGCTACTGCCAAGCAGCCTGACCAGTATCGAGCTCTTGTTGCCTTCAAAACGCCCGGTCACGTGCATTGCCCAGAGAGCTCGCAGTCGCCTGGCAGAAGTCGGTGCCGAATCGAACATCTTCTTCAGCCGTGCGTGGACCGCTACCGTGTCAAGTGTCCCTGCCGCCAGCCTGGTCTGCAGCAACAGCCGGGCCTGGCGGACGTACCAGTCATTGGAGTGGCCTTGCAAATCGACAAGCTCTGCATCGGAAAGAACCCGCAGGTTCGGTCGCGTGATCGGCTTGGCCCCATTCGGCATGATCCGGTAGATCCGTCCGCTGTTGGGGAAGTTGATCGCGTTGCCACAGATGTCGGTATCATGCCAGTCCATGATATAGACGCCTCCCTCCGGCCCGATCTCAACGCTGAAGCCAACCCATGCCAGGTCATTGGTCGGCAGGAAGTCGTCTCCGTGCTTGCCGATGAAGCTGGACCCGTTCGGGACCATGATGTCGGTCAGGACCATGTGCTGGTGAATGTTGCACATGAACAGCCGGTTGCGGTACTCGGCCGGGAAGGCATCGGCCAGGTAGAAACGGGCTCCGCCGTGCGCCGACTTGTGCACATGGTCGCGAATCGTCTTGATGTCATCATAGATATAAGGATTCAGATGCGCCTTGCTCTGCTTGTGATAGACACCTCCCTGCACAACATGGAACAGGTGCGGGATCACGCAACAGGTGGCAAAGCCCTGGCCATGGTCATCAAAGTCAAATCCCCAGGGATTCGACAATCCGCGGGCAAAGACCTCGAACTCCTGCTTCGTGGGATGGTAGCGCCAGATGCCACCGTCGATGAACTGCCGGCTCTCTTTCTCGTCACCTGGCTTGCCAACCCTGGACTGGGTAAACACACCGTGGCAGCCATAGAGCCAGCCATCGGGACCCCAGATGAAACTGTTGAGCGTCTCGTGCCGATCGTTGATGCCCCAGCCATTGAGCAGCACTTGGGAAGGACCGTCAGGTTTGTCATCGCCGTCGGCATCGGGAATGAAGCTGAAGTTCGGCGGCGATCCGACAAACAGACCGCCGTAACCGAGTGCCATGCCGGATGTGAAAGTGAGCTTGTCGGTAAATAACTTCTTCTTGTCGAAGACGCCGTCGCCATCGGTGTCCTCGAGAATCTGGATCCGGCTGACCTGGTCGTTGGTGTGATTGCGCCGTGTTCGATAGTTGAGGTTCTCGGCGACCCACATCCTGCCACGATCATCGAAGCAAAATGCAATTGGTTCCCCGATATCGGGCTCCGCGGCGAAGATGCGGACGTTGAACCCCTCGGGGATCGACATTGTGGCGACCGCCTCGGCGGGCTTCAGGAAGGGAGCATTACTGGTCTTCGGCTCCTGGGCAAAAACTCCACAGGCACCCATCACCAGAAGCAGGCAGCATGTTCTTTTCATTTCGGTATCTCCACCTGGCTGTCGGTCTGCAGGTACTTGATCAGGTTCACAACCTCGTCCTTTTTCATTTTCAGCAGCTGGCCCTCCGGCATCAACGAGAGCGGGGAGACTTTACGCAGATCAACATCCTGCTTGGGAATCACCACGGTCGGTTGTTCGGCGGTCTTCAGTACCAGTCGCTGGTTATCTTCCTCTGCGATCACGCCCGACAGGATGCGGCCATTGACCGTCGTAATGACCACCATCCTGTAGCTCTCGGGGACTTCATAACCCGGGTCCAGCAGGTTCAACAGGATATAGTCCAGATTGCCGCGGTTCGAGCCGGTGATATTTGGCCCCACCTTGCCCCCCTTGTCATAGAGGATGTGACAGGCAGCACAGGTTTTCTCATAGACAACCCTGCCGCGCCCTGCATCGGCCCTCGCCAGCAGGGCAGGGGTCAGCAGCTTCTTGTACCGGGCGATCAGTTCCGTTTTATCCTGGGCCACCTCGCGCACTTCACCGTAGACCTTCGTGAACGAGTCACCCAGCAGGCTGTACAAGGATCGTGCCACGTAAGCCGGCACGTCCTTGCTGGCGACCGTTTTCGCTTCCATCGCGGCCAGCAGTGCCTGCGCGTAGCTTTTCCTGGTCGCCAGGGTTTCGATCACCGCCCGCTGCTCAACGGGATCCCAGCCTGAATAGCGATCCAGCAGCAGCCGGGGAGCTTCTGCCAGTTCCAGCACACTGTAGGCCCGGATCGCATCAAGCTGCATGGCGGGTTGATCCAGCAGGAATTCCAGCTCGGCCAGCACCTGCTTGTTCTGCTGCGACAACAATGACTTAAGCGCGGTTCGACGGTCCTGGACATCTGCCTTCGGGTCACGGACCGTTGAGAGCATGAACTTGATGGCCTGCGGATCACCAAAGATCTGTCCCAGTTGCAAGGTCATCGTGCGAACCGCCCGATCGTCACTCTTCATCAGCTTCCCACTGACCTTGCTCCAGCCTTTGGGGACGCGGACATTTCTCTGTCCCTCCAGGCCGAGCAGCATTCCTTTCAGGAGGGATGCTTGCACACCCTCGTCGTCGGTGGTCTTGAGTACCTCGACCAGCACCGCCAGGGAGTCTGTCTCCTGGCCGGTCGTAATCTCGCTATGACAAAACCAGATCAGGGCAAGGGCCAGCAGGCAGGCCGCAAGAACAGAACTGCCACCGTTAAACGGCCACTTGCTTTTAAAATCCCGCTGCTTCATCACCCTGAAAATCCTCTGCGGTTGAAACAGCGCAGAGGCCGGGTCCTCGCAGGGAACAATATCCTGAGTGAACACACAGCTCTGTTCCCCCGAGCCCCGTTGTGGCATCTGCTGTCGGCATCTTCTTTGCAAGTTTCTTCTTCTGGGTGATCGTCATATGTCACGGTCCCGGCTGGTCCGTACTGCCGGGTGAAGCGGCAAACGTAAAGAACCTGGAAGAACAGAACATATCAATCAGGTCGTTATGTTTGTTTATCTGCCCGCACAACGGGGGACATGGACGATGAAACTGCAAAATGCCGGTCATCGGTGGCACCTGCGACACGATTAACACCTGGAGCAGCCACCGACATTCAGGAAAATATTCCGGCACCATGTTTGCATTCTATCCGTTGACCGCCGTGTTTGTGATGTGTCCTAGCACGCTGGCAATTAAGTCCACAGCACAGTTCAGCAAGATGTCCCGGAAGACGGGAACCGCCTTTGTATCGATAACCGCGTTTCACATTCCCACCTCATAACACCAGGTTCGACGTGCCGTTCTGATGGACGTTCTGGACAGGGTCGTTTACATTGTCGTTGTCGGTACACTTTTGCAGCAAAGCAGCTGAGGATGTGTATCATCGTTCTAAGTCACACCACCAGGCTGAACGTGAACGAGAAAATTCCGCAGACATGAAGGCAATTCCCGCGTCCGTTGCAGAGCTGAACGAATGTCTGTCTGAACCCGACGAAGGTGTCAACGCTGCTGTGGAACAGATGCCTGGTGACTTCATCGTGCTCGGCGCCGGCGGCAAAACAGGATTTCATGTCTGCCGTATGCTGCAGCGGTCGCTGCAGTCACTGGGCCGTCCTGATCAGGTCATTGCCGTGTCACGCTTCAGTGATCCTGCAATACGAAGTCAATTCGACCAGGCCGGCTTCGACGTTCGGCAGGCCGACCTCACCGATTCAGTACAACTGACCGAACTCCCCGACGTCAACAATGTATTTTATCTGGCCGGAATCAAATTTGGCACACGCGGTCGGTCGGATTTTCTGCACAGATTTAATGTTGAGATGCCCCGGCGTGTTGCCGAACGTTACAGGGACTCTCGAATTGTGGCACTGTCAACTGCCTGTGTATACTCCTTCGTTGACTCCCGGTCGGAAGGTGCCAGAGAAGACGAACCAACGGATTCTCCTGGCGAATACGCACAATCTTGTGTGGGCCGTGAACAGGCGTTCGTTGGTGCGGCTGTGCAGTGGGGAACTCGATCCAGTCTGATTCGACTGAGTTATTCGATTGATCTGCGGTATGGTGTCCTCGTCGATATTGCGGAGAAAGTGCTGGCGGGAAGTCCGATTGACGTGGCTATGGGATGTGCGAACGTCATCTGGCAACGGGATGCAGTTTCACACATCATTCAGGCATTGCTTCAATCATCAGCGCCACCCTGTGTGCTCAATGTGACCGGTCCGGAAATTCTCCGGATTCGGGAAGTCGCTGAGGCATTCGGCGGAAAATTTCATCGCAAAGTGATGTTCACTGGCAGTGAGGCCGACACTGCCTGGCTCAGCAATCCCGACAAGGCACATCGCCTGTTTGGCACCCCAAAAACATCCATCGAACAAATGATCAACTGGACGGCTGAATGGCTGCAACGGGGTGGTGAAACACTTGCCAAACCAACACATTTTGAAACACGAGACGGGAATTATTGATGTTCAGCAGCCAGGGCGGCACAAAGTCACTGCGGCAGAAAACAGTGCATAGCACCTGGGCTGGAATATTTTGATCGTAATTGACCGATGCATCAAATTTAACGGTTCCGGCCAAACTGACTTACCGCTTCTTTCTGCTCTTAGAAAACACAGTCTTCATTCAAACCCGGCAGTGAAACCAGAAACGTCACGCTTTCAGCTGAAGAATATCTAATAATTAAATGACCCTGCATGGCAAGTGCAAGCTGCCGTCTGTGTGAGAGTCTCAGGCCCATTCCATGTGGCGTCTGAGCTGCGTCGGTCGCCGACTTTGAGAACGACTTAAACCCAATACGAACTAACAAACCATATCCACTGATCCCTCAAATGTTTTGGTCAACGGTGGCGAGTGGAAATGTTCGCGACGTTTCCTGGGGCACCTTGAGACGTTCTGCTTGACGACTCGCGGACTGATACGGTTGCGACGGGAATCGAGAAGCTCCTAGCTCATTTCCCAGAGCACGTTCTCGTTCCATTGTTCAATGGTCATGGAACTCGCTGCGTTAATCTTCGTCCTGTGTTGTGATTTCATCCCCGATCAGCAGGGATTCGAGTTCCGTAATCTGGTCGCGCAGCTGCGCTGCGGTTTCGTAATCTTCCTGGCGAATTGCTTCTCGCTGTTGATTTCTCAACTGCAGAACCCGCGACTGGTCACTCAGTGATGCGGTCGTCCGTGACGGACGTTTACCAGTGTGCTTCAGTTCTTCGTGGATATTTTCCAGAAGAGGCTTCAGTTCTGATCGAAATTCGTCGTAACAAAACGGACATCCCAGCCGACCGACCGCACGGAATTCGCTCATTGTGATCCCACAGCCGGAGCAGGTCAGGCTGTCCAGATCTTCGTCAGATGCGGCATGAAGTTCCTCGAGTTTTGCGGCCAGATCAGCTGCGACAGAATCGGAACCATGTGTTTCTGAATCCTCCAGATACTCGCGGGCGCATTTCTCACACAGATGTATTTCACTGGCACGGCCTTCCATGACCTCTGTAATATGCAATGTTGCCTGGTTGGCACACTGACGACATTTTTTCATCGTTCGATTCCTTCACCGGGACGGTTGGCCAAATGCACCGCCGTCAGGAAGTGTTCGCGAACAACCCAGGGATGTCAAAGCTTCAGGACCTCAAATTGACAGCTTGCTGTCGATGAAAATAAGTGACATCGGTCATTCAGCCTCAGACGTCTGCTTCATCGCAGCGGCCAGAATTTCAGACGTACTTTTCCTCATGATCCGAGAATCAACCATTTCCCCCTTTTGCAGCGTTGACCGCACGTCCTTGCCGGAGATGAAGACTGGTTTTTCATCGACGTGATTCGACATCAGGTCAACTCGATCAATTGACTCATAATACGCCGCAAATCCGACATTGACTGGCTGAATTTTCAGATCTCCATTGAGTTGTCCAAAGATCTCCTGCGCATCGAAGTCGCCCCAAATGGCGGACCCGTCACTGAACGGAGCATCGGCATGCTTGCGTCCGATCACGATGTGTGTATAGCCCATATTCTGGCGGTAAATTCCGTGCATGACCGCTTCCTTCGGTCCGCCGTAGAACATCTTGATGTCCAGACCCAGCAGGTGGACTCGATCCGGCACACTTTCGCCGCGAGGACCCCACAATTCCGTATCGCTGTCGCCGTCGCCGAGTCCGCGGCCATCGATCAACGCTTCATACGTCTGCATACGGATTTCCGCGCTCACGTCGTCACCCTTCGTTTCTCCGATGAGCGGATTCAAAACCGCACCGGCGTTTCTGCCGGGACGGATCAGTTCTTCGAGGGCGTAGACCATGGCATATTCATGAGCCCGGTGCAGAGGATTGCGAGTCTGGAATGCAACCACCGCTTCCCAGCCGGTTTTAGCCAGAAACGCACGGACTTCACGTGGAGTCAGTACGTAGTTACCAAAGGCCGCGTTTTTTGGCTGCGGCAGCGCCTTGATTGTCCCGCCGATGAGATGAGTCTTGTCAGCATCATTCACCAATGCCATGTCGGCACCCGGGTGATCCGTGCGTTCCGTACCGTAGACACTCGCGAGGTACGACGGCTTGTCCCATTTGTAGACATCTTCGATGTCTACGGTCGCCACGATGTTGCGGTCCGGGCATCTCAGAGCGACTTTCTGTCCGGATGACAACTGGCCGGCCAGCGCCGAGGTAACCGGCAAGGCGATGGGAATTGTCCAGGCATACTTCCCGCCCTCCGAATCCACGGTTGAATTCTCAAGCACCTGATTCCACTGAGCGGATGTCATGGGGCCTGTCAGTGGACTGAGCGTCCCATCGGCAAATCGATAGACGCTGGATAAGTCGGCAGCTGAAACGGGGACACTGCTCAATCCACCTGCTTCTGCAAGAAACGATTGGCGGTCAGCTTCGAGAACCGTGCAGCAGACAGATTCACTGAGTCCGCCATGAGGAGCGATCAGGTCGGCCATCGTTGGTGTTACCCTGCTGGAGTTGATGTTCTGGTAATTGAAATTCCGGGCCATCTGATGGCCCGCACATCAACGCGACGTTGCTGCGGGCCAGGTATGCAATCTGAGTGGTTGTGAACATTTCCAGGCGACCAGCAAACCTGCCCAACCAAAGGTTGACAAGTCATCCGTGTCGCCTGGATTTTCAGCCCGTGACAGCGACCGTAGAGGAACGGCAATGGTGCGTCAAGCACTTCCCAACACGGAGAACGGCTTTTGTGTCGTCGTTTGGGATACACCTTGCCTCGCCGATGATCTTTGCAGAGAGACGTTTGCATCGGTCACCATCGAGATCACAGGACTACTCAGTCGCCAATGAACCCGACACAGCCAGGCGGAACGCAGGGGATTCGTTGACTTCTTGCGCACTCGGGATGTATCCTTATACGCGGTTGAGTTTACGGAATGATTCCGATTGAGTGTTCCACCCCAGAGCGTTGCTTCTGCCAATTCGACCTGCCTGGATGACAGCCGATGAGACCAATGGTCCTCATGCTCGTCCTGTTCACAGTAGACAATCTGCCTGCTGAGCAGGAATCTCTGCAACTGGTCATCGATCGGCATCTGATCACTGCTGGAAATGAGTCTGCAGTTTGCAGTGATACCGAATTCCTTCGGCGGGTGTTTCTGGATCTGATTGGCCTGCCTCCGGCAGCGGACGAGGTCCGTGAATTTGCTGCAGATCTGTCGCCGGATAAACGCCGTCGCATCGTTGATCGTCTGCTGGATTCGCCACACTGTGATCGGCATCTCACGGCCACCTTCGACGTGATGCTGATGGAACGACGGGCCAATCAGCATGTCCCTCAGGATGTCTGGCACAACTGGCTGTTGCAGCAGGTCCGTGAACGTCGGCCATGGAACGAGGTTGTTCAGGAGATCCTGCGTGCAGATGGTGACGACCCCGTGACACGTCCGGCAGCCCGTTTCTTTCTGGATCGGCAGTCGGAACCGCATTTGTTAACACGCGACGTTGGGCGGATCTTCTTTGGACACGATCTGCAGTGCGCACAGTGTCATAACCATCCACTGATTGACGATTACCTGCAGGCCGATTACCACGGACTGCACGCCTTTCTCGCACCGGGCTATGCGGTTGTCCGCAAAGTCACAAAGAAGGAAGGTGACAAGGAAACGATAATTGACCTTACTGTTCATGCCGAGAAGGCGGGCAATGATCTCATATTTGAATCTGTCTTCTTTCAGGGAACCACGTGCCGAACGGGACCGCGGTTACTCGATGACGTGTCCGTTTCCGAACAGTTTCTGTATCCCGGTGATGAATACGAAATTGAACCTGCGGATGGGATAAAATCGGTACCGAAGATCAGCCGTCGAGCCAAGCTGGCGGAGATGGCCACATGTGGCACCAATCGAGCGTTCAACGAGAATATTGCCAATCGTCTCTGGGCGCACATGCTCGGACGAGGACTCGTGCATCCCGTGGACCTGCACCATTTCGACAATCCTCCAAGCGATCCGGAATTGCTGAAGACGCTTGGGCAACGGTTTGCTGATATGAGGTTCGATGTTCGCGGATTCTTGCGTGAGATCGCCATGTCACGAGCGTATCAGCGCCCGTTTGACCAGCCGGACGATCTGTATGCGATGGCATCAGCCGCAAACACCCTTTTGGCGGAACAGGAACAACAGCTGACGGCGCTCAAACAGGCGAAGTCGCAGGCCACTGCAACCTGTGAGGTCGCTGCGAACGCATGGGACTCCGCTCAAACAGCCCTGGGCCCGGTTGCTGCCGAACTGGACAAAGCTCGCAAGGTCTACGATGAAGCCCGAAAGGCGTTGAAAACGGCCGAAGATACGCTGACACAGAAGACGGCTCAGCTTCAGGTCAAACAGAAGGCTCTGCCGGTCGTCCGGCAGGCAGCGAAGTCAGCGGGTCTGGCTGCTGAAATGTTCAGCGATGATGCTGATTTGAATAACGCAGCAGAGTTGTTTGCCAGCCGAGTTGGGGAGCTGGAACAGTCAATAAGTCAGCTGACTGTCTTTGTTAAAGAACAGACCACAGCCGTTGAAGCACCCCGCGCGGCCTTTGCGACAAAGAAGGAATCTCTCGACGGATTTCTGGCGCAACTACCCCCGCTGGATGCTGCACTTCGAGAGTCCGAAGCAGTCCTTCTAGAAAAGCGTCGACAGATGCAGCAACGCTGTGTGGCCCTGGCAGCGGCACAACGCGAAGCCGAAAACCTGCGGCAGATTGTACGTCTGTCGCATCTGCGAGACACCGTGAATGCTGCCCGGACGGAGCGAACCCAGCATCTGACTGATAGCGAGGCGGCTCAGCAACAGTTAATTGATCAGGTCGGCTTGGTCATGCAGCATGAAGAGCGAGTGACAGAGATGGCCCAACTACTGGCAGAAGCTGGCAGCGTACTTGAACAGGCCAATGAAGGTCATGACGAACGAGTAAAATCTATTACGGCCCTGCAGACGGCGATCGATGCAACCGAGGCTGCCAGAAGAACACTGCCCGGTGACAGGACTCTGGCAGAAGTCTCAACAAAGCTCAATGACCGGCTCAGACCGCTGCAGTCGGAACTCACGCAGGCACGGGCCGTCGTTGATCGAGCGACGGAAGAGTTCAACAAACACAAAACTGCTTATGACGAGAGTCTGCAAAGTCTGAATGAAGCTGTGGCTGAGCGTGAACAGAAGCAGCAGACGGTCCAGGTGGCGGAAACTGCTGCAGAACAGGCACAGGCTGATCTGGATGCTGCGGATGCTGTACTGGCCACTGCTGTCAGAGGTCTGACAATGCGGTGGACGTCTGATTTCACGATAGCGTCACTCAAACCACTCACACCGGAACAGTTGTGCTGGTCGATGTTGAAAGTCACCGGAGTCTACGACAAACAACGGAAGACTGAATCCGACAGTCTGGCGACGGAAAGCCCGTTGTCCGACGAACAACAGACCGATTCTCAACAGATGGTTGTGCGAAATCAGCAGATTGAGCAGAAAACCTACGAGGCGCTCAAGACTCATGTCGGCATTTTTGTACGGTTCTACGCAGCGGCGGCCGGACAGCCCCAAAATGATTTCTTTGCCACCGCCGATCAGGCTCTGTTTACGGCCAATGCAAACGTGCTGAACTCATGGGTGGCTCCGGCCGACGGTAATGTCACGGAGCGAATCATCACAGCAGACACACCGTCTGCTGCGGCAGAGGAATTGTATCTGGCGGTTCTCAACCGCCACCCTTCAGACGAGGAAGTCACCGAGGTCTCAAGGCTTCTGGGGTCGCGCGAGCAGGAGCGTAAAGCTGTGGCCAAAGAACTGGTCTGGGGACTGATGACGTCGATTGAGTTTCGGTTCAATCATTAGTTCGTCATCAGCGCATTTGGTTGCCGATCTGCAATGCATGCGGAAGCTGGGGACGTAAGCAGTGTAACCCACGCTGCCAGCCGCGGGCGTGCTGCAGCAGGTGGCGACACCTGAGATTATCTGTGGATCCTGCGGAATGATATGCTTAACCGAATCGTCCGACTGCGTGAAATTGCTCCTGCAGCGGTTACCATGCGTGCAAATACCGGCAGCTCACGGAATAATCGGCGTCTTCAATTGGTTTTGCTGAAATACTCGGACTGCCTGTCAGTCGTGAATGTCCGTTCTGATCTCCTTGCCCTGAGACGACCTGTATCATGCGGTCACACCAGACTCCTGTACAATTGGTTCTGCGAATCCTGGTACTCACGCTCTTTCCTTCAGCCGCCGTTGCCCAGAACGCGTCCGTTGTTGCCACGGAAGTGATCGAACGCGAGGTCAATATCGGCCATCGTGTCGTCGGGACAGTGATGCCGATTCAGAAGAGCACGGTTGGAACGGCTGTTGACGGCCGTGTGGTTAAGTATCTTGTCAATGTGGGAGACCACGTTCAGGAAAATCAACCTCTGGCAAAATTGCGAACCGGCACCCTGGAAATCGAACTCAAAGCGGCTCGGGCAGAACTCAAACTTCGTCAGGAAGAGCTGCGGGAACTGCAAAACGGGTCGCGACCGGAAGAGATCTCTGAAGCAAAAGCCCGCATGCTTGCAGCTCAGGCTATTCGAAAGCATTCGCTGACCCGTCTGCAGAGGCTGCAACAGCTGTTTGAGCGTCAGGCAGTGAATGAAACAGAACTCGACAATGCAAAAGAACAGTCCGAAGCCGCAAGCTATTCGTTGCAGGCTCTGGAGGCAACTTTACAGCGCATTGAGGCGGGGCCACGTGTCGAAACAATCGCTCAGGCGCAAGCTCGCGTTGACCTACAGGAATCGCAAATGGAGCTGATCGAAGATCGAATCAGAAAATTTACGATCTTTGCTCCGTTTGAGGGATACATCACAGCAGAGCATACAGCAGTCGGTGAGTGGGTCAGCAGTGCTGATCCCATCGCTGAAGTCATCGCGCTGAATTGGGTTGAAGTGCTGTCCAATGTCCCGGCAGAACAGGCCGTACGACTGAAACGAGGCGTTGAAGTACGTGTTGAGTTTCAGGAATTACCCGGTGAATTTTTTACGGGGTCCGTTGAACGCGTCGTACCGATCGCCGACAACAGAACGCGAACATTCCCTGTCAACATACTGCTGCAGAATCGGTTTGAAGATGATTATCCTGTGCTGATGGCCGGTATGCTGGCGCGTGCTGTTCTTCCTACGGGAAACCAGACAATCATGCCACTGGTTTCCAAGGATGCGTTGGTTCTGAATGGAAGTCGGCGATGTGTCTTTGTTGTGAACCCGGGCGCCAGTCGGTCGCAGCAGGTGGTTCGGTCCGTTCCCGTGTCACTTGGCGTCGCTGTTGCCGGACTCGTGCAGGTGGACGGTGATCTCAAGGCTGGCGATCTGGTCGTCGTGAGAGGAAATGAGCGGTTGACGGATGGTCAGGACGTCACGATGACCATTGCGAAACTTCCCGAACAAGTGGTGGCGGAGTAGCTGTGCAGCTGGTTGAAACTTTCATTCGTAATCCGGTCAAAGTTTCAGTGGGCCTGCTGCTCACCGTGATATTCGGAGGCATCTCTCTGATTCAGATGCCGAAGCAGCTGGCACCGTCCGTTGAGAATCCGATCCTGACGATCGACACGCGCTGGCCTGGTGGTAGTCCTCAGGAAGTTGAGCGAGAAATCGTTCAGGAGCAGGAGGAGCAGCTGCAGAGTGTCGAGGGTCTCGTGAAGATGTCTTCTGAGTGCCGGGATTCAGGGGGTAAAATCACGCTGGAATTTGCCGTCGGCACAAATGTTGAAGATGCCATGCTCCGCGTCAATACGAGGCTGCAGCAGGTCCGGGAATATCCCATCAATGCTCTGGAGCCAGTGATTCGAGCTTCCAATGTGTCTGATCGTCCGATTGCCCGCTTTGTTCTTACCGCTCGACCGCCCGAACTTCACCGCATCGAGGAATTTCAGAAGCAATATCCGGAGTGCGCCGATTTTCTTGAGGCGTCCCTGCGAGCGATGAACAGCGGGCTTCGTGTTTACCGTTTACGGCAGGCATGGCAGCAACACGGCGATCGATTCCCCGAACTCAAGAAACTGCTGCCTTCGGAATTGAATCTCCAGCACATCCGTCGATTTTCCGAAGACGTGATTGAGACGCGTCTGGAACGAGTCCCTGGTGTTGCTGATGCGTACACGTACGGCGGGCGGAAGGAGGAGCTTCAGGTCGTGGTCGACCCTGATCGACTCGCGGCACGTCAGCTCACCGTTACTGACGTTCGCAACGCACTCAACAGTCAAAACAAAGACACGTCGGGCGGCGATGTTTGGGAGGGCAAACGCCGCTGGGTCATTCGGACACTGAGTCAGTTTCGAACTCCGGAGCAGGTAAAGCAACAGGTACTGGTGGTACGCGATGGCGCACCGATCTACGTGAGTGACGTGGCCGACGTACGGATCGGGTTCAAGAAGATAGACAGCGTCTCCAGACGCTACGGGACTTCCAGCAATGGGCTGGGAGTCCGTCGGGTGTCAGGAGCAAACGTCCTTTCCGTGATGGACGGGGTTCGCACGGCAGCGGCGGAATTGAACAACGGCATCCTGAAGCAGCGTGGTTTGGAACTCTTTCTGTACTACGACGAAACCGAATACATCCAGTCGGCTATTGGTGTGGTGCAACAGAATATCATCATCGGCGGAGCACTGACGATGATTGTGCTGCTGTTGTTTCTGCACCTCGGACGTCGCACGCTGCTCGTCGTGCCGCTGATTGCTGCTTCTGCCGTTGCTGCGGCGTATAGTTCTTCCGCATTTGTCCTGGTCACTCTGGCCCTAGTGATCATCGCCGGTTTCTGGTTCGGCCGTGGGGCACTGGTCGTTGCACTGGCGATCCCGGTCAGTGTCATTGGAACATTTCTGCTGTTGGGTCTGATGGGTCGCTCTTTGAACGTGATTAGTCTGGCCGGATTAGCGTTCGCTGTTGGGATGCTCGTGGACAATGCCGTTGTCGTGCTGGAGAACATTTTTCGTCGTTATCAGTCGGGGGAATCCCCGGTGGGCGCCGCGGTCAACGGAACCCAGGAGGTCTGGGGAGCCGTGATTGCATCGACGCTCACGACCATAGCTGTTTTTGTGCCCGTGCTGTTTGTGCAGGAGACGGCTGGCCAGCTGTTTCGAGACATCGCGCTGGCCATTAGTTGTGCGGTCGGCCTGTCCCTGATCGTTTCATTTACGGTTATTCCGACGGCGGCTTCGCGACTCTTCAAAGACGGCCGAGCAGTGGATCAAGCGAAGACACGGCACTCAATCGGCTGGCTGCCTCGACTTCTGACCCGGATCGGTTTGCAGCTGGTTGCAAACGTCACCGGGATCAACCGATGGATTCAGAGAGGAACGCTCCGCTCACTGGCAGTCGTCGTTCTGATGGTAGGCAGTTCTGTTGCATTGAGTTATTGGTTCTGGCCCAAGGTGGAGTACCTGCCGTCCGGGAATCGCAATTTTGTGTTCGGCGTGCTGTCTCCACCACCTGGTTACAACATGAACGAGCTGATGGAGATGGGAACCACGATTGAAGACGACCTGAAGCCGTACTGGGATGTAGATCCAGGCAGCGCCGAAGCACAACAGCTCGATTATCCAGTGATCAACTATTACTTTTATGTGGTGTATGGGCGTCAGGTGTTCATGGGATTTATTGCGGCCGATGCAAACCGTGTGGCCGAACTGATTCCGCTTATCAAAAAAACAGGAGCGCAGTTTCCGGGGACCAATGTTGTCGCCAAGCGATCGAGTCTGTTTGAACGCGGCCTGACCGGCGGACGAACCATTGACATCGAAATCACCGGACCCGACCTCGAGCAGCTGGTCACCATTGGGAGACGCGTCCTGGGCGACGTCAGGAATTTGCTGCCCGGGGCCCAGGCGATGCCACATCCCAGTCTGGACCTGTCGGGACCGGAGATCCACATTGAGCCTCGTCTGCTGGAGTCTTCTGAAATGGGGATCAATGCGTCTGAACTGGGATACACTGTCGACGCTCTGGTCGATGGTGCTTATGCCGGTGATTTCTATTCCGGAGACAACAAGATTGATCTGACGATCATTGGTGATGAATCATTCGTCAGGCGAACACAGGATCTTGATTCGCTCCCAATTTCCACAGCTTTCGGCCAGCTGGTTCCTCTGTCATCCGTGGCCAATATCAGTCTCAGCAGCGGGCCCGAACAAATCCATCGGCGTGAACGGCAGCGCGCGATCACAATTCATGTGACTCCGCCCATCACGATGCCTCTCGAAGATGCAATGCAGCAGATTAATGAATTGATTGTAGATCCGTTGGTCACATCGGAAATGCTGGATGGAGGCTATCTGATCACATTGTCGGGGACCGCCGATAAACTGCGACAAGCTTGGGCTGCGCTCAAATGGAATCTGCTGCTGGCACTGGTGATCACTTACCTGCTGATGGCAGCTTTATTTGAAAGCTGGCTCTATCCCTTTGTGATCATCTTCAGCGTTCCGTTGGGCGCAGTCGGCGGTATTCTTGGTCTGACATTCCTGAACTTGTTTGTTTTCCAATCGCTGGACGTGTTGACGATGCTGGGTTTCGTCATCCTGATCGGCACCGTTGTAAATAATCCCATTCTGATTGTACATCAGTCATTGAATTACATTCGTGAACAGGGTCTGGAGCCTCGTGAGGCCATTCCGTTGAGTGTCCGGACGCGTGTGAGACCGATTTTCATTACAACACTAACCACGGTTCTTGGACTGCTGCCGCTGGTCGTATTTCCTGGAGCGGGCAGCGAACTGTATCGAGGGTTGGGCAGTGTTGTGCTGGGCGGTCTGCTGATGTCGACACTGTTCACGCTGTTCCTTGTGCCGACCGTCTTTGTACTCACTCTGGACGCAAAAACCCGTTTGGTTGCCATGTTCACACTTGAACGAATCCCGAGGCTGGCAGACCAACGTTAACCTTGGCTGCGGTACGAAAGCGTCGGGAGTCGTGTGATCCACATGTGACAGCAGCGGGACAAAGTTCTGGATCGTGTGCATGGCGTCCAACGAACATCACGAGGCGGTATTGAAGCTCCTCTGTATGACCTCGCGGCGCGTCCTGGTGACCTGAACGACGAATTACACCTTCGGCAGCTGCCATGGGTCACGGCGTTCGCGGTCAAGCAAATGGTTATCCGCCGGGTCGGTGAATTGCCACTGCTGAGGATTCCACTTCAATGTTTTCTGATTCCAGTAGGCAAGATTGCCAAGATGAATGATGCTCACCGTGCGGGCCCCTTTTTCCACTTCCGCGACAGGTGCTTCGCGACTTTTGATACAATCGAGCCAGTTTCGGTGATGTCCAGATGACCTGGGCAGATGAACATCGTCCTGACCAAGCGGCGTTTTAACAATTTCTTCGGGGTCACTCTCCAGAAGCCCCCGATCGATATGCAGCGTTCCATTGTCCCCATGGAACGTACACCCGCTCGGTCCGCCATGAACCATCTCGACACCGTTCTCATAGAGATAACGAACACCGCTGGTTGCTGTGGGATCATCAGGGGGAATGATCTCGACCGGCCCCGACTGGTCCATATCCAGCGCCCATTGCGCGATATCGTAATGATGCGCACCCATGTCCGTATGGCCTCCACCGGAATATCCCCGGTAGTTGCGCCAAGCCGGAAAATGGTCGTGAACACCGCGAGGACTGAGGATGGAGTTGTAGGGTCGAAGTGGCGCCTGCCCAAGCCACAAATCCCAGGCAAGGTTGGGCTCCATATCTTCTTCGGGCAGGTTACAGGGGACACTGGGGCCGCCCACACCGACGGTGACGCGGTGAATTTTTCCGAGTCGACCGCTGCGCATAATTTCCACCGCTTCCCGAAACGGGCCAAACACGTTGGACCGCTGCTGGCTTCCGGTCTGCACAACACACTTATACCTGCGTGCCGCTTCAACACATCGCCCGGCTTCCTCGATCGTCAACGTCAGTGGTTTCTCGCAGTAGACGTCTTTACGCGCCTTGCAGGCTTCGATGATCGGGATCGCGTGCCAGTGATCGGGAGACGCAATACAGACTGCGTCAATGTCACTTCGTTCGATGATGCTCCGGAAATCAACGTACGAGGCACATCCTTTGTAGTCCGTCTTTGCACTCGAGTATGCCGCTTCCACGCGTTTTTTCGCATGCTCCCGTCGCTTTTTATCCACTCTCACATACGGCAACTAACTGCACGTCCGGCTGTTCCAGCAGCCGGGGAATGTGATAACTATTTGCCATCTTTCCACAACCAATCATACCAACATTGATCCGGTCGCCGGGACTGGGGCTCCTTGAACCTCCAATCGCAGAAACAGAAACAACCGCTGGTGCAGTCGCGGCGGAAGACTTCAAGAATGTGCGTCGGGAAATCGTCACAGTCGTCGTCCCGTTTCTTGGAATTCGAAGCGAAGTGGCTGAGAGTGTCAGCAGCCTAACCAACTCACCCGGCAGATGCAGAACGCTGGAATCGTCCGTGTGTGCGGTTAATCTTAACGCCAACTGTCATCACCGATCAGCCTGTTTTTCGCACCTTTGAACAAGGAAACGGGACCGGCTCCGTGCGCAATACGCGCCGGACTTTATGGCCCTGACGCAAAGATCAGCAAAAAAACTTGTGCTGCCGAATCCCCAGTCGCACAGACGAAAGCTTCCACGCTGTCTTCTCAACCACAGCAGTCACCTTCACTGCAATGCTGCCGGCTGGTTGAGCGCCTGCACAGGCGGCGCTATGTGGATGGTTACTGTCGCCAGGTTTCCGACCACGTCTCACCAGATTTTCGCCACGTTGGTTCCGATCGGCTGCTCCACATATTCACCAGAGGTAACTGCAATGCACTCCTCGTACGTTCCTTTTGCGGGATTACGTTGAGTGCCATATAAAAAGTTGCTCTACCTAGTTTTGCCAGCATTGTTATCGACTGCTGCCTGTTTTTGTTTCACCGTTTCCTTCACGTCTACTTTCTTGGTCTCCAGCAAATCGGCAACGTATTGTGAGACTTTGTTGGCCAGTAAACCCGTGGGATCGCAACCGGCAGCGATCGAACGGATTTTGCCACCCTTTTCGATCAGGAAGTTCGTCGGCATTGTCTTTGTCTGGAACGTTTTCCAGCTGTCTCCGTCGCTGTCGACGGCGTACAGCATTTTCAGATTCTTTTGCTTAACGTACTCTTCGACTTTGACATCCGGTTCGCGAAAAATTGCCAGGCTCGTCAGTCCCAAGCCTTTGTACTCCTCATGTATCGTCTGAAAATAAGCCAGTTCTTTGTCACAGCCTGCGCAACCGCAGGTGAGCCGAACCAGCACCGGGCCCTTGTCAGTCAGCCTGGCCAGATTGATTTCCTTACCATTGGAATCTTTAATTCTGAAATCCGGTGCATTGGCTCCGATGACGACGGTCTTCTCAGCCTCTTCCTTTTTGACCTTTACATCTACATCCGACTTCTTTTCTTCCGCGACAAGAAAAGTTGATCCCGCGAACAGTATAAGCAGCGTGAATGAGAGTATTGACTTCATGGTGGGGTCCATTGGAGTTGAAAGATAAGGATGAACAGTTGGCGGCGAAATTGATGATACGCTGCGTTGATGTCACTGTATAATATCAAACAATATTGCTGCAGACAATCCTGAAGGTTCGGCGCTCAGCAGTGTGGATACATCCGATAATGCAGGAGTAACCCTGCAAACAGAACGTATCACGCAACCAAACCGTTGACATAATCTGCATCCCCTCTGTTACTTCGACGGTGTCGTATCCACTCCGTGCACATGCAGGTGTCCGGCGCATGAAGGCATGGCGAAGAAGATCAGGGGCGACCACCATGATCATGGTTCCAATGTGTGCCTGGTCTGTGACAGAGTCAAAGACGGCAGCGCCCAGAGTGCCACGGACAAATTCGGTATACGCGCCGTTAAAATAAGAGATTCGGATACTGATGCTGCATTGTTCTGACCACCCGGCTGTCCCACACTGTTTTACGGAGATACCTGTGCGTCAATCAAATTCTCCCGGAAGACTTCCGGATCCACTGCAGGGGCCACAATGTAATAGGCATGATCTCCTCCCCGCCGGCTGCCTGCGAAAATTGGGACGCGCAAATGATCCGGATCAGGCTGAAAAGCCGGAGACGGATCGAAACGCGGCCCCAGGACAATAGTCGATATCTGATTCGCCCGCCGCCCGCGAATCTGGTTCACTCTGACTTCGCTGACTTCCAGATCCAGTTCCTTGAGCGACACGGTGGCGTATTGCTGAGGGTCGCTCCAGCAAAACGATGCCCGGGTAAACAATCCGATCGATTCACCTTCCGCTCCTCGCCATAAGAACAACCGGATCTCATCTCCAAGGTTAATGCGTTCCTTAAATTCTCCAAACACCACCTCGGGCTGACCGGTCACCGACAGCCTAGCCTCATTTTCAATCGGACTGCTGAGTCCCAGGTACCCTGGCAACATACCTTTCCATGTCATTGCGCACTGCTCGAACCCTTCACCCACGGCCACGCACTTCAGGTTCGGCTCGTATGTGATATTGCGTTCCCGGAAAGTATTTTCAATCTCGTACGCAACCAGTCGACTGTAGTAGAGCACCTCAAGTGACTCGGGTCGCCAGTCGTATCCAATCGTGCGGCAGGCCACGCGCAGTTCCCGATCCAGTTCGGCCGCCAGCCCATCGGGTGCCGCATGCTTTCCCTGGCTGGTAATCATAGCCTCAATCCACTCCGCCCTGCCTGGCAGCGGAGAATCATCCAGGAATTGGCGGATTGGGTCCTGCACTCCATTCATGAATTCCGGATCGACACTGGTACGTTTGATAATCACGCACTGATCCCCGAGCCGGAATCTGGCATGTGCCATCAGCTCCTGCATCGGCTCAGAGTTGCCAATGGGATAGATGATGACTGCTTCCTTGGCACCCATCCGGGAAATCATTTGCATGTATTTCTGATGATTGTTTCGCTCCCACGTCAGACACGCCTTCCATTTTTTGGCATCAACACCGTTCGGCGCCTCGTCACCCGTCATACTCCAGCAATAGGGATGGATAAACCACGTGATTCGCTCGATTCGATGCGGTGGTTTCGACGCGAAGATTGTATTGTTCCATGAAGTAACCAGCGCGATGCCGGCAACCAGCACAACGGCACAAATATTTCGCAGCTTCATCGCATATTCCAGCTGAGTGAAAGACCCGTTCTGGCAGGCTCATTTGAGAGTGTCTGAGTAATCGTTCGCTGAATGTTTCACCATACCTTTAAGACAGAATCTTCTCCGATGGGCTTTTCAGTTTTTGTCAGCCGAATTTTATATTACAGGCACGACTGACACGACGGATTCGCCGTTTTGCCTGTGGAGAACCCGATTAATCAGTGGTGCACCAAGCTGACCGCTCGCCACGGTGACCACGTCACCATCCTGGTATTTCCAACTGCGGTCGCTGAAACTCAATTTACTGGTACCGAAGAAGTGGATGTGAATGTCGCCTGGTCGTCGGTGTTGTGGAAATTTGAAGTGGTGGTCCTCGCAGTTGGCCAGAGAATGAGACATGTTTTCTTCACCACTCAGCAGCGGGCCACTGTCGTAAATTGTCTCTGTGCCACGCCTGACGGTGCAGCGCAAATTGAGGGAAGAAAAATCCAGGTCCGTGACCAGTTCCGGACCAATTGCACAGGTTCGCAGTTTTGAGGGAGCGAGGTACAGGTAGTTGAGCTTTTCAAACGGGTGGTCTGACCATTCATTGCCAAGACAGAATCCCAGCCGGTTTGGCACGCCGTCATCGCCGATGACGTAAACCGCTGCGATTTCCGGTTCCTCACCGCCATCCAGTGCAAACCCTGGAATTCCCAGCGGAACTCGCGGACCGCGCAGATTGTAACCGTTCCCTTTGTAGAACCATTCCGGGGCAACACCGCGCGAACCTGCCGATGGTTTGCCCCCGTCGATTCCCAACTGGAACATCCGAGCAGAATCGGTTTGCGGCGCAGTTGTTTCTGTTTCATCGGCATGCATCCGGTCGCGGGATTCCATGCCGCCTGTGTGAGTGAGTCCCGTTCCGGAAATCAGCACTCGATGTTCGTCAGCATGGTCAACCGGGGCACAGATCCAGGGATGACTGCCCCGAGGTTCAGCGTCAAGGAGTTCTGAATATCCAAGGCGATCAAAACTGCGCTCTTCAAGTGCGTCGGAAACTGTCTCGGAAAATGTCCGACCGAATTCTATGGCGGCGTGAAAGACATCGATGACACGGAACCAAGTGGGTACGACGGAGGTCAGGTCGTACACTTCATTTTCGACCAGCATGCCAACGCGCCGACCACTTTCCGGTATTTCAAACTGTATCAGTCTCATGGGTAACTCGGTCCTTTTGTGCAGAATACCGGGAGTTGAGAAAGCAGCTGTCCATCAGGGGGGCATGAACAGGGTCGAGGGAAAACGATGTCGACGGACATCTGAATGATGAGTTCGCCGACCGAATCAGCACAGGATCGACCAGGCTGACACCGCGGCATACTGAAAATACAGAAAACGAACGATTATCGACGGTTGGCAACGTTTCACAACGCCAAACACTTGGCCGCCGACGGTGATTCGAATGAAGCGGGCCTCTGGTGTCGAGTGTCAACAACGTTCGATGAACTGTCAAACCGACAACCAGGCCTTCGGTGCCTGCGCGACAAAATCGGGATGAAAAAACTTTGGACAGATTTTGACAGCTGTGTGGGTCGCGCGGAATACCGACAAGTTCGTGGTATCTGACATCGGAGCAGCGAGGCATCTCCCGCGATACTGATCGGCTTACAACCTCTTAATACTTTCTACGGTCGATATTCTCCGGACCGTGACCTCACGGTTTGTCCGTTCCACCATTGCGTCAGCGGCATTCGGTGTTTCATAATGAAGAGGTAACCGGCTTCGAGTCATCCAACCGTATGAATTACTGAATCCGATGAACCAGCACCCGTCAGTCCGGACCTCACGCCGTGATCTGTTGCGCCACACAGGCACCGGTCTGGGAATGGTCGCCTTGCCCTCTCTGCTGCAGGCAGCGGGCAGTCCTCTGGTTCCCAGATCTCCTCATTTCCAGCCTCGCGCTAAACATATCATCCACATTTACCTCAACGGCGGTCCGTCTCAGGTGGACACGTGGGACCCAAAACCGGAGCTCACCCGATGGGGTGGCAAACGACTTCCAGTCGGTAATCTCACGACGGAACGTGAAACGGGAGTCGCCCTGGCGTCGCCGTTCAAATTTGATCAGTACGGAGAAAGCGGACTGTGGTGCAGTGAGATTTTTCAGCACACGGCCATACATCATGCGGACCGACTCTGCGTGATTCGATCGATGTATGCCAATACGCCGAGTCACGGGCAAAGCATGAGGCTCATGAATACCGGCGACGAACGTTTGTCGCGGCCAAGTTATGGGTCCTGGCTGACTTACGGTCTCGGCTGTGAGAATCAAAATCTGCCTGGATTTGTGACACTGTGTCCGGGACTGCCCGTTGCTGACTCGTCCAACTGGCGCAGTTCATTCCTGCCGGGAATTTTTCAGGCCACTTATCTGGACACTCGAAAAACCAAGGTCACTGAGCTAATTGCCAACATCCAGAATCTTCGCCTGGATCCGGCCACACAGCGGCGGCAGCTGGACCTGCTTTCACAGCTCAACCGGCGACATCAACAAACCCGCAGGGAAGATGCCAACCTTGAAGCACGTATACAGTCATTTGAACTGGCATACCGTATGCAGATGCAGGCCAGCGACGCACTGGATGTCACCAAGGAATCAAAGGCCGTCCAGGAACTTTATAAAGCCGACACAGTTCACGGACGACAATTGCTGATCGCTCGACGACTTGTGGAACGAGGTGTCCGTGTCGTCCAGTGTTATCACGGTGACGGGCAACCGTGGGATTCACACGGCGAGATCGCCACGAACCACCGCAAGCTGGGAAATGAAGCTGACGGTCCGACAGCGGCGCTGCTCACAGACCTGGCTCGACTGGGATTGCTGGATGAAACGCTTGTGATTTGTGGAGGTGAGTTCGGTCGCACACCTGCCGTGGAAATTCCTCTTCGGTCGAATGCACATCCGACCGGACGTGACCACAATCACCACGGATTTACAGTCTGGCTGGCAGGTGGAGGAATCAAAGGCGGAATGGCTTACGGTGCAACCGATGA
>CAUZPL010000005.1:0-172656 GCA_963581585.1 Planctomycetota bacterium
ACGCTCTACCACGCTCTGGGAATCCCGCATACGGCCGTCTGGAAGGATGACGTCGATCGCCCGCATCACATCTACCACGCCGACCCGATCTACGAACTGCTGGGGTAAGCTTTGTCAGCACTTGCGGAACAGGAACGTCACCGAGAACGCTTCTTCTGAGTCAATTGTGCACCACAATTTCCGACGCTCGCGCAGTGCGGGTGGGGCAGTGCCATTTCGGACAGATCCGCTGACGACCGCGTGTGGGCATCGGCAGGCGGTCGAAATGGATGGCCCCGGAACCGGTCCTGAAATCCGGCATCAGACTGTGCAGGATTCCGGCGGTCATGTGGCCCGGCCGCCTGGATGAACCGATTGATGGCGGCAGCCACCTCCTTCGGCCTTTCGAGCGGAAGCGCGTGTGAAGCGCCTGCAAGCCACTGCAGCTCAATCGTGTGGCGCTCCGGAATCCGCATGGTTCTCTGATCCGGCACAGGCTGATTTCGATCGCCCCACACCTCCAGCACGCGCACCGGTAAGGATCGCAGGATCGGCTCGCCGTCCCAGTGCTTCCAGATTGTGCGAAAGGCCTGGATCTGCCCGGTTGTGAGCCGGCCAAGCCCGTGCGCGCGCCTCCTGCCGCTCCTTTTCACGCTCACCGCAGAGTGTGTTGTAAACACGGCCGTCGAAAGCGTCATTAAGGACGCGGTGGTGACTCCAGCCTTCAAGCGAGATCACTCCGGCAACCTGGTCTGTCCGGCGACCGGCAAGCTCAATCGCAATCATCCCTCCGATACTGTGTCCGCCTGCATACCACGAATTCCAGTCCAGCATGTCCACCAGACGCAGGATCTCCTTCGCGAAGCTCTCGATGGATCCGCCAAGCACCGGCGGCCAGCTGCGGCCGTGACCCGGGAGCTCCACAATGACCAGATTCAAATCCAGACTCGGGTCAAGGTTCTCTCGAACTTTGTCAAATTGTCGGTAGTCGCTCCAGCTGCCCGGGATGAGAAGCAGCGAAGGGCCACGGCCGGCCCAGTGGTAATAGGCCAGACGGCCGCCATCCAGACGACGTATCTCAACGCACTTTGGTGCGTCATCCGCCTGCGTGGCTGCATCCGACGTCGATACGAAGAGGACCGCAAAGAGAATGAGAGCCAGTTGAGTCATCAGGACTCAGTGTCCACAATTCCGTCCGGAGATTCCACAATCAGATCGGGAAAGAAACCGGTGAGCCTGAACGCCTGCCAGGTCTCCCGTTCAGCCCTGGCCATCCGTCGCCTGTCCCGCGGCATTGACAATGTCTGTGACTGCAGAGACAAAAAACGGTCGATTTTACACTTCGGCAACGCCTTCTTTAGTTCGCGGACACCCGCGTCGGTGATCCGGGTGTTGTTGAGGGCCAGAAACGTCAGGTCAGTCAGCCCCTTAAGATGCACGAGCCCCGCATCGGTCACCGGGGTGCCCGTGAGGACGAGAATCTTCAGACTGGTCAGCCGCTCAAGATGCACCAACCCTGCGTTGGTGATCGGGGCATTGCGGAGGACCAGCTGCCTCAGACTGGTCAGTCCCTCAAGATGCACCAGCCCCGCGTCGGTGATGGAGGCGAAGCTGAAGTCAACAAGAATAATCCTGTCTTGTTCATTCACTCTGATGATGGCCCCCAGTTTTTCCAGCTGTTCTTTCACGCCGCGGACATCTTCAGGATGTCTTGCGAGTGTGAGGGGCTTCTGATCGGTGTTCACATCGCCGCCTTGTGCATCCCCATCGGGTGCCGGCTGGTTGAGCGTTTCCTGGCCGGACTCTTCAAGCGGAGCTGAAGACTGTTCCTGGCATCCCGCCAGACCTATGAACAACATCACAGTCAAGCGCTGCATAGTCCATTCTTTCAGTTGTTCAGCCGGGAAGTCCGACCCGCCGGGGAGAAAGGAGACGGGCTACTGACTGATCTCACAATTCGGCAGCGCCTGCTGCAGTCCGGCGATACCCGCATCGGTAACGTGCGTGTTCTCAAGCAGGAGTCTTTCCAGGCTGGTCAGTCCCTTAAGACAACCCAGCCCTGCGTCGGTGATCCGGGTGTCGCTCAGGTCGAGGTGGTACAGTTTGGTCAGCAGCTCCAGATGTTCCAGTCCCTTATCGGTGACGTGTGTGTGGCGGAGGGTGAGAAATTTCAAACCGGTCAGCCCCTCAAGATGCCCCAGTCCTGCGTCTGTAATCCGGGTGGCGTCCAGCATGAGCAACTCCAGACTGGTCAGCTCTTTCAGATGGCTCAGCCCTGCGTCTGTGATCCGGTTGAAGTCGAGGTCGAGATAATACAGCCGGGGCAGTGCCCTGAGGTGCTTGAGTCCTGCGTCGGTGATCCGGGTGTTGAAAAGGTGGAGGGTGGACAGGCTGGTCAGCTGCTTAAGATGTCCCAGCCCCTCGTCGGTGATGCGGGTGGAGTACAGAAGCAGATTCTCCAGACGCGTCAGTCCCTGAAGATGCACCAGTCCCGCGTCCGTGATGTGAGTTTCATTGAGGCAGAGCCACGTCAGGTTGTTCAGTCCCTTTAAATACACCAGTCCCGCATCCGTGACCTGGGTGTTGTTGAGGTTGAGGTCCTGCAGACGATCCAGCTTCCCAATATGGATAAGTTCCACGTCGGTGAGCCGGGTATCGTGGAAGTCGACCCGAACAATCTGACCCCGTTTATTAACGTCAATGGTGGCCCCCAGCGTCTTCACCACTTCACTGAGGGTTGTAACACTTTTTGGTGAGCATCCCGTCAGACAAACCAGCAACAGCACGGTCATACGGTACATGGTCAATTCTTTCATTCGCTCAGCCGGAAAACGGTCGTTCGGGTCAGCGACGGCTGTCGCATTCTTCCCTGTTTATCCGGCGCCGGTCCTTTGGTGGAATGATTTCGTGACTCGCGGATCACAGTCCCGTTTTCAGCTCACGCGTGTCCTGTTCCGTTTCCACCCGGACAGTGTCGTCCGACGGGACTTCACATAATGTCATGCCATCCCGGCAGCGACAAGCTTACGGCCGATCAGTCCTCTGGTTTTCTGCTGCCGGATCAACACGGTACCGGGCCTGTCAGCGGATCCGAACGGACGGGGCTTTTCACCGCACGCTTCCCGGCGGAACGACTTAAAAAACAATCAGAATGACGGGAACACTTAACGTCCGCGGATCGGCCCTCCCGGGCCGCACCGTTGCTGGTCGTGTTTCATCAGCCAGACTTCCGAAACAAGCGTGCCCCATCCCCCGCTGTTGCGCCACTGGTCTCGTTCAACACGCGGGCCCTCTGCGACACCCCTGGCCTTGCGTAACTGGATCAGCAGCTCGCCGTCGTGAGTGACTGCGGGTGGAACCTCAAACGTAAAGAAGTCGCTCATCTGTTCGGGGAGGACCTGATTTTCAGCGAGTACCACATCGTCCGCGAGGATCATTTGCGAATTCTGGTTCATCCGCATTGCGTATCGCGACTGATACCATGGCCGGACGAATGTGAATCGGACGCGATACCGGCCTGCCGGGTCGAGGTCACGGTATCGCAGCGAAACTCCTCCTGACTCATCCTGGGTGAAGTGCATCGAGCGCTGACTCGGCCGATTGCCTTCGGAAAGCATCATCGACACGTACGGCTGGCCATGATCGTACGGGTAGCCGTTCACGAGATGGGGGGCGTGGTTATACGTCCCCAGATTATCGTAATAGCCACCGTGGCCCGGATTTTCGTAGTCCACGATCATGCGAAGCATTTCCAGCCGGTCAGCCGGCTGCGCCGCCTTCGCCTTCCGGAGTTGCCGCTGCAGCCACCCGAGACCAATGAAGTCGTGCTCAAGATTAAAATATCCTTCGTTGCGCACGCCGAACAAAGCGTTGCTTTCTTCTCCCAGTTGTCCGCCTTCCGCACGAAGTGCGGCCATCGTCCTGGATTCCGTCAGCCCGTCGATTGAGGCGAGTAAATCGGGGATCATGTGTTCGACTTTGCCACTGTCGAGTGCATTCGCCAGTCGACGTTCGATGTCGATCTGCAGGTTCGTCTGTTGACGGACCGCAAGCTGGATGTACCGGTCGAGCGCGCCTTTCTGCATGAACTGTCGCCAAACCCAGTTCGTGCGACGATGTAACGCAGGAATCTTCCTGCCGGCCTGCTTTACGAGCACGTAGTAGCGGTCGATGCCCTCCTTCGCCATTAGCGGAGTCGTGGGGTTTTCCTCCAGGTTCTCCTCCAGTTGAAAGATCGCCTGCGCCATGAGAGGCGCGGCTTCGAGGCCGAACCACGTTCGGCAGTATTCGTCCACGACGTCCTCGACACTGGTCCGGGGCGACCAGAGGAGGCGTTGCCACATCCATTGGTTGAAGTGGTCGTGGTGCCCGCTCGAATGTGTCACATCACCCACGGCGTAACGCATGAGGTCGTTGAACACCCGATGATAGTAACGTGGCCAGGCATAAAAAGTCAGTCGGTCATAGACCATGGTGAGTCCCTGGTCAGGTCTCCTCTCATAAATGAAGTGGCCCGTCCGTGGCGGGAGACTGCCATCGCGGTCGGCGCGCGGGTACATCTGAATGTAGCCGTGCTGGGAGTAGCGCCAGTGCGTGATCTCGTTGTAGTACGTGAGTACGTGTCGGGGTGGAAGTTGCCGGAGAATTTCTCGAGGGTAAAGGTCGAACGGGCCAAACCCCGGGTAGCGAAAGAGGTCCATCCGATGCGTTTGACGGTGACCCGGCTGCCACGTTGTGGCGTCCGACCCAGGCCCGTATCCCCACGCCCACAGCCACTTCCGGGGCTTGTCCTGCAGATAACGGAAAATCGCGTTGTCGTCGGTGTTGTCGAACTTCTGGTTCGTAAAGTAGACCCTGGTCGTCGGATGATACTTGTGAATGATCCCCGCCATCTGCTCAACGACCTTGATAAACGTGAGACCGTATGGTTCACAGAGGTCACATTCGCAGCCGCCTCCGTCGCCACCATGGAACTTGACGTAATCGTAGGCGGGACTGTTTCGAAATTGGTTCTCGCAGCGCTCGAGCTGAGCCGCGTGTGCTTCCGGAACCGACAGGCAGACATACCCGATTCGGCCGATCGATTCTTTCGCAGTCCATTCCGATGGACCGGATCCTGTATTGGCGCCGAACCCGCCCTGAGTCATGAGGCCGAACGATTTGATGAAGTCGAACGTGGAGCCAGGCGACGTTGGGAAGACATTCGCTCCTGCCAGCGCGTAGTCGATGATTACACGCCGGGTCTCCTTCGGAGTCCAGTCACGGACCTTTCCGAGACGTTTGGCGACTCCGCTCTGGCCAAACTGCGTGCCGCGGACTTCAAAGGCCGGCGCGGTGCGAACAGAGAGCGCATGCGGAAGTTCGACGGTCTGTTCTTTGATAACCAGTCGTCGCAATACTTCACCCGCGGCGTAGAGAACTCCCCGTTGGTCATGCGCGGCTGCAATGAGCACGTTGTCACCGCTGGTGAGAGTCTTCACGAGAAAACCTTCTGGCCCAGGATCATGATCGGAGAGGAGAGGAATGCGGTGTGTCTCAAACTGCAGACGCATTTCGTCGTGGTGTGCGGGGATGCCCAGGAGAATCACAAGCGGTTTCTTCGATGCCGATGTCGGGGCCTGCTCGACTCGAGTCTGTATGCCGCCTGGTTCCGCAATGCGCCGCGCGAGTAAGTGAGCCGCATTGAGTTCGACGTCATCGGCCTGCGAACCGACGCGAATCGTTACGGATTCGTATTCGGTACCTGGCGCGGGGACTGCCAGGCACAAGACAGTGCCCAGTGCGAAGTTCAAGACTGGGAGTTTCATTTCGGTCTCCTCGGGGAAAGGCGTCGAGACCCCGCGAAGGTTGCTGGCTCAAGGTTGGAGTTGTCGTGACCGGTTGAAAGCGAGGATAACCGAATCATCGTGCCAGCGGCAGGATGTTGTGCAAGTGTCCAGTGTTCGGGTAGACCAAACGCCCGAATACAGATTGAATGCTTCCGTGGTTGCAGACGCACCTGGTCAACAGCCAGGGGTTGCAGCACCTGGCGGACCTGCCGGTCCCCGTTGACTCAATTCAGACAGCACCGTCCGCTGCAGCGTCAATCAGGCTATCGCAGGTTGAGAGATCTGAGTGTTGTCGCGCCTTAAACTTCCAGCTGGTTTTCCATCACTGTCTTCACATCCGACTTTTCTGCTCCTGCACTCAACAGCAGGGGCCGGCCCTGCACTTTGACGGAACCCGGCACGGACGCACTTTTCGAATGTTTCTTGTTTAGACGCCGCTGCGTTTGGTCCGTCGAATTCAATCGGCCATGTCAGTGGGATCAACACGCGGTTCATTATTCGGTAATTTCACCACGGGAAATGCACGTTCCGGCATCAATCGGTTTTGTATTGTTTTGTATTTGTGTTATTTCCAGAACGCCTGCCATTCCACGAATGTGATTGGGAGGCGGACTGGGAATTATGATCGGCGATACGGCTGCTGATCTGTGTGCCGTGCGTGTGTTGCTGGCACACTTCCCAGGGACGAATTTAATTTAAGCCTGAAGTCATATGTCACAGGATTTTACATCACGACCGTGGGATGAGGAAAATTTCGGCAACTGGGAAAATTTTGGCAACCGGCAGGGGGAACAGAATTTTCCGGAAAACAAAGGTCGAGGCTGCCTGAAAGGGTGTTGTATCGCGGCTGCCGTTTTTCTGGTGCTCGCTCTGACTGCTGCGTGGTATGTTTCAGGAAACTGGCGCAGCTTGTTCGGCACAGCTGCCAGAATATTGCTCGAACAGACGCTGGATGAATCAAGTCTGCCCGAAGCGGAAAAAGAGGACATTCAGGAGCAGGTAGAACGGGTGGTCACGGCCTTTGAGCAAGGAAAGCTCACGGAGGCTCAAATTAAAATACTGATTGATGAGATGGCCCAATCGACCTTGTCTGCGTCGGTCGTTTCTTTCACTATTGAAAAGAAATACTTCGACAGTTCTGAACTCAGCGACGAAGAAAAAGAGACCGGACGAACGACTCTGCGACGTTGTGTTCGAGGTATGTTCGATGGTGACCTGACCGAAGAGGATGCCGATGCCGTCCTGGGTCATATCGGAACCAAAAATTTCGAAGGTCACTGGGAGTTTCGTGACAACGTCACGGATGATGAACTGCGTCAATTCCTGGCCGAGGCCAAAGAACGGGCGGACGCCGCCGGAGTGGCGGAAACCGTAGAAGAAGTGGATCCGTCAGACGAGGTCCGGCGCATCGTGGATTCGATTTTAAATCAAGAAGCTGCAGGCGAGCCACTGATGCCCTGATCCGGATTCAGCAGTGACAATGGTTGATGCAGCGTTTCAGATTCGCCGCAACCACCGCAGTAAATCGGACCGCCATATGAGTTTAGCCGCAGCTCGGCGGTGTTTTCCTCGCCAGTGACAATCATCGCTTTTGCGAGTCACGTTCCAGCGTCTGATTTGATTTTGATTGTGCAGGTGAACGACCAAGCAACAGACACCAGCTGACTGATGCGCCAAGGATAACCATTGCTTCTGCAAGCAGGATTCCAGCGTCGAGTCGATGTCTCATTCCATTGGGTTCCCTCACCGGAGTCAAAATAAAACTGTGTTCAGGAGGTCCGGCTGAACCAGTCCCATCCCTGGTCCAGGGAGGAAACATTCCCATGAGGAAGATTATGAATGAAGCACAAACCAAAATCATTCGTTGGGATGGTTTAAGTGACACGACGAATTCCTCCAGGGTTAACGATTGTTTTGTACCAACTTAATATCTTCAAAGACTGCCGGTAATTTTATTCTCCCCTCAACCCGTTCCACAACGTCTCGATGGGGTGCTTTAAATCTCTTGTGGCGCCCGCTGCAAGTCGTGACAGCGTTTCCATGTCCGGCTGCTCGGCGTCAGCTGGCTAATGCTGACGAGGTGTCGCAGAGCAGTTCCTTTGCCCGTTGGCTGTTCGAATTATTTGTCCGAAACCCAGCAACTCTCTGACGACAGACGCAGTTTTACACCCTGCGTACACCAAAACCATTTCAGAAACTGCAGGAATGAAATGCTTCATCACAGCAATGCTGACACTGGCCGTGATCACGCGATTTTGTATGCCGGCGAAGCATCCGCAAGCGGCATGGATCTTAATGGGGACGGCAGCATCGATATCCTGAATGTTCTGCAGGTCATCCGGACGGCGGAAAATGCTTTGGATCAAATGGGGAGGCATGATAATACTCACCCTCCCGGAGGTCGGGATCATCGACCCCGGCGACTGACCTGAATGCCTGGACATGCAACCGGGCATGGACATCTGATGGGAATCGTTGGTCACCGGAGTTGGTGAAGAAGAAGCCTTTGAACAGCTAGAAATGATGGTGGACGACAGCGTGGAAATCGCCAGGTCACGGCAGCGAAAGTACGTGGCAGACCATTAACTGAGAAGTCACTCTTCCACGATTGCTCCATAAGTTTCATAACCCGTCCCGATCACGGCGAAAGGGAGCCGTTTGCCGTCATCGATTTCAAAACGCTGCTGTTATGCTCACCAGTTCGAGCCTCTTCGCGTTGAAACGACAGTGCTCTGTGCGGGAATGGGTGGCTTGTTTCTGTGAAACGTGTGTTCACGCGAATGGGATTTCAAAACAGCGTATTGTGTACAGCCGGTGTTCAGCAATCGAGTTGCAGGAACCCACCCTCTGTTTTGTTTGACGAGAGCGGACCGTTTATAACCGGAAGATTCGGCAACGTCTTAATGACCTCGATAACGTTGCGAATATGGTTTATGGTGATCGTTATGGTCTGGATGTTCGCCTTTGTCCCTGTTTGACGGAACTTCTGTCTGGAATTTATGAGCGATGGCGATTCGTATTCAGTGTTCTCACTGCGGGAAAAAATACAAACTGCCGGACAACGCGGCCGGCGGTCAGGCCAAATGCAAGGAGTGTGGAAAACGGATAAGAGTTCCGAAACCTGAACACTCAAACACAGATAATTTTCTGGATGCACTGGATGCCGCTACAGCCGAACAATCGGCAGATGCCGGCGAAAATCCGGCACCATTGTCGCTTCCCCCGGCAGGTCGAAAAAAACGAAAACGAAAGAAAGCTGAAGCGAGCAGATCTGCATCGAACGGACCGCTGCAGTACGCGGTCATCGGAGCCATTGCCGGCGCCATTATCTTTGCTGTTTTTGGTGTGGTTGACATGTTCCTCAGTAGTCCTGCCCTTAGCATTGTGTATAGACAGCCTGAAGATAGTTTTCTGATAACCGGGATCATTTACATAGTCATCGGGGCTGCATTCGGAGTTATGGTTATGTTCATGGCCCGACTCTGTGATTCTATGGCCGCAGGACTGATTACCGGGGCGGTCCTCATGGCCGCCGAGAAGGGAATCGGGATGGCGATGATTCCCGGAGTCGGTTCCGGATTGCAGGCGTTCGGCATAATCATCGGGGCAGTCTACGGTCTCTTTTTCAGTTGGCGAATTTTAGTATTTGCAAATGAATCGATAACACACGAATAGGGATTGCCGGGCGCACGCTGACACGTCGGTTCGAAACTTCACTGACGGTCAGTGGCGCCGTGAAAGTCTCTGTATTCGCGTTGCGTTTAGAATTCCAGCCACCGGAGTCACACGGGCCTGCAAAGACGGATTGTTACAGAAATACGAAGTGGAAGTGAATGAGCGCCGACTGTCTTCCGCTCCTGCCACGACTTTGACGTCAACCGGAATCCGTGCCACATCAGCAGGTGAAAATCCACCGCCCTCAACTGCCTAACGAATCACACGAACCATGCGGATCGAGTCAAAAAAAATGAACCGTTTCCAGTCGCTGGCTGCAAAACCCTTCTGTTTTGCTGATTGATTCGAGGCCCTTCACTGCTTGCTCTTAAAACACGAACAGGACGACGTGGTGCGAACCGGCACCAGTACATTGGATTTCGACCGTGTTGCCCTGGGTTCATTTTCTCTGCTGGCTTGTTTCCGATTGCGGTTTAGGCGGCTGCCGGCCACAGTTCCAACAGTGAATCAGCAATGAACCACGTTCGTCCCGGCTCAGGCATTCCCAGGTCGAAGCGGGGCCGTGAATGCTGATGTTGGATGCATCAGATGAACGACGTGTGAGCCGATTGTTTCGGCAGCCGCCTTCTTTCAGGGACCAGGCTGTGTTCGATCACACCAGCTCGGGCATCGCACGGCGACCTTCCGCAAGATAGTGCGGCCGACCTGAATAGTCCGTAGCCTGCAAAGCAGCCGGATCAATCCCTATGTTTTGGTAGAGCGTTGCAATCACGTCGCGGAAATGGACAGGTCGGTCTTCCACGTCCTCTCCCAGCCGGGTGCTCTTTCCCACAACCTGCCCAACCTGCATCCCGCCACCGGCCAGCAGTGCGTTACCGACGCGCGCCCAGTGATCGCGACCCGCGTTCTTGTTGATCCGTGGCGTGCGTCCGAACTCTCCCCAGACAACAACCGAAACGTCATCGAGCATATCATGGGCATCGAGGTCTTCGATGAGTCCCGCGATGCCGTGATCGATCATTGGCAACGTCGCGCGGGCGATGTTGAACAAGTCCGCATGCCAGTCCCAGTTATAATCACCCCGTGACATGCGACCGAAGGGATAGCGACTGAGCGTTAGTGTCACCAACCGTGCCCCCGCCTGGATCACACGGCGAGCAAGCAGCAAATTAGCGAGTTCCCCAGGCCCTCCTCGCACCGACTCAGCTTTGGTGCTCAGCCCGTAGCGTGCCTTAACCCGAGGATCTTCGTGTTCGAGATCGAGCGCCTCAGCGAGCTTAGGTGACGTCATCAGATTAAATGCACGCCGGGTGAACGCATCGTAGGCCGCGACAGCCCCGTTGTCCGCAGCCCGACGGAATCGGTCCAGGCCGGCGCGCAGCGCCCGGCGATCACCAAGTCGACGCAGACCGATGCCGTTGAGCGTGATTTCTCCCTGATTGACATCCCGAATCTGAAATCCCTCGTGCGCCGGTCCGAGAAATCCAGCCTTGCATGGGGGGTGTTTGAGCATGAATCTGGCATCGTAATAGACCGGCGTCAGATCAATGGCTGCCGGGATACCGGGTACCCTAGTGCCCTGCAGTTTGGAAACCACTCCGCCCAGAGACGGCCAGCCACCGGCCGGGTATCCTGGAACTTCGGGCGAATCGAACGCCTGTGGATGAGTTTCCCATCCCGTAACACACTGATGGGTGTTGTGATCATCCAGTCCGCCGGTCAGCGAGCGAATCAAAATCGACCGGTCCATGACCGTGGCCAGACGGGGCATCAACTCGCAAATCTTTACACCAGGTATGCTGGTTGGAATCGGCGAGAACTCACCACGGATTTCGCGTGGTGCCTCCGGCTTCAAATCGAACATGTCGAGATGCGTGGGCCCGCCGGTGAGAAGAATGTTGATGATCGACTTCCGTGATGAGCCAGTTCCCGAAATGGCTTCGGCACGCAGGAGATCGGACAGTCCAGGGCCACCCAGACCAAGAGAACCGATCCTGAGAAAGTTTCGCCGGTTCAGACCATCACAGAATCGATGACCGTCGCCATGAATCATCAACATAGCGAAACCCTTCCTGGCAAAACTCTCCACACAAGATCATAACCTCTGGTTGAAGCTGACCTTACACAGACCGATTGGTGATGTCCAGCGCTGAAAAACAACCTGCCCGATCAGGGAGTGAACGATCGGTCGGCGAATCCTGGATCCGGCAACAAAAAACACACGAAGTTGTTTGCCAGGTTCTGTAGTTGCGAATCCGGCTGGCGGCAGGAACCTCCATTACAGAAACAGCACCGCTGATTCGCGTCGTCAGAACTTTGTTATACATCAGTGACAACCAGTATACCTGATAAATGTTATCGGCTGAACACGAACCATACCGAAAACCACAACCGTCATTTTTTGTTCCGTCATTGATTCAAGGCAAAGAAACTGCAGAACAATGTTCGGCCGGACGACCCGTAACCGTCAACGACCGTGGTTCACACTGCCAGCTATAATGGTCAGTGCATTGCTGTTTCTGACGGTCTCGTGACCGCTGCAGTCGGGACAGCGCACAAGCCGGGCTGACACCGGCGGGTTTAACTGCTTCTGTCACATTTTAAACTGCACAGATGTTGACTTCCCGTGGACTTCATTGCTTCGCAAAGAACGTCAGCATTTCCGCGACCACAGCGTCGACCGGTCATAATGAAGCTGCACCCTGTTGAAGTGACCGTGCTGTCGTGGCTTGCTTCACACCGGCTTCTCCACGACTGGTCTCCGACGAGTGTCGAGCCACCGATTTGTTTGTATCAGTGAAGCACTCTAAGTACAGGCGCGGCACAAGACAATGAGTGTGCCCTGGGGACGCTGTTGTCTTTTCAGGTACGGCTGGCTTGAGCACGGTGTTCTGCAGTACAGCCTGTCCACTTCGCTTGTCAGTCCTGTTCTTGCTTCATAGGATTGCGGTTCTTATGAATCCCGTCCCGGTCCCGACGCTCGAACAGCTGGAGCAGGCGTTCGCCGTCACACGCCAGGTGACGCAGGCGACACCGCTTTTGGACGTGCCCGCTCTCGCACGGGATATCGGCGCGGAGAAGGTGTTCGTCAAGGCAGAGTCACTCCAGGTTGCGGGCTCGTTCAAGTTTCGCGGTGCTTACTGGCGGCTGACGCGTCTGAGCGACGACGAGCGGGCCCGTGGCGTTATTGCCTACTCCTCTGGAAACTTCGCACAGGGTCTGGCGGCAGCCGGAGCGAGGGTTGGTGTGCCCATCACGATCGTGATGCCCATGGATGCCCCGGAAGTCAAACGTCGGTCCACCGAAGGCTATGGTGCCAAGGTGGTTCTTTCCGATCACGGTGACCGTCCACGAGAGGAGGCTGCGAATGACCTTGCGCGGACACTCGCAACTGAGAGAAACCTGACGCTCCTGCATCCTTTCGACGATCCAATCATTGTTGCCGGTCAGGCGGCAGCCGGCCTCGAGGCCATCGAGCAACTGGAGTCGAACGATCAGTGTGCCGACCTTGTCCTCTGCAGCGTTGGTGGCGGTGGATTGATCGGCGGTGTCTCGCTCGCATTTCACTATTTCCATCCCGACACCCAGGTCCTCGCAGCGGAACCTGTGGGGTATGACAGCATGGGTGAATCACTCAGGCGTGGAGAGCGGACTCGCGTTGCGAGCGGCACCGCCACGGTGTGTGATGCTCTTCAGGCCACTATGCCGGGCACGGCTCCGTTTGCCGCCGCCCGGAAATCGGGTGTGCGTGGGGTTGCCGTCAGTGATGACCCGATAAAGAAGGCGATGCGTTATGCCTTTGAGAAACTCAAGCTGGTTCTCGAACCTTCAGGCGCAATTACGCTTGCCGCAATCCTCGATGGCACGGTCCGGGCGGAGGGCCGCCGCGTCCTCATCTATGCGACCGGCGGAAATGCCGGCGCCGTAGAGGCTTTCGCTCGCCAGGTTGCAGTATCGTGAGGTGAGTCTCGTCCACCACAGCTTCCTGAAAACCAGGCCATCACCATGCTGACACGTGTCGATACCAGGCCGTCGGTGATTCGTTGTGTCGCATTCGACGCAGTGGGCACGTTGATCGAAGCGAAACCGTCCGTTGCTGATGCATATACGGACGTTGGGCGGCGTCACGGAAGCCGTTTAAATGTTGAACAGGTGCAGAAGCGAATAGAGGCGGCTTTCAAAACGTGTGCTGAGTCCGACCGGAAGAAAGGAATGGATGGGCTTCTGACGAGTGAAGAAGCGGAACGGGCGCGATGGAGATGGATTGTGGGTGAGGTCTTTGCTGACATTGAAGATGTGCATGTCGTGGACAGAGTTTTTGCGGAATTGTTCACTCATTTCGGACGGCCGGAGTCCTGGCGGTGTTTTCGGGACGTTGCTGCAGCTGTCGCCAGGATCGATGAGATCGGGCTGCCGATGGTCATCGCGTCAAATTTTGATCAGCGACTCCATTCTGTGTGTGAAGGGTGTCCCCCAATACAACGGGCGCGGGCAGTGATGGTGTCTTCGGAAGTCGGGTGGAGAAAACCTGGCAGAGGATTCTATGCGGCGCTGGTTGCCGAATGTGGTTGTCGAGCGGACCAGGTACTGATGGTCGGCGATGATCACGTGAACGACTATGAGGGGGCTCGGCACAGTGGATTACAGGCGGTGCTGCTGGATCGATCTGCACGGACCGTTGAGGGGAAGGACACCTCCTCACAGATTTCTCGGCCCATGGTGATTGGCTCGTTGAGTGATCTCGACGTCTGGTATTCATGACCAGTCCCTGGGTGACGATCCGGAGGGATCCCAAATCGAGTTCCGGTCGCCGTTGTCGTCGCAAACTGGTGGAACTGTGTTGCAATCTGCATTCGCGCAACCTTATGTCACAGCTGTTTGCTCAGCGTGAAGAATCGGACGATCGCGTTGCCGACGTAGCCGGTCGAGAGACGCTCGTTGCGGTGGCAGCTGCTGCTGCCGACGAAACGGTGATGATGGTGTCGAACCTCCATCTGTATCGGCAACCCTGGATGTGCGGATGTCAAATGTCGCTGTAAGGAAACGTCGGTCTGGGGCTTCCGGCCGGGCTGTTTTGCGTCGGTTGTGTCATTTCACAGTGAAACCAACTTCAAGAACGTGGCAGTAGCTGACGCATTCGCCGGATTTCCCATCGGGTTTAGAGCAATTCAGTTTTGGCATGTCTTTCGTCCAGATCTAAGTCCCCCTTTTTGATACATCATCGTTGCCATGAACGAAAAAGGTGGCGTGCGCTGGTTTCACCAAGGGTCACGTATTCGAGCGTAGGAAATCAACGAGTGATCAGTATACTTAATCGCTGGGTCAATTCTGCTTTCTGATGAGACACCGAGTACTCAAATAAGGAGACCGAGGAGCGTGTGTGGTATTGTTGGTTTTGCAGGACACGCCATTGGCGAAACGGAGCTCCAACGCGCCGTTCGGACGCTCCATCACCGGGGGCCAGACGGGAACGGGATCTTTCTCGACGACGCATCCCGGGTCGGGTTGGGCCATACTCGATTATCGATCATCGATTTAGAAACCGGGGCTCAACCTCTTTATTCCGAAGGCAAAGATCTCGTTCTCGTATGCAATGGAGAGATCTATGATTTCGAGCGGATTCGGACCGATCTAGAAGCTCGCGGTCATGTCTTTTCCACGCGGACGGATTCGGAAGTGATTCTCCATCTCTACGAAGAATACGGACTGGATTTTGTGGATCATCTTCGCGGAGAATTCGCCTTCCTTCTCTACGATCAACCCCAACAAATCTTGTTGGCCGTTCGAGATCGATTTGGCGTCAAACCCTTATTCTTCAACGTAACAAACGCGAACTATCTCTTTGCCTCCGAAGCCAAAGGCATCTTTGCCACCGGGCAAGTCGAACCCAAGATCCATGTGAAAGCTATTCGGGACTATCTAAGCGGCGTGACACCAGACTCCATATTCCAAGGAGTTCATGCAGTGCCACCGGGTTGCTTCTTAAAAGTGAGTATCGAAGAACGCAAGCACGAGCTTTGCCAATATTGGGATTTGAATCTCCCTCCCAATCCGGTCTCAGAAAACAATCACAACGTCGAAAAGGATATCCGAACGGTGCGAGAAAGCTTTGAAGAATCTGTTCGGCTACGCTTGCGCACCGATGTTCCCCTCGGAGTTTACCTCAGTGGTGGTCTGGACTCGGCGGTCGTCGCGGCTGCTGTAGCTCGCCACCAGCGAGGGAGGCTAAAGGTGTTTAGTATTGCGTTTCCCGATAACCCGATCTTCGATGAGCAGGAGCGCGCCAGGCATATGGCCGAGAAAATCGGCGCTGAGTTCCACTCTGTAACGTGCGACCGACGGACACTCTTGAACAACACCGTAGACAGTCTTTGGGCAAGCGAATGCCCTTTCTATAATTTCCATGGGGTGGGGAAATTCGTCCTCTCTCGGTTGGCCCGTCAACATGTGAAGGTAGTTTTGACCGGCGAAGGATCCGACGAGGTCTTCCTCGGTTATTCCTATTTTCAACCGGGGAAAAGCATGCCTGGTCGGAAGGAAATGAAGGCACCTAAAGGCCGGAAGATACGAAGAATCATCGAGACATTAGGATTTCTTCCTATATACGAGTTTGCAAGAAGTCTCTCGAACGCTCACCAAACATACGTGCAGTGGTTGTTCCATCCAAGACACCGGCCGGAGTTGCGCTCGAACCATCCATTAGAATCCCTTCGACAACGCATCCAGCGCCGGCAAATCGATGGCCTGCCTTTGGTTCGTAAGATCCAACACTTCAGCATCAAGGCCATCTTGACACCTTATATACTCGTGAATCTAGGGGATCGTCCGGAAATGGCCCACTCTCTAGAGGGCCGGCCTCCTTTTCTCGACCATCATCTCTTTGAGAAGGCCCGCCAAATCCCAGACGAGTCGAAAATTCGGAATGGGTCAGAGAAATACGTGCTACGCGAAGCGTATAAGGATGATGTTACCGAGGATGTGTACCAGCGCACGAAATGGCCCTACTTCGCTCCGGCCTTATGGCTGAGGAAAGGCAACTCTGCAGAGGAAGACAAACTACTACAACAATACCTCTCCCGCGAAGCGATCGAGAAGAGTGGAATTTTTCATTACGGAGTGCTACGTTGGACCCGGTGGTTTGCCAGACTGTTGCCAAATAATTCCGATTTGAAATACCACCTACATGCTTTCTTCGTCTTCGTCTTGACGGTTCAGATTCTTGACCATCTCTTCGTGCAGGGTTTTGAGGCGAGCCTCAAGGAACGGCAGCCGTAGTCCAAGTTGGTACGGTGTCAGCTTCCGACTGCAGTACCGGGAGAATTGCCTGAAGCGGGGTTGGAGGAGAACAATGACCCTGGCGCGAGGGAGAACTGCTTGCCTTCAACGATTTACACGAGCATGGTGCATTCAACCACTCAAATGACGATCGCATTGTTCTGATCTTTGATGTCATGCGACCGGAAGTCACCGAATGCTGAGAGCTGGTACGCTGCAGATGACTGGTCACTTACAGCTTTCTCGCCATTATCCAGGTCTTTGGCGTTCGTGCGAATTCGTGACTTCTCAACATATTAGGCGTTCTGTTTGCAATACTCGCTCTGCCATTGAAGTGCAGTCTCTGGTGTTACTTTAGATTTGTCTGCGTCCGACCGCCGTTTTGATTTCGGTACCTCAAGCGGACGGCGTTCTATTTCTGAGCCACGTTATCATCGTCAGCCGGAGCCGCTTATCCTGCAGCTTGCTGAGAAGTATCACCTGTAAGTTCTCTGACAAATTTCCGCCGCGAAATCGGTCAGATTGATCGTCCAGTCTCAACGCACGATTACCGGATGGCGGGAACTGAATTATAAGGCTGTCGCTGTAGTCTTCAACGGCATTGATATCACAACAGCACTTTGCCAATTCTGTGAGCCTGAAGTATAAAAGCGGCTGTACAAAACTGTACGTCCCGTCCGGGAGAATGACATGAACCTCGGGAAGCATCAAATTCAACAGTATCATGAACTGGGCTACGTCGCCGGGCCCCGTGTGCTGGATGACGAACAGATTGAACGACTCAGGAAACGGATCGCAGACATTGTTGAGGGCCGTATTCCGTTCCCGGAAAAATTGAAGGGCAAAACCGTTCTTAAGCCCGGTGTGAGCGGACATCTCCCGTCAGTCAAGATTGTCAATATCTTTCGAAATGACGAGGTCTTCGCTGAAATATACAGGAACACGCATATTGGCTGTCTTGCCAATGATCTTCTGGAGGGACCGGTCCGTATGTGGGAAGATCAAATGATCTACAAGCCACCGTACGAGGACGATGCCGTTGTCAGCTGGCATCGGGATTACACGTACTGGGATCACGTCACACCGGCTGAAATGGGGACATGCTGGATCGCGCTGGATGATTCCGTTGTGGCTAACGGCTGTATGCACGTTATTCCCGGCAGCCATCGCTGGGAATACAGCTACGTGCGCAACGATGTGGATGATGATGATCCGCACTGGGCGTTGAGACCGGAACACGTACCTGAGGGGGCCGATGTCACACCTGTGCCGTGTGAGGTCAAAGCCGGACACTGTCACTTTCATCATTGCTGTGTGTTACATGGTTCTTATGGAAACAGAACCGGCAATCCTCGCCGCAGTTATGTAATGCATCTTCTGCCAGGAAACACACGTCGTATCGGTGATAACTGGAACGAACGTATGGCCTCAGTCGACGTTCCGGTCGGCGAGATCGTTCGAGGGCCTCAGTATCCGGTGTTATCTCATCCGTCCCGCGTGTAACCGGACGGACATGCAGATCGTCCACAGCAAAATTCACAGACCCTTTGTCCCTGTCAAAACATACACGGCTGAAGCCAGCGAACCGGTGGTCAGCGAAGATACCCCGACCGCCGTGTCCTGTGGTGTTGTCTTGACGTCCCCCTTTGCGGACATAAAATAAATCCTGAAATCATCAGGGATGGCTGTGTCATTCTGTGACTGTGAAGGGCCGGAACAAGGCTGGATTTGTGATCGGCGTGCTGCGCATGTGATAACGTCCGGGCACACGCTTAAGGACTGCAACAGCTGTCCTGGCCGCCGTTTCGCGGATGCAGAGGACGCAGGATGGTTTGTCTCTGACTCCGCCGGCTTCCCGCGCCGAACTGTGGCGTGTCGTCAGCGGAACCGGAACAGTTGTCCTGCAGGAATTAATCATCGTGCGTCATTCGCCGGACAACGCTGGATGGTGACGTGCTGACTGTAAAAGGGAGCAGAGCTGGTGTTTAACGAGTTATGTCGAAATTCGGTCACACGCCGTGAACTTTTGGCAACAGTATCCCGATCTGCTGTTCTTGTCGGTGGCGGATCGATCGCGTCGTCGCTGTTATCCACCGCGAAAGCGGACCTGAAAACTCCGGTGCCGGTCGTGGATACGCATATGCATGTTTGGGGCAACGATCCGCAGAAGTATCCGTTCCCGCATCCGCACAACCCCGACTTTACCTACAGCAATACACACGATGCCACCACCGAGATGCTGATCGACGATATGGATCAGCATGGCGTGACGCACTGTGTCCTTGTTCAGGTTGTCTTCCACGGATGGGACAATTCGTACCTGGCGGACAGCATCCAAAAATATCCGGACCGCCTAGTGGCGCATGGCCTGATCGATCCGCTGGATCCAGAGGTTGCGGACAAACTTGAGTTCTGGGTCAGGGAATACGGGTTCGTGGGGATGCGACTGCGAATCATTGAGTACAGGGACGGCTGGCGCGGGGGTGACGGCTGGCTCGACTCGAAGGAGCACGACGCATTGTGGAAAAAAGCGGCTGAACTTGACTCGGTGTTCAACCTGTTCGTCGATTCTCAGCAACTGCCTCGACTTTCACGGATGATGGACCGTCATCCGGACGTGAGGGTGTGTATCGATCATCTGGCCGGGAGTTTCCACAAAGGTCATGGAGAGGAAGATCTGGAGAAGCTTCTGGCGATGGCTCGTCACCGGAACGTGTGGGTGAAAGTGTCCGAACTCGCCGGGACCGGCCTGGAGTATCCGTTCCGGGATTTGTATCCGAAGCTGAAGCGAGTGTATGAAGCTTTTGGTCCGGATCGGCTGTTGTGGGGGACGGGCTATCCAGGCACGTGTCGTGCGGCCTACCACCGACCCACTTTGGCAAAGGAGCTGGCATTAGTCCGTAAAGAAATTCCGTTTTTCAGCGATGAGGACCGCGCGAAGATCCTTGGGCTGAACGCCGCCAGGATCTGGAAGCTTGGGTAGCTGACGATTTTAGGTGCCACGAGAAGAATTGTGCATATCGGATCGATCGGTTGTCGAAATATATCAGGACGGTCACAGACAGGCTGCGAACGAAGATTCGGACGCTGAGCAGTTCAGGTATTCTCGACGAAATCCAACAGCGGAAGAAACTGGACTGGTGACCGGGGTTCTTATCGAGGAAAATCTGCAGTGGTGCCGGTCTGTTGCATTGATCATGCGGGCGGTAAATAACACACCCGAATACCTGTTTCAATATTAACGGCTTCGATGAGTTGATGGTGCTGTCTGCGGGTCTTCCGGCCGTGTCTGTGATCACCCGGTGGGACTGCGTTCGGCACATCCGATCAGGTCCAAGGATGCAACAATGGCACTTCGAAAAAACTGCGACGGCACGACTCGTCGGGACTGCATCCAGTTTGGAATCGGAGGACTGCTGGGAGGCGGCCTCGTCAACACACTGCGTGCTCGCGGGGAACTGGCCAAAACGTCTTCGGGCCCCAAACCAGCGGCTGAACGTGTGATCCTCATCTGGATGGACGGCGGTCCGACGCATTTTGAAACCTTCGACCCCAAACCGGATGCACCCTCTGAGTTCCGCGGCGAATTCGGCTATACAAAAACGTCTGTTCCCGGCATTCTTTATTCTGAATACATGGTTCAGCTGGCTGCCAGTCTGGATGACTGCGCTATGATCCGGTCAATCCGGCACAGTCACGGAAATCACGGTGCCGGCAATCATTATATGATGACCGGCGCACCCACTCGAATTCCGGTGGCCTGTGGCGCATTTGTCAGCTTCCATCCCAGTATGGGATCCGTGGTTGCCAAAGAACTGGGTCAGGACAACGGACTGCCGCCGTATTTCAGTCTGCCGCGTATGTCGCGTTCCGGGGGCCCGAACTTTCTGGGTGCCAGGTACGCACCGTTCGTCGTTCCGGACAACCCAAATGACAAAAATTTCAAGGTGCGGGACGTCGCGCTGCCACGTGATCTGGCCACCACTCGATTTGATCGACGAACAGACCTGAGATCCAAAATTGACAATATGGTCCGACTGAATTCGCAGGCGGCCGGAGATCCCCTGGCAGCCTTTGACGAGTATCAGGAACAGGGGTACAGCCTGGTAACATCGCCGGACGCGCAACAGGCTTTCGACATCTCAAAGGAGTCTGATGAAACACGAGAACGGTACGGACGCAGTGAATTTGGCCAGCGCTGTCTACTGGCTCGTCGACTGGTTGAAGCGGGTGTTCCGTTTATCACTGTCTACGATGGCGGCTGGGATCATCACAGCAATCTGTTCAGCAGACTCCGCAAACGCCTGCCGTCCTGGGACAACTCAGTGGCAATGCTCATCCAGGATCTCAGAGAGCGCGGGCTGCTGGAAACCACACTCGTCCTGGCACTCGGCGAATTCGGTCGTACCCCGCAACTGCAGCCTGGACCATCCGGGATTCCACCGGGACGTAACCACTGGGCGAACGCCATGTCTGTGCTGATGGCCGGTGGGGGAACACCGGGTGGAACCGTTGTGGGGGCCACCGACCGTAAAGGTTATGCCGCACTTGATCGCGTACTGGGGCCGGAAAACCTGGTGTCGACCGTCTACCACAAAATGGGGATCGACCCGGGTCAGGTCATGTACACACCTGACGGCCGACCCGTGCATCTCGTCAGTGATCCGACTCCAATCAGTGAGCTGGTTTGATGGCGAGAACTGCCAGAGGCGCCGAACCGCGACGCCGTGTGCTGATCGCCAGCGTGTAATTCCTGTTGACATCGGTTGGTGTGTGCTGCGGCTGCTGGGGTTTCCTGCATGGTTTGACTTGCCGGCGGATATTGGCCCACGAACAGCGTCGAAGCTTGTTGGCAACAGTTTGTCGATTCCGGTCGTCATGCACCTGTTACAGCTTCTGACAGGAAAAGATTGCGATGTGGCGGTCCAAGCATGATACCCAATGATTTGAAGTGTCGATTCAGCAACCGAACCGAGACGATGTCCGACAGACCAGGCGGTTTTTCCGGAATCAATCACCGAACTACTACTTATTTAGAACGAGTCCGACTGACCGTTAACGGGACAACCTGGGCAGGTTTGTTTAGATTATGATACGAAGGTCTTCCAGAAAAACATGACACAATAGGTTCGAGATGAATCGTGTGATTTGTGGAATTTGTCAGTTACTGTACATACTATTTGTTACGGTACACGTCGTTTTTGGTGACGATCGCCCCAATATTTTATTTGCGATTTCGGACGACCAGTCGTACCCCTATGCGTCCGCCTACGGCACGAGCAGTGTCTTCACTCCTGCCTTTGACAGAGTTGCCCGTGAAGGTGTACTTTTCACCAACGCATACAGTGCGTCGCCCGGTTGCAGTCCGTCACGCGCATCGATTTTGACGGGGCGTTACACGTGGCAAAACGAACACGCAGGTACACACGCCAGCAAGTTTTCAAACAAGTTCGCGACCTATCCGATTTTGCTTGAGAAGGCTGGCTACCACGTTGGCTACACCGGTAAAGGTTGGGGGCCGGGGAATTTCAAAGACGGTGGGTTTACAGAAAACCCGGCTGGGCCTCAATATTTCGTGAATTCCAAGCAGACGCCTGATGGAATTCGCTCTACCGACTATGCGACATCTTTTGCCGAATTTCTTGCCCGGAAACAAGCGGGAAAACCTTTCTGCTTCTGGTTCGGTGCGTCTGAACCGCATCGGAGCTTTGGCAAAGGAATTGGGCTCGCGCATGGTGGTCATCTGGAGGACGTAATTGTTCCGAAATTCTTGCCCGACACACCTGAGGTGCGCAGCGATATTCTGGACTACGAATACGAAATTGAGTGGTTTGATGCGCATCTGGGACGAATGTTGCGGCAGCTCGATGAGCGGAGCGAACTCGACAACACAATCGTAGTCGTCACTAGCGATAACGGTATGGCGTTTCCCCGCGCCAAGGCAAACTGCTACGAATTTGGCATTCATATGCCGCTTGCAGTCCGGTGGGGGACGAAAGTCAAAGGAGCTCGCATAGTACACGACTTGGTCAGTCTTACCGACCTCATGCCAACGTACCTCGAAGCCGCTGGTGTGTCTCACCCGGGCGACTATCCCATGTCAGGCAGGAGCTTAATGCCAATCTTGCTGACTAACAAAGACGGCCTTGTCGATCCGACGAGAACAGCTGCTTATTCCGCCCGAGAAAGGCATTCATCGTCACGTTGGAATAATCTGGCCTATCCACAGCGTTGCATTCGCACGCACGCGCACTTGTACATCCGCAATTTTCGTCCAGAACGTTGGCCGGCCGGCACACCACGGAAGTATGGCACTGGGAGGTACGCGAAAAATAAAACAAACGAGTCGAAACTCGGACCAATGCATGGCGGCTATCACGACATCGATGCATGCCCCACGCTCACTTTGCTGACGGAAAACGCAAATGACCGCTTGCTTGGTAAATATCTACATCTGGCCGTTGACCACCGGCCTGCAGAAGAATTGTTCGACATTCGTTCGGATCCCGCGTGTGTCAATAACTTGGCGACGTCAGCCGCACATGCAGATGTGCTGGCAGAACTATCAGCGAGGCTGGAGACCTTCCTGGTCGAGACTCAGGACCCGCGGATTCTTGACGGAGGTGACGTATTTGAAACCTACAAACGCTATAGCCGTGTTCGTAAGTTTCCAATGCCAGACTGGGCGGCCGAGTAATGTCCAACTGGGAGCGCTTCAAAAAAAATGGAATCATCTCGTTTCGAATTCCACAGAGGTGCCAATCGAGAACCTGTTCCGGCGAAACTCCGGTATGACAGTCTGCCATCCAGGGGCCAGTGCAGCGACATTTCTTTGGTCGGGTCGGAATGGTATCGGGCGAACTCCACGATTGTCATAACATGTGACACCAAACGCCTCCATTTACCATGCGCAAAATTTCTGTCACAACTCATTGCTCCCTGGACCCAGCCGAACGTCGAGATTTTTCTAGTCGACCCCCAACGTGGAGAAACGTCGGGACAGATTCTCCGCTGCTTGACAAAACAAGCGTATGCGACGGAATTACATTTGACCTGCCGGCACTGGCAAGGAAAGACGATTCATTGTTTTGGTTTGGGGTCCGTAACAGGCGGCGCTCGGCTGGTTGGGGAGAACGTGATCCGGTCCATGCGCAGAAACAGCTGCTCTGTTTTTTGAACTGTCACTCCTTTCAGTGCTTCCACTACATTCTGCACGTCCGCAAACATTGGCTCCAGCCGGAGGTCAAAATCATGACGGATACTCCAGCCATTGTTAATTTTCGGATACGGTAAAACCGGAGTACCATGTGGAAGTTCACCAGTACGGGTCACTCGTTGCCAATCGATCTGTATTACAAAGCATGATAGCTTTTATGAGATGATAAAATCTCACAGTTCATTCGGTTTCATGCAGGTGCGTTAATGGTCGCATGTCGTTTTTCACTGTGGATCTGTTCATTCGTGATCACGCTCGTGACGGCACTGCCGAATTTTGCAGCGGACGCCGTCGAGGAATTTCACCAGATTCGTGTAAAAATATCCGCGGATCCGGATCGGCCCGGTTACCACTTCCTGCCGCCGACAGGCTGGATGGACGACGCGAACGGAATCCTGCAGCACAACGGACAGTATCACCTGTTTTATCAGTGGATTCCCAGTAGCGCTCATCGTAACGGTGGTCCGTTTCACTGGGAGCATGCCGTCAGCAACGATCTGGTGCACTGGCGGGATCTACCGATCGCCGTTTCCCCAACGCCGAGGTGGCGCGCGCCAGCACCACGGACCCCGAGACGGAACATATATTACGACAGCGGCAAGCTTTGTACCCTGCTCAGTTGTCTTGCCGCTTCAGCACCCGCTCGAGCAGGCTCACCCCGCAGCCCACAACAACCCCGATCACAAGTGCACACGGCTGAATCCACTGGAAGCTGATCTCTCTGAAAAACACCGGCTCCACTCCCAGGCGAGCAACCAAAGGCTTCCAGTACGCGACCACGATCGCCGTGGCGCTCGACGACATCATAGCCGCGATTGCACCCTTCGACGTGGCAAAGGGGACGAAGAGCGCCATGAAAAACATGAGGAACAGCGGGCTCACAAGCAGGTTGCTGACGCGGTTGCTGATCTCGACGAAGTTCCCTGGCACGTGTTTCATGACGAATGAGCTGATACAGACGACGACCAAACCTATTCCGAAGGCGAGCGACCGAGCCACCACCATGTGCTGTTTCTCTGTCAAAGGCCGGCTACGGAAGCGGTCGACGAAGTCTGTGAGCGTCACAGCGCTGATGGAATTCACCCCCGAGTCGACGCTCGACATGGCGGCGGCGAACAGGGCGGCCAGGACCAGGCCGCCGACTCCGCTGGGAAGGTAATGCGCAAGGTAGCGAGGGAAAAGCCGATCCGCGGACTCGGCGATGCTCTTTCCATCCGGAAGAAATTCCGGATGGATCTGGTAAAAACCCAGCAGAGAAAATCCCACCAGCGCCAGAATCACTGTCACCGAGGCACCGGCGATGGAGTTAATCAGAAAGGATCGGCGAGCGGCGGCGGCACTGCCCGTGGACATGAAACGCTGGATCGCAGTCTGGTCACTGCCGGCCGTGCACAGCCACCACAACGTCCCCCCGAGGATGGTTCCGAAGACGGTCACTCGAACGTTGGGATCGACGCTGAAAAGTGGCTGTGTGTCCCAGTTTGGCTGCCAGGAAGTGGGGAACCAGTCAAAGCCTCCGACGTTGACCGTGACCGTGGAAATCACCAAGGCCGCTCCGCCAAAGAGGAGCAGGAACTGGAACAGGTCGGTAATCACCACGCTGCGCAGTCCGCCAATGGAAGCGTAGACGATCGCCACTCCGCCCGTGGTAAACACGACGGCCGGGAGCCATTTTTCCTCCCATCCAAGCATCTCGATGATCGCGACTGAGGGCATATAGATCAGCAACGACATCCAGCCCAGTCGGATCAATATGAATAGTGCTGCCGTCAACAGACGCACTTTCAGACCAAGCCTGGCCTCGAGCAATTCGTACGCGCTGGTCACCTGGTGTTTCATGTAGACCGGCACGATCCAGTAACCGACGAGGAAGTACGCAATGGGGATCGAGAACAAGCCGCATAAAATGACCGGGCCTTTGCCCAGATACTCGCCCGGGCTGGAAAGGTAGGTGATGGTGCTGAACAGCGTCGCGTACATCGAGATGCCGACCAGGGTCGAGTTCATGCCTCGATTGCCCACAAAGTATTCGTCGGTAGTTCTTTGCTGACGCCCGTAATACCAACCGATACCGAGCACCAGACAGATGTAGACGCCGACGACGATCCCATCGAGCCAGTCGAGGCCCGTGGCTGTTGTGGAGTCGGCCAAGATACTTTTCCTTTCCTGGGAATTGCTGAAGTCAATCACCCGGAGTGCTGTATTTTGAGTCCCTGTGTAGCCGTTCCAATATAAACCGACCCTGGAACCAACGTACAGGATCAACGTCCGGTCGCAAACTGGTCGAAGCTGAGTGCTTGGCGAGAGTTACAGTCAACTGCGTCTCCGTCGCTCGTGATGGATACACCTTCTCCGGGAAGCCGCCATGAAATCTAGCTCCAATCGACGTGAAGGTCGGCCGCAGTTCTCCATCAAAACGCTACTCGTCAGGATTGCGGTGACTGCTCTTGCCACTGGCTGGTGTATTGTTTCTCCTGGAATTGGCCCGCGAACATCAAGCCATGATCAAACATGGCTCGCGCCAGCAGAGCTTACATAATTCAGGCGGGGTGGGGAGGGGCTGTGGACCCTCTGGTCGGGATTTTTCAGGAGCTGCCCGCTGCGACAATCGTTCCCAAATTACCTCCCCGTTAACAGCGCGGGAAGAATGTTCACCATTGGTCGCAACGAAGTTCCAAGGAGGGCTCACAATGAGCATGATCCGACACACGGGCGGAGTTTTTCGTTGCACGCTGAGAACACGCGGTTCGACGTGCGAACAATGTGGCCGACGCGCAGATTCCTGCACGTTGCTTCAAAAACCGGTCCGAGGTCGTCCGTGCCGGCAGGTCACCCAATCCGCAGTAACGATCAGCGGCGGCGACGGCACCTTCCCTGACGACGGTAAACCAGCGTTGTCACCGCGAAACCCAGCACGGCCAGCACGGCTGTGGAAGGCTCGGGGACGGGGTGGCCTTGGGAGAGGTTGCTCATCTCGATGTAGAAAGCGTCCTCGCCGGCGTCGTAGGAGATCGAGTATTCCGACGGATAGAGGCCTGTCTTCTGGTAAGAATCTGCTGTACCGATGGCGCCGGAAAAATCGCCCTCGGTGCCGGCTCGCATGGCCTCCAGAAAACTCAGCGCCTCCATTGGCTCCAGGAAGGTCATCTCGCCAGCGTACGAGCCGTAGATAAAGTTCGTAGTGTAAGGTCCGCCGAACTCGGCGGGGTTCACCCAATGCACACCTTCCCCGGCCACGAACGAGTCCGGGGCGAGTATGTAGCCGGCGGGGACATAGCTGTCGGGCAGCGGGTTGAACCCGGTCGTCTCGTCGGTGAAGGTCGCCGTGGCGGCCATCGGCTGCACAAAGAAATGGAAGTCAAAGTGTGGAACCAGCCAGTAGTTGTTGCCCGGTCCACCGATGTGTCCGCCGGGAAGGAAGTGGATGTCGACGAATTCCACTGGAATTCCCGAGACGCCGACGGGCATGTCCACGTGGGCGTGCAGTTCAGGCGGGGGGCCTTGGCTGAGACCATTGAGGGCGTCTCCGGTCAGCTTGATGCCGTAACTGTTGACGTCGCCGGCTCCGTCGAATCGAACGTAACTCGAGACCGATCCCTCCCCGACCGTCGAAGTTTCACCAAACTGAATGGGATCGGCCAGCAACGGACTCGCGAGAAAAAACAAAACACCTGCGAACAAGTTACCACGCGTATCGACTGACATTTTGTACTCTTTGGCCAAAGGTTTCCGAGTGCATTCGACCGAAACACCAGCCCAGAGCGTTCGACGACAGTTCTTGAAATTACTCAGCGAGCTATATCGATTCAACAAGAAGTTTCGTAAAACGCAGAACCACAGCAAATTCACGAACACGAAGGCAGTCGTCTCATGTCGCAGCCAGCGCCAGAAGACCAACGGGACTCGCCCTCCGGGACCGCGTGGCGCCCAGAGATAGAGATGAAGGATGCTGAACAGGGGAGAGATAAGCAGGACGCTCGCGTAAAGTCTCCACTTGTCGTGGCGGTCAAAGAAGCGACACCCCCGGAAGACCCGTTCGCTGACGAACGCGGCGGCGAGAGTGCAGAGTCCCAGGAGGACCAACATCCGGCTTTGCTCGTCCACCACGTCGAGGCCGTATTTACCCACCCAACTTAACGCCCAGGATTGCCAGGCTCCCACGCCCCGCTCTCCCTCAGCGTCAGCATCTCCCGGAGTGACGCCTGGCGACCGTTTCCGGAATACCTCGACGTTGGATTCAGTAATCGTGCAACCACAGCCCGACCGCCAATATGGAATAGTGAGTCGCCCATGGAACTCGATCGTCGCCTCTGCGTTCGGGTGCCCGTCTGATTCTCCGCGGTGATGGAACTGTGGCGTTGCAGCAGAGGGGACTGAGGCTGACGTACCGGGGATAGAGTTTTTCAGCGTTCTGACGCCGGGGTAAGAGTCTGTTCAATCGACCCAGGCAAATTCGTTTGACAACAGCAGCACCTGCGCAAGTTCTTCCCAGGCGGTGAGCGGCAGAGGCACGTGAGCAGGATCCATGAAGTCGTGTCGAGCATCCCAGCGCAGAGGACTCCCGGGCATTCCGGGCTTGTAGCGGTCCTGAATCGTGACCGTGGGTGCCCAGTTAAAGCTCTCCGGTTCGGAATAAATCTCCGCCTTGGGACCTTTCACACCCGCTGTCACGAAGTCCAGCGTCTCACCCTGACGGACCTCAACATTCGTCAGGACTGTCAACTGACTGCTGTTGGCCGCGGCCCATTGCCCGAGCAGCCCCGTGCGGCTCGACACCACAAGGCATTTCACGCCGTCTCCGGAATCGCTGGAATGAATCAACTCAGCATAAATGTCCACACGACCATCGAACGGAGCGAACCAGCGGCGAATCGTGGCTTTGCCAGCTGCTGCCGTGCCACCGTGTGCTGTCAATTCCAATGCAGTCAGATCCAATTCACCGATTTCCGTCCCCTTGACCGTTCCATCAGAAAACTCCAATAGTGTGAAGGTTGCGGCGGTTTGAGTGTGATCGTCGTAATCTCCAAAGCCATAGCTCCATGCCGCCACTTCGGGCATGACGACGTCGTGCTCCGGATAGTTTCCTAAAAAATCCACAGCCTGGGAAAGCTGGACGTCTGTGGGATCCCGCTGCAGGACGATCTGAAAAAGGGCTTTGACCCGTTCGGCATTTGCCGTTCGATTCGCGGGTTCGCCGGGCGTCAATGAATTCTGTTCGCTGATGCGCTGACCGAACTCCGGCCCGGAGCCTGCTGCCAGTGATCGTTCCGCGAGCGATCGCGCACAATCAGCTACACAAGGACTGTTCAGCAGGTACAGCGACTGAGGTGTGAGCGCAGTCTGGTTGCGTCCCGCAGAACTGAAGTTTGGATCGGGGAAGTCAAACGTCCGGAACAGGTTCGGCAATGATTTGCGATCCACTGCGCCATAGATCGTACGTCTCACGGCCGTATGATCGGACAGGTCCACCGGCTTGCCACCCACTGCAGAATCAAGGCGCCCGGAAACAGCCAGCAGACTGTCTCGAAACGGTTCAAATTCCAGTGCCCGGGGATTCATCCAGCCGAGCAGCCGATTCTCGGGATCGGTCTGTCGCATTGTGGTAGGGACGTTGCTCCGCTGCTGCCAGGCATCGGTCATCAGCAGTTGGCGATGCAATTGTTTTATGCTCCAGCCCTCCTCCACGAACGTTGCTGCCAGCCAGTCGAGCAACTCCGGGTGGGTCGGCGATTCACCTCGCAAACCAAAATCACTGGGCGATCTCACGAGTGCTCGACCGAAATGCCACTGCCAGACGCGGTTGACGAATACGCGTGCAGTCAAAGGGTTGTCCGGGCTGGCAATCTCAAGAGCCAGTTCCAGTCGTCCACTGGATGATTTTGACAACACCGGACGGTCCGGCCCGGCCAAAACTTCGAGAAAACGACGCGGAGCGGTTTCCCCTCGTGTCTTCGGATTGCCACGCAAAAAGATCTGTACGTCACCTGGCTGGTTTTCCATCAGTGCCATCAGACGCACCGGTGCCCCCGGATGTGCTTCCAGCTTTGCAATCGAATCTGCCAGTTCGTCGAGTTTTTCCTGGTCTTCCTCAGGAAAGAGTTGCGCTCCTGCATACCGATCGGGAGCGATTTTCACGGGCGATGCCTTTTCGATGAGCACCTGCCTCAGTGCTTCTCGGGACGCGTCAGGCAAAGTCAGCTGAGCTTCCACTTCGTCCAGACGTGTGATCACCTCCGGGCCGAGGCTGTTTCCCGGCAGGGTGAGATCGCCGTCACGCAAAGGTGCCGCCTCCCGCAGTGGCTCTGTCGCAAGCTGTCGCCATTCTGCATCAACAGCTGCGAACAGTTTGCTGTATCGTTGAGCCAGTTCTTCAAGCGACCCTGGTGGATCTCCCTCAAACATCCCGGCCACAAGTGGATGCAGTAATGGATCGCTTCCGCCTGAAAACTGTGATGACAGTTCTGATGCTTTCGTCGCGAAATCATCAGCCGGCAAATCGATGAATGCCAGCCAGGGCGAGAAAACATCCGTGTGAGCTTCCAGCCAGCTTTCGCGAGACTGCGATGCCGCGTCATGAACTTCGCTCTGCAATTTACGCTGCTTCAGCACGTCTCTGATCGATTTGTCATCAGAAATCGTCTTCCAGCCGGATTCATGAGCCGTCAGCAGATAGTCACCAACGCGCGAACGGACGTCAGCCGTCACGTTGCCAGCGGCTGTCAGAGACGCAGCTGCGTACGCCTGGCGCACCTGTTGGTTTTTTTGTTCGTATTCCTCCTGCACGGGGCCATACGGCTGCGGCTTCAGCAGAGGATACAGATCTGCTTCCCTGCAGCTGCTCAGAATTCCATACATTGCGTAGTAGTCGAATTGGGTGATTGGCTCAAGCTTATGGTGGTGGCACCGAGCACAGGCCGCAGTGAGACCCATCAAGCCGCGGGTTATCACGTCAATTCGGTCGTCATAAACATCATCGTCCACCCGACGATCTGTCCGCCGACCGACTGTGAGGAAACCGAGCGCTGCCAGAGTTCGATTGTCGTCCGGCGCTTGAGGCAGCAGATCCGCGGCAAGCTGTTCGATCACAAAACGATCATATGGCTTGTCTTCGTTAAACGATCGGATGACATAGTCCCGATATGTGTACGCAAAAGGATAGCTGTCGTCGCCGTTAAAAATCGCCCCCATGTTGTCGGCATAGCGTGCCACATCCAGCCAGTGCCGTCCCCAGCGTTCTCCATAGTGCGGCGATGCCAGTAAGCGTTCGACCAGATGCTCGAACGAATCCGGATCGCTGTCATTTGCAAATGCCCGTACTTCCTCCGGGGATGGTGGGAGACCGATTAGGTCGGCATAGGCCCGGCGAATCAAAATCCGCCGATCTGCCCGCGGTGAGAAGCCTCGGCCATGCTTCTGAAGTTCGGACAGCAGGAAGGCATCGACGGGTGTTGTGACTGTGAGCTGCTGGTTCGGCAGTGCGGCCGCCGGGACAGGCTGAAACGCCCAGTGCCCGGCTGCATCGTCCATCAGTTTGTCAATGCCCGTGAGTGCAAGCGCACCGTCCCGCGGATCCGGTACTCCCATCTGAACCCATTCCTCGAGGTCTGCGATCTGTTCTTCACTGAGCTTTCCATCGGGTGGCATCTGCCGCTCACTCTCATAGCGAACTGCTTGAATCAGGTGACTCTGGTCGGCATCACCCGCCACCACTGCCGGACCGCTTTCACCTCCCCTGAGCACCCCTGCTCGGGAATTAAGCAGGAGTCCGCCTTCGGGGTCCTGCGCTGAGCTGTGGCACTCGTAGCAGTGTTGGACCAGCAGCGGTCGAATTCTGCTTTCGAAGAATTCGATCTGTGCAGACACTGGTTCGTCGGCGAAAGTGACGCTCTGCACAGCAATGAGCAGTGCAATCACATGAAAAAATTTCTTCCTGGTCACGGGCCTGCGCCGCTAATAGTGATCCGGACGATCAAACGCTTGCACTTCACGCCAGCACTTCGTGCACAACCCGTCCATGTACGTCGGTCAAACGGAAGTCCCGACCGGCGTGACGGTGTGTCAGGTGTTCATGGTCGAAGCCAAGCAGATGCAGAACTGTGGCATGCAGGTCGTGAATATCGACCGGGTTCTCCACAGCCAGCGCGCCAAAATCGTCGGTGGTGCCATGAACATGCCCTCCTTTCACACCGCCGCCAGCCATCCAGATGGTGAAGCCTCCGGCATTATGGTCACGGCCAATCGATTTCTTGTTGGCCACGTCGTTCTTATCAATAGTCGGTGTACGTCCGAACTCGCCGGCCCAAACCACCAGTGTGTCCCGGAGCATGTCGCGCTGCTTGAGGTCTTGCAGCAGTGCCGCGAGAGGCTGATCTGCCGCGTGACAAAGATCACGGTGTCGTTCGTCGTTTTCGTCGTGAGTGTCCCAGCCGTTGTGCCAAACCTGCACAAATCGTACGCCTCGTTCTGCCAGGCGGCGGGCGAGCAACAACTGCCGACCCTGTGGTGTGTCTCCGTACATTTTTCGAACCGACAGCGGCTCGCGCGAAATGTCAAAGGCATCGGTTGCTTCGACCTGCATGCGGAAGGCGGTTTCGAACGAGGTGATACGACCTTCCAGCAGGGCTTCGTTCGATCGAGCAGCCAGATGCTCACGATTCAGTTCCGCCAGCAGGTCAAGCTGCCGCCGCTGTTCACGCAGGGAGGAGCTGCTGCTGCGAAGATGCTCGATCAGACAGTCAACATCCGTATTTTTCGTTGCAATGGATGTACCTCGTGACCAGCCGGGAAGAAATACGTTGCTCCAGTGTTTGTCACCACTTGACGTAGTTCCTGTCGGCGAGAGTGCCACAAACGCCGGAAGATTCTGGTTCTCCGTACCAAGCCCGTAGACAACCCACGAGCCGAGGCTCGGACGGGCCTGCACAAGCTCCCCGGTATTCATCATCAGACGGGCTGGCTCGTGCACACTGCTGTGAGTATACATTGACCGCAGGATGCACATGTCATCGACGTGCCTGGCCAGTTTGGGGAATAACTCGCTGACGGCGATTCCCGATTCACCATGCTTTGAAAAACGAAAAGCAGACTGCTGGAGCCTGCCGCTGAGTCTCCCCATGCCGGCGGCAACTTCACCTGCATCCTTTGTGTAATTTTCGAGCACTTCATCAGCGGGGCGACCGTGATATTCCGCGAGTGCCGGTTTCTCGTCGAATGTGTCAACCTGCGACGGTCCGCCTTCAGGAAAAACGTGGATAACGCGTTTAGCCCGAGCAGCAAAGTGACCCGCTCGCGAAGCCAGCGGAGAGATAAACTGACCGTCGGCCGCAGCTTCCTGGCTGCAACCTGGTTCCTCAAGCAGCGGAACCAGCGCAACGGCTCCGAACCCGAGTCCGCAGCGGCTCAGCAAATCCCTTCGGTGGCAGAACTGTTTACCAGGCGTTTTCATTTATCGAATGCCCATTGTCGTGCTGAACTCGCCGATGCCGCTCACACTTGAACGTTGTACGACCGTCCTCAAATCTGAAACGTCCGCATAACTTCATTATGTCAATATTTTACTTCATTGTGTCCATATTTTCCGTGAATCACCACAAATACCAATGGCTGGTTTCCAACGCAGCTCAACGGCTGTATTTTCCTCAAAGAAACATCGTTGTGTCATTCATTCAGTCCCTTGTGGTGGCCAGAACGATTCGGACCCCGTTTCCGGAACAATCGCTGCACGTGATCAGGTCGTCGTCGACCTTCGTTAATCCCCGGTCCTGAAATTCGAAATTCTTCGTGCTCTGTTGCCAGACCGTCCGGCGCTGGTTTCAGCAAGAGAGGGTGACCGTTCTGAAGCCGAATCCGTCCGGACTGCATACAAAAGCAATGATCGACCGTTCTGTGCGGAGTTGGGAACGGATCAGCATGATATAGTCGTCACCATGTCTGTCCACAGATGGATGCACTGACGGTTTTTTTCGTATTGTTGCCGAAGGGTGTATATTGACGTCCGTCGTGTCATAGTTCCCGGTCGCCACAAAATATTTCGGCTTGCGCCCGCTTGAACCTGGTGGCTTCGGCCTGCAGCTCCGGTGAGCAGGTGAACTTCCTGGAGATATGTTTTACCGGCAACCGGACCTTTGCCTTGGCAGAGTTGCGAACTGTCCAGTCAATGGTGCCATTTCTCTGTACTGCCGAATTTCGTCCATGTCCCTCATTCACACCATGGCGAATGAACTCCCTTACAGGCATCTGAATTTGCGGAGAAATCCGTTTGGCGTCCCCTCGACCCGAGACCGGGCCCAGTTGATTGTGGCCGATGTCTCCCAACTGGCGGATCAGATGCTTCAACCCAAAACCGCAATCCAGTTAATGGGCAACCATGGTCGAGGCAAAAGCAGTCGTCTCTTTGCTTTGCAACGAGAGCTCGCTGACCGTCTCAATCAGCCCGTGCCTTTCATTCGTATGCGAGATATCACCGGAGTTCCCGCCGCACCCCTGATTTTACTGAATGAAGGATCGCTGCTCTATCGGCGCGCCTGATGGAAGCTAAATCAGGTCAGTGAATTAGCGGTCTCCACCCATCTTAATCTCAAGCCCCTGTTATGGGCCCTTGGATATCAGGGTATTCACGGTGCGTGTCGGGGGCGTGGATGCACAGGTGTTACGAGCCATTTTTGACAAGCGGCTGGAGTGGGCGCGCCGCAGGCCCCATACCGCATCTTCCCGAGGACACTCTTGAAGTCCTCCTGAAGCAGTACGGAGACGATGTTCGCGGTATGGAAGGTGCGCTGTACCACAGTTTGCAACAGATGAAAGAGATTGGTGATATCGAAATATAAGGCTGGAATCATGCTCAATCCGCCTGATAGCCTGGATGGCAATAGCGCAAGTGTCCTCGACGCGGCGACGTCGGGTTGGCAGTAGTCCCGGAGTGCCATCTGTTTGTCAGCAGCATGCGGACCCCTCGCTCTCTCTCTCAACTATCACAGAGATCGCAAAGTCGAACCCTGCGACGCCGGCGGCAGCTTTCACAATATCTCAAAAAGCATGTCGTATCGTATGTAATTTTGGGCAGGATCGAATCACATGTGTGCTGACGCGTACCAGCATGCGCTACAAAAGATAAATGATGGCCAGTATCATCTGTACGTGGTCCATCTCACGAGAAGCGGGCTGCGTGACGGCGCCGTCTATTTCGAGGGCAATACAACCACTCTGCCGTTAACTCCCTTGCCTTTCGGCGCACTGTCGTCCGATCCGATTCGCAATGCCGCACTGCGGCGCATTGGCTCATCCCATCAACATGGATTTCGGGGTGAGATCAGGTCTGCCGAGCTCTGGTCCGGCACCCGCATGAACAACGGGATGACACCAGCCGAATATTCCCGTTTTCGTTACCGCGGAGGCAAGTCCCAACGGGGGCTCTGAACCGCTCCCTGCGGCAGGTACACGCGGCCCAGCCGCAGGTCCTTCTCCCCAACAGCTACCGCCTGAAATCGGACACGCGTCCCCGTTTTCTGGGCGACGTGCAGACCGCTTCTCAACACCGCAGGTGTCTCCGCAGTATTCCTGATCACCACGACAGGGTACACTCAGTCTCCGACGCGATACCGCTGTCCAATCTCCAAGCGACATTCCAAAGACTTGTGCTATCTCGAGGCCGTGCGCTGCCGGATACACCGCAAGCTCGGCATGCTCCACCTTGTCTCCACGCTCCTCCATGTCCACCGAACTCCATCCGTCAGCTCACGAAAGGCAGGTCGCGCTGATTCGGTATCTGCATGACTGCCTGTCTGCCCAGACCGAATGGGCGAAAAACGTCAATGTACTGTCGCAACCGGACGTGCACCTGGTACCTTTGACCCGCCGACAACAACAGCAGCTGAGAGAAAAGAGCACGTTGAACCTCTCCAGCAACGACGCCATAGAGCTGGGGAATCGGTTCGCAACTGCTGGATCCGAATATGCTCTCAGGCTGGGCGCTATGTTTCTGGTCGGCCGCACGGCTGCCTCTGGCGACAGACCCGCGTGCGACTACTGCGCACCGCTGCTCGAGGTTCCACTCAAACTCACCCGCAACCTGCAAGATCGTGTTGGAACCTGAAGACGGGACGTTCTAGTGTGAATTTCAGTCTGGTCGGAGAAGTGCTGCGGGATAATCATGACGACTTTCACGACCGCATGGCAGATCTATCGGATGTGGTCCCGGACTTCCCTATCGACCCGACCGAATTCCGTGACTTTTGGAATGGCTTCTGTATGGTGGCAAATGGATTGCCGTTTGCCAGCGACCTGTCCCGACCCCGCCGCAAACGCCCAAGCAAACCATCGGGTTCTGACCCCCAACCTGTCCCTTCCGGTGAAGATGAGCCGCTCGCAAAGGCGGCGGAAATGGCAGACGACCCCACCTCTCCGGTGGAAACGCTGGGACGCCAGGTCGACCAGCCAGTGCCGCTGGAAATGGTCGATTTCTACTGGCCACAAATCTCCAAAGACGGGAATTTCCGCCTCTTGCCCGCCACCACCATCATTCTTGGAAAACGCAGCGGGCACGTGCTTCTCTGCCTTGCGAGAACTGGAAGCGATGACGCAGCATTCCCTCGCCGACACGGGCTTTTTCGCGGTCTGCGCCATGGAAACCGAGCTGTTCGCCACGCACCGTGATCACTCTGCCACCGATTCCACACAAGACGTCGACCTGGCTGACGACGAGGTCAGTCTGTTCGAACCAGCGGACAGCCAACCGCATTCCGTCGATCCCTTCCACCCCGCAGGAACTACAACTGACAGTGAATCCGATGCGGTGGTCGCCAAGGATGAAGACATTGCTCAGGCAGTTCTTGACGAGTCGGGTGAAGATTCCGACCGGCGGGTCACACTCGAACTCCAGGACGCGTTCCCACTCCCCCTGACTTATGCGCAGCAAGAAATCGTCCGCAGCGCTCGTGAGGCCCCACTGACGGTCGCCACAGGTCCGCCCGGCACGGGCAAAATCCTATACGATCACTGCGGTGGTCCTGGACGCCATGCTGCGGGGCCAGAGTGTCCTGATCGCTTCTCAGATGGATAAAGCTGTCCAGATCATGGCAGACCAGGTCGAAAAGATTGCGGGCCCTTACGCGATCGCCAGGTCCGGCGGACGCGCTGTTCAACGACAGCTGGCAGAAAAAATTACTCGCCTCACCGGCCCCCGATCGGGTCTCGGCCACCGCTCTCGAAAAGAGCGGCTCGACACGGTCCGCCAACATGCTTCTCTCTCCGAGCGTTTGGACAAGCTTGAACAGCGTTATCACACCGCGATCGAGCAGGAAAAAGTCTGGCACGAAAGCAGCGCGGCGTTCGAACGCCTGGAGCCGATATGCCCATTGCCGGTACACGACATCGACGCTGCCGACCATCGCTGTGCCAGTGGCGCGATGCGTCGTGTACGCTCTGCGTCCAGCCACGATTCGGGACCGATTCGCTTTCCCGGCCAGGCACCCCTCAGGACCTACGTCCATGCGCGTCAACTCATTCGTAAAGTCCGGCAACTGCTGTCCGGCAAGCCCGGACTGTGGTCGCGCTTGGGCGCAGCGTGGCTGACGCGTAAAGCGGTCCGACTCTTTAAGGTTAAAGCCCGGCGTCCTTGTACCCACCAGGACGTGGAGCGGGCCCTGCGCCACTGGTGGCGCCGCTGGAACCACCAGCGCACACTTGACGCGCTCAAAGTCCCCGACAGCTGGGGTTGTTCGCTCGATGACATCGACGAGGCGTTGTTGGTCCAGGGACATAAAGTGGCCATGTAGTCTGCCGAGCGCGACCTGCGAGGTGCTTTTCCTCTGGACCTGCTTTGGCAGGAAATAGAACACCTCGATGGCCAGCGCACTGAGACCGCCCTGCAACTGCTGCAACTTAATCGCGAAGCCACGCTGTACTCTCTGATCCAGAGTGCCGGTGACAAATGCAGTCTCTGCAACGGGACCGGCCGCGAAGAATGTGACACCTGTTTCGGATCAGGGCACGGCGGAAAATGCAACCGCTGTGGTGGCGACGGCCTCTGGGGAAGTTCGAAGTGTACAACATGTAACGGTACAGGGATCTCTTCCTGCTCTGCTTGTCACGGAAAAGGAGTCTCCAGGAAACACTGCGCGCCCTGCAAGGGCAAGGGGCGTATCAAAGCAGGACGCCACCATCTCCGGCTGTTCCGCACGCTCCTGAGGCGGCGAGACCGCAAGCTAAAACAAGAGTTGCGTGAACAGATCGACCTGGACATTCCCCTCCGGGCGTTTCCGGCGTGGGCCTGTACCAACCGCTCTCTGGAACAGGTCTTGCCCGCCAAACCGGGCCTCTTCGATCTCGTGATCCTCGACGAAGCCTCTCAGTGCGATCTGGCAACCGCTGCCGTCGCCCTTTTTCGTGGTAAACGTGCGTTGGTCATCGGTGACCCTCAGCAACTGCGCCACGTCAGTTTCTTGAGCCGCGCGCGTGAACAGGCTTCGTTTATCCGCCACCAGTTCAACGTCGCGTTTCAGGAACGCGTTCGCTATCGGCGGAGCCTGTTTGATATCGCCTCGGACGCCGTACTCCAAAGCAATTTCTTCCTTCTGGACCAGCATTTCCGTTCGCACCCCCACAGTATCGATTTTTCGAACCGCAATTTCTACGATAACCAATTGCGTATTATGACCGAACGGCCTCACGTCCAGGAACAGTCGGCCGTCCGCTGGTTGTACACCGAGGGCCAACGGACCTCCGCCTCAAGCGTCAACCCGGCAGAGATCGACGCCATTGTGTCCGAAGTCTCCGCCGTGATTCAAAGGACACAGGGCAACCCAGGCGCCCCTTCCATTGGGATCGTCAGCCCCTTTCGTGACCATGTCGATGCCATTCGCGAACGGCTCATCGACCGGCTGCCAGCCAGCGACCTGGAATGCCATCAACTGGTTCTGGGAACCGCGCACACTCTCCAGGGTGACGAAAAGGACATTATCTTTTTCACCACCTCCGTGGATACAAACTGCCATTCTGCGTCGTTACGGTTCCTGCAGAACCCCAACCTGTTCAATGTCGCGATTACTCGAGCACGCCACGAACTGGTCACCATAACTTCAGTCACCCCAGATAACCTGCGGCCTGGATTATTGCGCGAATTTCTCTGGCACACCGAACGGTTGATACAGCCGCAGCCGGTCACCGATGCCTACGAAACCGCGTTTCAAAAAAAGGTCACTGCGGAACTGCGCAAGCAGAAGCTGATTGCCTGGCCCAACTACCGGTCCACGGGGGTACGCATCGACCTGGTTGTCTCCGATGGCAGCGGCCATCTGGCCGTCCTGCTCGATGGCAGTGAATGCGACACAGGCGGGGTCTCTCCACTTGTCACTCACCGCATACTTGTCCGTGCCGGCTGGCGAGTCACCCGTCTTTCACCACGCAGTTGGAAAACAAGTTGGTACGACTGCCTGGAACATATTCGTACTATTTTCCATCAGTAGTACGTCGACACGAAACAGCTGGATCGATGACGATTCACCAACTCCGGTGATCAACGAATACTCACAGCCACTTGACAGCTACGCGGGAACATTTGCAAACGGCCGAGTTGGCCGTCTGCGACATGATGCAGTGTCTGTTGAACCGGAGCAGGCGGCGTCCCAGACCAAATTCCAGAGACGAGTTGATTTGCGGCCAGAGCCCGGATCACGCGTGCCACTACCGGGCAGTAGCAGCAGGATGGTTAAGCAAAGTTATATTTTTGCGCGGTGCGGGGCAGCCGAGAGATGCGGTTGGGACTATACCAGCAGCAGCTCTTGCATCAGTGCCAATTCTGTTCAGAACAAGTTCATCGATTGCGGTTTTCTTTACTGACTCAGCTGTAGCTGTTTGTTGCATTTGATAGACTGCCGGATGAAGGATTTCCGAATCCGCGGAGTTCGTGATGACAAGTCGGGTCAAAATAGATTTTGAATATGAATATCCAGCTGGATATAAGACGTTCAAGCGACGGTTTGATGTTGCGGGGTTGTCCGGTCGCGAGGAAGCGGTTCGAAGTTATGTAACATGGCGAAATCACAGTGTGTCGATGCAGGCGGAACCCGACAGTGATCATGACAAAAATGCGATAGCTGTTTACGGACACGGCCAGGCAGGGTGGCTGCTTCAACGGAAGAGGAAGGTTCGACTTGGATATCTTCCAAAAGAGATCGCAAAACAATTAGCTGAGCAGTGTCCGGTAGAGAAAGCTGCTATTCACCTAAACCAGATCGATGTTGGTGAATACCTGTGGATGTCTCTGTGTACCTCGCACGTCAAAATCAGCATCAGCGTGCCCGAGGGTTGAAACCATACCACTTACAGTCGCCGCAGCTTTCTGACGGTTTGTGTACTGAAGGAGTTCCAGCCGCTTGGGCGGGACAGATGCCAGAGCTGCTGATCGCTTTAATAAGCTATTGCACACGCCCGTCTCAATATTTCGTAATGCGGCGTGGATATCTGAAACGCCGGGGTTCGTCAGTGCTGTACCTGCCTGGTCTTTCGCAGCACTCATCCTGACGGCCCTGGCTCCGAATGGACTGCCCCGATCCTCATTTTTATCAGGACGGATAGAGCAATGGAAAGTTCGAAAATATACTTTTGTGTCGACAAAATCCGCTGTCGGAACCTCCCAAAGTCCCTGGCATTCCGAAAGGACGTGTTTATTCCGGGTACCCGTCCTGTATGAGCGGCGACAGTCAAAAGGTACGTTTATTGTTCCTCGTTCCCGGTTGGTTCAACAAAGTAAGTATCTTTGCCAGGGCGGCATCCGGGAACGTGCACATCCAGCATTTCCAGGGGATCGTTCTGCGTAACAAATGCGTGCCGGGTACCAGGCGGCAGTCGGAGAAAGTCACCGGGTTTGAGAGGTTGAGGAAACCCGTCAAGCATTGCAGTGGCGGTCCCGGAGAGGACGAAATAGAACTCCTCAGCGATGGTGTGATAACTTGTGGACGTGTGTTGATTCGCCTCAACACGCACCCGGTACACTGTGGCAGCAGCCTCCTCCCGTTCCGATATCAGCGGTTCGATTTGATAGGGGCCGAATTGCTGGACGTTGGTTGACAAACCGCTGGTTCGATGGATCAATTGTGGTTTCATCTCTTTAATCCTCAGGTGGCCAAGACTGTGTGCAGGCAGTGTTTGAACAACACTCCTGATCCGGAGGCTGCATCCCGGACCGGGATGCAGCGAGTCGCATGATGCCCTTCTGTTCCGTCCGGTATACATTGACCGTGGCAGACGCCAGGCCATCAGTAGTGGCACCCGATATGAACTGTGCCGCCGCCTTGTCTTGTGACCGTGTTTTTTGAGCGTGGTAAATTTGCCCTGTTCGCATCATCTGTATGTACACTGCCCGGTTAAGTTCGTCTTACCGCTAAGATCCCAAACAGGTTCTTTATGCTGGCGGGTCACGGTGGGAATCTGCCTCGGGGGTACGAATTCTGCTCATTTTTTTTCAGCCGTGCGGCGACGGTGTCGTCGAGCGTCCGCATAATCAGTCCGGCACTGATGGCGCTTACCGGGGCCATTTTATGCGGAAATATCGGGATGGGCACTTCCGCATCAGGTCGGTCCCAGCACTGGTCGATGTGTGCGAGGAACGGCGGGTCGTTTTTCGACATCTGTGGATCGGGATTGCTGCTGCAGATCAGTTGCAGCTCTGCCTCGATGATATGTTTTCTGAAATCCTCGTAGACGGAGCTCACTCCGGCATAGCCGATCCACACCAGCAGTTCACCGGGCCGCAGGTGTTGCCTGAATGCCGTCTTTACGCGACCGGCCGCGTCGAACGGCTTCCAAGGGGCGCGAGTGTCCTTGTTGAACTCGTAGAGGATCATATGGCCGACCCCGGAGAGACCAACCCGCCGGCCGGCGTTCATGTGCATGGCGACCGAGCGAGCGGCCTGATCGATCTGTGCCCGGATGCGTTCAGTTTGCAGATCAGCCACGAGCTTTTCCACCCGCTTTAGATAACTGGTCGCCATCACCCCCGCTGGGATCGGCTTCTTACACGGAAAAGCGGTGAGTCGTCGCGCGTCGGTCTGCAGTGGTTTGTTGAATTCAATGGCACCGGGCATGGTGACTCTATACAGCACGGCTGGAAATGACCCTTTTCGGGACATACCGCCGGCATATTCGCAGCACCACATCCACCCCAGCGTGACGTTGGCGAGGATATTGATGCGGCCATGCTCCGCCTGGCCCGAAGCAGCACCGTTGTCCAGGAAGTAATCCACAGTCAGATCGACCGGCTTGTCCGCCGCAGACCCAAACAGGACGATTTTCCAACCGTTGGCTTGGTAGGTGCGGATCAGTTTCCTGATCTTGTCCGCCTGTTTTTCCCAGGAACGGACGGAGAGCAGCACGAAGTCGTGCGGCGTGGCGGTCTTTTCGTCGGTCGGGAAGGTGACCGCCAGCGAACCCGCCCGGTAGATCAGCTCTTCGGCAAAGCCGGATTCCCCCTGGTACGGCGTGTTGATCCGCGCGTCGTGATGAACGAGCGCGTTCTCTGCGGCGGACGTTGCGGAGACGGCGATCGCGCCGATCTCCCGCTCGATGATGCGGATCCGCGCCTCGAAGGCTGCCATCGGCGGCTGCATTTTCGACCCCGCCCGGGCTGTGTTCGCAGAATCAATCACGCACACCAGCGCCAGTGTTCCAATGATTGAACGGGCAGGATATTGCATCCGTTTTCTTGTGTCAGGTTAATATCCTGATCATCAGTCCAGGTTATTGTCAATAAGTGTTCCACGCTGAAACATTCGTGGAGTTATCCGTGTTCCGCTTGCCTCCGAGGAGGCGTCGCCGCTCGGCATTATCTCGTTCAGTGATCGGGTCACAGAGATTGTACCTGAATTGAGTCGACGGTTTCATAACGATCCGGAAGAGAGACCATATCCGGATCACAGGTCATCAGCATGACATTACTCGACTTCGTTCATTGGTGCAGGTCTTCAGACGCTGTGTCACCGATTGTGTGCATCCGGGCTGCGGGTGGGCGGCAAAACAGATCAATTTGAGTTCCCAGGACCATACTTTAGGGTTGCTTGACCATCAGGACTGTTCTCCGTATGCAACGCACCATTCAGCCGGTTCCACGCCGTTTTGTTGTCCGTCGTTTACATTGGGAGAAGTAAGCTCTCGAATTCCAGCACGTATTGTCCCCCTGGCAAGCCCTGTTGCATAATGAACAGCTTCAATGCCGCCTCTTCCAATCGAGCGGGCCTTTGTCGCACACCATAGTCTCCGCTCCTTGTCATAAAACTACCGCTAAGTGCTAAATCCTTCCCCTTTTTCAATGCCCATTATTTCCGAATTATTCATGAAACTATTATAAACCATCCTCATAAAAGTTAATTCATGGAGCTTTCCTTAGCACTCTCAAGTAAAATACTTCATCATAGAGCTGGCTAAATATTTCACTTTCTGTTTTTTAGATCAGTCAATCAAGCCTTACTCCCGTTTACCCTACATGGTGCACCAGTTCATCCGGATCGATATTCAAGCTTTATTCATAAAGTATCACAATTTGACGAGTTTAATCATAACTGGCTTTAAGTCTAGATTAAATATTTACCCTCACAGCCTGATAAACAACGTTTCTACCAAACGTCTCAAATATAGGACATTTCAAAAAGTCCAACAGAGATTTTAATGTAATTTACGGGTACGGTTCCTTTGAATAATCCTCATCGAGTTTTAGAAGCGTATCTCTAACCAGCATGAGTTGAGAGGAATTTTTTACCCCCATTGTGTCGTTTACGAAATTATTGAAACGGGTGTCTACCAGTTTCTCGTCGCCGGGATCGGAAGACAGCTGCTCCAAATAGAATAAGACTTTGTGAAAAGAACTGGCATGGTATTCGACACCTTGAGGAGTGACCCGCCGCACTCGGTGTAACAAGGCGCGTATCTTTGTTAGCTCTTCGTCTCGATCATCACCTTCGTCTATATAGCCGTGGGATACTAGGACCTGACGGGCTCGCCGCAGACAATCAGCCAAATTGATACTATGGAAATGAATTGTTGTCAGGGTGGTAGGGATAAATCCCTCGTCGTTGCTCGTTTTGCCCCGATGACAGCCCAAATCGATTGAGATAAAACTATCGCAGTGGAAAAAGCTTTTTTCCTCTGTTTGTGAAGGTGCTGCAAAGGTTGTGAGTTCGGTGCAGGGACGCGTAAAGCTCTGTGTCTGAGGCACCGATCTGGCGGTGTATGAGGCCTTATATTTTTGCCCGGTTACGGGGAGCGAATTCAAAATCGAAGTAATGTCATGATTGGCGAATTCACCACCGTCATCACTTTTTCTATATGCCAGGAATTCGTCAGTGTCCAGCTTGATCAGAAAGCTATTTCTGCCTTTGTGGCGATGCATAATGCTGGTGATTTCCGTGGCAAGCCTATTCAGATTGGCGTTAGTGGTGATCACATTGATGCCGGAATTTTCATACTTCTGGTATATGTTCAATACTTGTTGGTCAGTCGAGCGATCGATAATAAACAGATTTTCGAAGCTAAATAAATGTCCATGATATTTGATCCAGTCTTCAATCAACGGCAATTCATTTTTTGTCATCAGAAATATTTTTAGTACGCGATGGGGCACTCGGAAATCTCTAGTCTTCTACGGTTGTGTAATTGAGTGGCAATCGGCGATCCAAGCGGCTACCAGCTCGCCCTCTTCATGCGGAAAAAACGCGGCGTCTATCAGCGCCCGGTAACAGTTAAGAAGATTCAGTGCCATATGGTCCTCTCCTGTAGTTAGTGATAGGCCCGATAGTATGCTTATCAATTCATTATTGCGCAGATACCCCGGGAGCTCGTCGACGAAATCTTTCATCAAGTCATGTTCATTGCGATGTTGTATGACTTCGGGGGCATGGAATACCAGATGTGCGTCTATTTCCCACAGGCAACGTTGAGCGATAAAACTCCGCCATATGTCGGTGACACGGAAGGAACAATAACTGGGGAGGTACATTAAGGGGTAAACCCGAGGCCACCACCAGGTACTTTGGCTATTGAAAGGACACCATTGAGATGTGGGTATTGCCACACTAGGCGCGCGGTTAAAAGTGAACGGCTCGTCCAGGACGAATCGCCAGACGGCATCGACGTCGGGAGAGTTGTCGGCCAGACCTTGTTGAATCGGGGCAAGCACTGCCTTCGCCGCGGCATTATCGGCAATTGCCGTTTTACCTGTGTTCAGTACTTGATCAAGGGGAAAGCCCCGTGGCCATATCTTGGATTCGGAAAACAGCTGATAGGCGTTTAGCCATTCTCCTTGCGCCACGGCGTGGCTGACCTCAATTGTTTCTGCTCGGGGCTGCCAGAGGTCGTTCGGGGCATTATCGTCATCGGTCTCGTAAATGCAGGAAGCGCCGTAGCGCATTGCTTCCAGATACCCCAAATTCTTCCTGGCGTAGTGATTGAATGGAAGTAATTTTCCTAAGGCATAGGGTAGATCATTTTGTTGTTTTACTGAATAGAAGGTTCCTAGCTGCGTGGGAATGTTAAATTCAGCTGGCCCTTTGCTATCCCCAACAATTAGCAAACTAGCGCCGCAGGCGTCTAGCTTGTCCTGTAGTAGCCGCACTGCCATAGTTGGCGGCTGGATAGTGGTCATTACCGTAAATAGTTGTGTCTCATTCATTGGGAACCCAGTACCCTCGGGCTCTAAATTACCGACCCCTTGGATAGATAGTCCAGACTTCTATTCATGGCGTTTTAAGTATAGGAAGTAACAGGGAAATAGGTTTCTTGATATTAGTGCGAGTCGTTCACTAGCAACTATTTCCTCACTCATCTGGTCGGAATTGGATTTCAAAATTCAATTTAGACTCGATGAGAGAGAAAAAAAACAAAAAATTCACAAACCGCTGAGGAATTTGTATGCTGATGTGCAATAGCTGTGTTGTTGCATGGTGAATCAGTTCATCCGGGTTGTACGGCTCCACGTTTTCTGGTTTTCCAGACTCCCCGAAACTCGGCAAACATTGCGTCGTATTCAGTTGGTGGCAGGATACCAGTGTTCCACGGCAGGTCCAGATGCTTGACATCCGCACCGGGACAGAACGACGTGTCCTGTCTGCCATGCTGAAAGAGCGCCGGCTTTGGCGCGGCCAGCGCAGCCCAGTCACATTCCTCTTCCAGCACGCCGCTCAACTGACCGTGAAGGCCGCTATATACAGTGTACAGGAACGCGAAACCGCCGCTCAAGGTGAGTTCCATGTGCTGAGGACACAGCCCACGATGCCGGCCTTCACCCTCTTGTCGAGTGCCAGTACATTCATGGCCAGATGAGCGCCGGTTGACAGTCCGCACACGCCGACACATGACATGTCGACTTCGCGAACCGTTGCGGCGTAGTCAAGCGTGGTCATTGCATCCCAGCTTCATTCTCCCTGTAGTGTCCACTCCCTGTGCTGCAGACTGAGATTCAATGTCGCTGACTGAAAAACTGTCCAGCCGCGGTTGGCGAAGTATGCCATAAAGTCGTTGTTGTGCCCCATCTTGAATGCGCCTGCATCGGCTTTCCCCCAGGGAGCTTCATGTCCATGCAGTTGCGGAAGCAGCGGAAACGTGCCACCCTGACGCTCGGAGTTGATCGTGTTTCGGGAAGCCTCGACTCGGTGATTCGAGTCACGGATTTTCGGGATTGACAGCAACCGAACATTCGTGTGATCTCGATGCGAACGGTATTCTACGCGGCGCAATGTGAATTTGAGAAAATCTTTCGTCTCAGGAACTCGCGTCTGAAGTGGTACTCTTTTGGGCAAACCATCACTTAGTCAGTGTCTCGGCCGGTTTCTTTCGATATCGCTTCTGCCAGGCCACAAATTCACCAGCGTTCTCAGGTGGCCGGGACTTTCGGTTCCGCAGTTGTTTGACATAGTACGTCAAATCCTCATTCGTGGTTGCCTGCGGTTTTATCGGGCGGAGGAATCCGCCCCAACCGGACCGCTGATTCTCCGGACTGTTTTTCAGTCAATTCCAGCCGGGAGTGACTGTAGCCAATCGTACCATCCCAGACCGGCAGCAGTTGTGCACTGCCGCTGCTGACATCCTCGATCACACGTGGTTCGTGCGAGTACAGTGCCAGTGGCGCACTGCCGGAGTGTGTGACCTGCAGCCGGAGCACGTCCGCTTTCCATTCAGACGGCTTCCAGCCGTCGAGGCGGCTTTCCACATGACCCGGCTTCGGCGTAACGTGTGTCTGAAGCAGCGAACTGGTCACGACGACTGGTAGGAAAGTCACTACCAGACATGTTCGAATGCTCAAGAGCCGGAAGTCTTCCAGGCGAACCGTATTTTCATCTTCAATTGTCTTTACATTCAGTTTTCAGGAATCCGGCCAACTGCGGCGTGTCGAGCGTGCGGGTCATCCGGAAAACGCCTGCAGGACCACCCGGGTTGCCGCTGTAAAAGAAGACGTGCTGTAAGGTGCCGCATTCGATCGAGTACGGCGCCACCGGTGTGGAACCCGTCCGCTGTGGAATAGAACGTCCCGCTGCGTTTAAAGAGTTGCCCCTCAAATTTCCATTCCGCTTTGTTCCAGTCCCGCGGCAACCGGCTGAAAAGGTTGATTGACATCTCCGTGCGATTGGACTGGACGACTTCGAAACGGCCGGTAACCGGATTATAGATAACGTCCGATGTATCGACCGACCTTTGACTCAGCATGTTGGTATCTTTGGCTTCAATATTTATGCCGGGCTCCCATCGTATCTGTACCAGATAACGACTCGTCTGATTCCGGGCCATGATCAGAAACACACCGTCGTGAGTGATGACATTAGGTTCTGCCTGCCTGCACCAGTCCGGCAGCTTGACACTGATATCTTCCCAGGTTTTTCCACCGTCGTGCGAGGAATAAACGGCTAACTCACAAGCGATGTCGTGCGGCTTCCGGTTGTGGTAAATGTTATGGTGTGCGAAGAGCAGCAGACTTGGTTTCGGATCGTCAATAATCCGTGGTCCGACATAGACGAACGGTCCGTCATGATGGTCTTCGCGAAAGGCAAGCCGCAGATGACGCCAGGTTTCACCTTTGTCTTCCGAACGAAATACACCGTGGTCACTCACAAGAACCACCGCTCCACTGTGCGTCGTTCCGATTGCATTCAGATGCAGTTTGTAGCCCAGCGGGCTGTCGTTGTTCGGATCGAACTTATAGCGGTGACACAGTGGAACGGATCCGCCGCGATTGCGATCCACCTCGGTCATACAGTCTCGCACGTCGTACGGCTTCATCCATGTTCGACCGCCATCGGCTGAGCGAACAATCGTTGAATAGGTCGTGTCCTGATCGGGATTGCCGGAGAGTTCACGGTTGTGGCCCGGCATCGATCGATGAACGACAATAATCACTTCGCCCACCATTGCTGCCACCGGCCAGCCGAAATGATTATTGTCGCCCTCAGGATGACTCGGCAGGTGGACCGGGGCCAGTTCGATCAGCCCCGCCGCTGAGTTTCGCCAGCTGTTTGCGGATGTATTGAGCAGCTTTGTCGCCTCCCTGATATTGTGGTGGATCAGGTGATCGGGAGTGGGCGCTTTCCTGGTATGGTTGAAATCTTTGGAGAGATAGTCGTTCGATGCCCGACCACGCCCCCGCAGATCGATGTAGACCCTGTCGGAATACCGGCTGCAATTGTGTAACGGCCCGGAGTGCCCCAGGTGTAGCGTGCGCAGTGGCTGGTCGAAGTGCAGCGTCTTCCACCTCGCGGGTACGGGGAGCGTGTCGGCAAAAGACACGGGAACCTCGATGAACGAAGATCCCCGGGGTGGGAATCACGTCTCTTTTCCCGTCTTCATCATTGGCCTCGATACCAACCGGATCAGCGGCCTTTGCCGATGACAGCAGTGCAAGCAGCGTGAAGACAACGAAGCCAGGGAGTTTCAACATAAGATTTCACTTTTTCCCGGTGACACGGCCGCTGGCGTCACGATGCTGAACTGAACCAGGTTGCAGCTGTGTCGACCATCATCAGCGGTGTTGTCGGTGACACCGGTCAGCATGGCACGGAGGATTTGAACCGAAAGCCTGGCATTGTGTTTGTTGTCCAACGGATGTCGAACTTGCCCTTCGTGAACAAAACAGCGAACTTTCGGCACTAATGGAAGACTGAGCTGCTGGATGGACCGTGAACTTCACCTTGCAACTGTGGTGCCTTGTACGCCCGCAAACATTCTCCTGCGACCGGTGCCTCCATCAGTTCATTCGATGCAGCGAAATGGTTGTAACGACTGTCAAAACCTCAGCTGCCGGACGTTGTCAACATTTTGTGACAGAGTCTCACCTGACAAACCGGAACGAATACAGATCAGCATCCTTCAACTCGATGCGCAGACGCACTGGTTTGCCATCAAGCTGGCTGAGGTCTGTGCCGGTTTTCCAGGAGACAACGCGATCGAGTTGATCTCCGTATTGCAGTTCGCAATCGTCAAGCGTGAAACCGGAAACCGGCCTGTCAGTCGTCGCATCCTGAATTTCCACTCGAATGCTGCCGGCTGCTGAGGTTGCAAAGTTAATCGTCAACCGCTGGCCGGTGAAACACAGAGATCTGGTAATCATCTCACCGCCACTTAGCGGGGCATTGATCGAAACGAATCCGTCCATGCGCATAGTGTGGCGGCGCATCCGACAGCTGCTGCCCTGGTAATACCCTTCCACCAGATAGAACGACAACTCGTCAGGCGTCCCTTTCAGGAGCGAAGCCGTCTCAACGATGCCCCAGGCAACCAGGTTGTTGCGGCAGACCCAGGTGTCGGGCTGCAGTCCCGGCCGTACAAAAGCCTCCTGCCAGCGGTGAAATGTTTCGCCGTCACGGCTGCTCATCAAAATTGTGTCAGACACACCGGGCAACGGATGGCCAATTGGTGACTTACGGGTCGGAACGAATCGCTTGGGAAATCCGAGATAAATGTGCGGGGCGCGGTGGTAGGGCTGAATCTGGTTGACGTAGAGATGTTCGGCCGCGGTCCCTGGATATTCGAGGAACCTGGGTTCTGTCCAATTGAGAAAATCGGGTGAGGTACAGGTCATGATGTCGCGCGTTCGATTGCGGCTCTTGCGGTGATAATCGACATAAAGGCCACGCGTGCCGTCCCAGAAGGCCAAGTTCTGTGAATCGAAGTCACCGTCGGTGATCACTGGTTTTTCAGTGAACAACGACCAGTGAATCCCGTCGGGTGACTGGAATACAAAAAGCCCACCTTCACGTTTGCCACCCCCAATGGCCTTGTAACGTGCTTCGGGCTTGCAATCAGGATTACCATCCCTGAACGGCACGAAATTGTGGCTACCAATGACGTCGTCCCAGATAATGTTGTTCTTTTTCGAACCATCAAATTCAATCAGTCCCAGTTCCGGTTTCGTCCATTGCATACCGTCCTTGCTTTCGGCGTAGCAGACGGTCTGGTGCGATGCACTGATACCTGGTGGGTGATGTGAACCACGGTAATACATGCGATAGATGTCACCGTCACGGAACACCGTATGATAGAAGCACGTGTTTCCTTCCCACGGCTGATCGTGAATGATTGCAATGTCTCTCGGAGTCGGGTGATGCAGAATTTGTCGGGCGTTCCGGAGTTCGTCAATCAGGAAATCATCCACGAATAACTCGCGCCTCGTGCCAATGTTGACCGGATCGGCAGCCGGTAATCCTGCTGTGAAAATGAACAGGCAGACAGCGACAGAGAGCAGCATGTGTTTCATGGTGTAGTTTTCGGTAGAGTGGTTCTGGCTGGTCGTGGAGCGAAAGTACACTGGTGTGATATGGAAATCTACAGTGCGTGCCAGCCACTGAGACGGCCCTGATCGGTAAATTCTGCACACACAAGTTTAAATTGCAGGTGGCCTGTAAGCCGGGTTCTGTCGTGACGCCGAAACGTCACGGGTGTTCATTTATCTAGGACGCCGGTTACCCGACGCCTCCAGCAGCCCACCCGACGGTCGAACGGTCTGAAACACTCCGCTGGCTCCGCAAAGAACCAATCCCGTCTGTCTGGCCTTGCTCCCGATGGGGTTTACCCAGCCGACTCAGTCACCTGAACCGCTGGTGCGCTCTTACCGCACCGTTTCACCCTTACCCGGAAAGCCGTGAACGACTTTACCTCGAAGCGAACTTCTCGGGCGGTTTGCTTTCTGTTGCACTTGCCCGGTCCTTGCGGACGGTGGACGTTATCCATCATCGTGTTCAGTGGAGCCCGGACTTTCCTCTCCGCCGAAAATCGACGCAGCGAACACCTGGCCACCTGCAACAATGAGTTTAGTTGTCAGTCTTCAGTTTTCAGTTTTCAGCTGTTGTTTTTCACTGGATTCTCCGCAATCACCTGGATGTATCAAATCCCGCACATTCATCCTTGATCATGATTCAGTGGAAGCGGGATTGCTGACAACTGAAAACTACACGCTGTGCACTGAACATCGCAAAAAAAAATTGCCGGACTCACACAGCCGAGGTATTACACGCGGTTCTCATAAAAATATGCCTGTGGAAGTGCTGCCATGGCTGCTCGACACGCCGTCGGTATCGATCTTGGCTCGACCAACAGTGTGATTTCTTACGTTGATCCGGAAGCTGTCGTATCCCTCGGGGCAGCGTGTTACGGATGGATTCGCACCAATGGGCTCCTCGTATTCGAAGTGGTACAGTCTGCAGCTGGAACATCGGCATCGAAACGACCGGACTGGCCGTCCGCGGAGCCCCGCGACCACTGAACGCCCTGTGCGTGGTACCTCAGGGGATGGAAGAAGGGACTTCGTGTGAAGTTCCTTCAACAGATATCGGTCTGCCCGTGGGGACACGGCGAGGTTTCGTGTTTTTGGACCGACAGTGCGATCGGAAGACAAAGCGGGAACGCGATTAACATCATGGTCAGCACACGAACTCGTGGGGTCCACTCCGATTGAAACTCTGCTGGATGCTGATGAGGCCACAGACGAAGCCTGGGTGCCGGTACGGTTTCATTCTACTGTGACAGAGCTGGGTGTCCTAAAGCTGTGATGTGTCAATCCGCAAACGGCCCACAGGTGGAAACTGGAGTTCAGCATCAGGGAATGAGTCAGGAGACAGACACCCGAGCGAGCCATTTCGTCATCCGAGAGATGGTGATCACCAAACACTGAACACTCACAATTCACTTCGCCGTCCATCCGCCATCGACCGTCAGCAGGCTCCCTGTCATGTAACTTCCGGCTGGACTCGAAAGCAGAATCGCGGGCCCCTGGATTTCCTTCAGCTCGCCCCAGCGTTCCAGTGCAACTGCTCCGACGATGTGCCTCTTCGTTTCTTCCGATTCAGCGAAAGGAATGTTCATCGGAGTCAGAAATGGTCCTGGGCAGATGGCATTGCATGTGATCCCGTAGGGAGCCAGTTCCAGTCCCAGTGCTCTCGTCAGCTGGACCACGGCACCTTTGCTGGCAGTGTAGGGAGTTCGGTTCGCCAGTCCGACCATTCCTAAAGTGCTGGCCATATTGATGATGCGTCCGTAATCCACGGATTTCATGTGGGGTATCACTTCACGACAGCACAACCATGTGCCATCAACGTTCGTCCTCTGAACCTGCTGAAAGTCTTCATAGGAGAGATCGTCGATACTGCCGCGTATGTTAATACCCGCACTGTTGACCAGAATGTCAACTTTGCCGTACGTCTGTATTACCTCATTGATCATAGCCTTCACGTCCGCCGGTCGGGTCACGTCGGCTGCAATGCCAGTGGCAGGATGCCCCCAGATATCTGCTATTTCCTGAGCAACTTCACCAGCCTGACCGGCGTTACGACCGACAACAACCACGGTTGCACCGGTTGATGCCAGTCCCGCTGCGATCGCTGTGCCCAGTCCTTTGGAACCGCCGGTAATGACGGCCACATGGCCGGTCAGGTCAAACTGTTTGATGCCGGGAAGGGAAGAAGTCATGGACGGTCTCCAGTATCAGAAGTTGCAAATTGAGGTCCGCGCCGGATCAGTCTTTGATTCACGCACAAGTCTAATATGTTCAGCTGCCGTCGGATCAGTTTCCGGATAATCGCTCCGTGCGTGAACTCCCCGGCTTTCACGTCGTGCCAGAGCGGCCACCGCCATAACATGACCGACCAGCATCATGTTCTGCAGTTCCCAGCCCTCAGGTTCCATCAGATCACGGCGACACACATAATTCGCCCAGAAATCGAGCTGCTGCTTTGCCGCTGTCAGCGATTTTTCACTGCGTGTAATGCCGACATTGCGCCACATCAAACTTTTCAGTGAGTTTCGAATGTCGGCAAGATCCAGCGATTCATCCGCGGTGTCGGCAGCCGGCGACGATGTCATTGCTGGCGCGGTGAAACTGTCGGGGATCTCCAGCGCAGCCTCAGATGCATTTTTGCCACAGCCAAGGCCAAAGACGACGCCTTCCAGCAAACTGTTGCTGGCCAGTCGGTTTGCTCCATGAAGTCCGGAAGAGGTGACTTCACCTGCCGCCCAGAGGCCAGGCAGACTCGACTGCCCGTTTGAAGCCGTTGTCACACCTCCAATCATGTAGTGAGCTCCGGGCCTGACGGGAACTCTGTCGCGCGTGATATCCAAGCCAAAGTCGGCGCAAACTTTGCCAATATGAGGAAACCTCATCCTTATTCGGTCTTCTGCAATCGGCGACAAGTCCAGATATACACACGGATGCGACGTTTTCTCCATCTGCTGAGTGATCGCCTGCGAGACGACATCACGCGGGGCCAGTTCAGCTGCATCGTCGTAGTCCGGCATGAAGCGGTGGCCGGTGGAATCAAGCAGATGAGCACCTTCGCCTCGCACTGCTTCGGTGATGAGGTGCCGGGAACTGCCGGCAATGTACAATACAGTCGGATGAAACTGCATGAACTCCATATCTCGGACCTCACAGCCGGCTCGAAATGCCAGTGCATGTCCGTCAGCCGTCGCAATGGACGGATTGGTGGTTTCCCGATAAATGGCACCAGCTCCGCCTGTACACAGGATTGTCTGCTTGGCCCAGACAAATGTGCGACCATGATGAGGATTCCAGACCAGCGCCCCTCGGCAGATGCCGTCACGTGTGAGCAGGTCGATGGTATAGGTCTGCTGCCAGACTTTCACGTTCTCGGCACTTAAGACTGACGTGTGCATCACACGCATGATCTCCTGTCCGGTTGCATCTCCTAGGGCATGAGCAACCCGACGATGACTGTGCCCACCTTCAAGGGTGAGCGCCAGCTCGCCATCGACACGATCGAATTCGGCTCCCAGGGCAATGAGTTCCCGAATACGTTCCGGAGCGTCGTGAATGACCTGCTGGACGATGTTGGTGTGGCACATGCCCTTGCCGGCCGCAATCGTATCGGCAACATGACTTGCGAAGTCGTCGAGCGGATCCAGTACTCCGGCGATACCACCCTGAGCGTATGTACTGTTGGACTGCTGCAGCTGATCTTTGGTCACGATGATCGTTTGCAGAGCCGGGTCCACAGCCAGAGCGGCCCTGATGCCCGCAATCCCGCCTCCGATCACCAGAACATCGGTGAACTGGTGCGGGATTTTGCGAGGATTAAACGGCACTAGATATCGTCTCAGAACCGGCACGTGAATGGGAGCGGTTGGCACGGAGTCTCTCCGACAGTCCTCTGGTTGTCAGTCGGTTAATTCGGTGACGCGGTGAGTGGGTTCAGGTCGACCAGGTCGGAAGCTTTGTGTATTGCGGAATTCTCCGGTTGCACCAAGTGAAACCAGTACCTCCGGCACGACAGCCATGACAATGGACTTGAGTTGATCAGGGTCGCACGCGACTCGTGCGTTGATAATAATGTCTGCACAGGCCACTTTGCAGCTGGACGGCAGAGACAATTCGACTGGTGAATCGTTGCTGACGAGATTCGCCACACCGAAGAAACCTTCCCACAGCCCGATGATCTTGATGTGAGCGGTTTCCATGGACGCTTTTTGCAGATGCTGCTTCAATTGTCGAATGATCTGCAGCAGCAGGGAGTCGAGGTCAAATTCATTCTCAGACGTCACTCGAAGACTGCTGTTCAGCCATCCCAGTTCTGCTTCGCCTTCAGCGTAGGTGTCGTAGTCGATGTCAAGGAGTCGCCGTCCGTATTTCCCGGTTCGACCAAGCCAGTCAATCAATCTCCCGAACCCGGTTCCTGTCCTGGCCGAGATTCTCAGGATCGGCGTTTCGCCCACGTGATTACGGACCAGCGTTTCCAGTTCGTCCGCACCGGCTTCGCTGAGTTCATCAATGCGATTGATCAGCACAAGATCGGCCTCTTCAATCTGTTTCCTGAAAATATAGGCAGCTTTGGGAGAAAACCCGGCACTCTGACGAGGCTGAAGAATCCGTTTGCCATGGGACGGTTTCAATATCACGGAATAGGGAGCGATGCGGAAGCGAGCGTCAAACAACTGCCGAATGGGCTGAATCACGGTGGCGACCAGATCGGTGCAGCTGCCGACCGGTTCGGCAAGGATGATATCCGGGCGTTTCTCATCACCAAGGCCGCGAACCGTATCCATGAGTTCGTCAAAACTGCAGCAAAAACAGGCTCCTGCGACTTCACCCACATTAAAGCCCAGTGCTCGCAGCATCTTGGTGTCAACCAGATCAGGTGCCTGGTCGTTGGTGACGATACCGACGTTAAGTCCCTGCCGGGAGTAATGCTGAGCCAATCGGGCGAGTGTCGTGGTTTTCCCGGCTCCAAGGAAACCGCCAATCATGATGTATCGGATTTGGTGCATGATGTGTTTATGAGGCTGAGGAGTCGTTTAATTGAACTGAAATCGAACCGTGGAGGATTTCAGTATGTTTAGGTGCCAACATTTTTCACCACCATGCAGCGGGATCCTTCAACAGGCGGATTTCTGACAAACCCGTCACAGCTGCTATACAGGTGCTCTACAGGCCTGCCAGTGGTCCAACACCGACGGTCGTGTTGACACTCAATGGATACTGTTCCAGCAACAACTCCATCTGTCTGCCGTCAATTTTTCGGACGGTTTCCAGATCGTCCGCGACGGAAGAATACTCACCGCGATAAACCCAGTTACCTCCAAGTGAGGACAAACGGCCCATCGGCCGTTCCCCTCGCAGAACAATGCGTGATGCCACCTTGTTGCGAGCCTGTTCCAGTTCGTCTTCTGTCACGCCATCTCTGTTGACCGCATCAAAAATGTTCTGCACCCGGCGCAGGTTTTCTCTGGTTTGTTCCGGGTGGCAACTGAGATAGGTCATCCATGTGCCGGCACCATCGTACTCATTGTAACCAAGCTCGGCTGCATCAGCATGACCCGGATAGACAATGTCCCAAAACATCCGGCTGCCCGAATCGTCTCCCACTATCACAGCCAGCAGTTCAGCGACAAATCTCAGCGGGTCCGATGCCAGAGGTGCCATCCCCATTTGCATCACATGCTGGTGGCCACTGCTCTCTTTGACAATGAACCTGGTCCGCGTCTGAGGTTCAGCGGCCGGTAACCTGCGATCGCAGCTCCCGGCCGGAATCGAGCTGCAGTACCGTTCTGCCAATTCGCATACGGACTGGAACTCCGTATTGCCGGCAATGGCCAGTGTGATATTGGCCGCACCGTACTGCTGAGTGTGGTACCTCCGCATCTGGTCGGCGGTGAGTGCTCTGATGCTTTCATTCGTGCCGAGAATACACTGCCCGAGCGGATGTCCCGAAAAGTGAGTCGCCATCACATTGTCGTAGGCAGTGAAGGACGGCATGTCCTCGTACATGCCGATTTCTTCCAGGATGACAATTTTTTCCTTATCGAAGTCATCCTGTCGAAGCGACGGCTGCATTAGGACAGCCAGCATTTCCATCGTTGTTCTGAGGTATTCCGGCAGGACAGCGGCATAATAGGATGTGACGTCTTCACCGGTCGAGGCGTTGTAGTGGGCACCGACCTCGTCGAAGATTCGATTCATGTCGTCTGCGGAGTACTGGTCGTTGCCCTTGAACGCCATGTGCTCCAGAAAGTGGCTGACGCCGGAGACCGGTTTCGTTTCGTCGCGTGCTCCGGTGCGGACGAAGAATCCAGCCGCCACACTGTGAACAGACGATGTCAGTTCCGCGACAATCGTGAGTCCGTTCGGAAGCTTCTGCTTGTAAAACTGCATTGGTGATGTCCGCAGGCTGGGCAGGTCCGCCCAACAGATTGTTGCTGGACCCGAACGACAGGTGGATCCGCTGCCGGACAGGTATCCAATCGTCATGGATCTGAAATGTATGGATCAAATCGCCGTCGCCGCAGGCTGAAGACAGGCAGCATCCAGTGGCTCCGGACCGATCGTCACCAACACGAATTCTTTGGGGGCGTAGTCCACTGCATAACTTCGCACGTCTTCGATCGTGATTGCTTCAACGCGGCTGCGAATGTCGTCCGGCATGAGGATTCGCCCGAGATGCCAGATGTCACGAGCGAGAGACGCGGAACGCGCGGTGGTTGACTCCTGCTGCATGATCAGAGAGCTCTTTGCCTGAGCCTGAAAGCGACGAAGTTCATCGATGGTCAGGCCCACATGCAGCCCGTGGATTTCCGTAACAATCGCTTCCAGAGTTTCCTGGGCTCGCTCGTTTGTCGTGCCGGCATAGCCGAACACACGTGCTTCTTGTTTCAGCGTGTTCAATGAAGCTGATACAGCGTAACACAAGCTTCTTTTTTCGCGGACGTTCGTGAACAACCGCGAACTCATGCCACCGCTGAGAATATTCACTGTCGCCCACGCATCGAAGTGACGTTCATGACTGTAAGGTACACTCGGCCATGCCAGCCCAATGTGTGTTTGCGCAGAATCCTGAGTGATATGACTGGGTGATGATTCACAGGCCGTCGTTGTTATCTCAGTGCCATTTCCACCCGTCCACGAACCAAATGCAGAATCAATTGCATCAAGCATGACGTCCGGGACAATATTTCCAGCGACACCAATGATTGTTTCCTGGGGTCGCGCCAGTGTGTTGAAATGAATCCGCACGTCATCGCAGGTGATGGCATCGATGTCGGCCAGCATACCACCGGGAGGGTTGCCCCAGGGAGCATCGTAGCTGCAGCGTCGCAGATGTTGTCCCAGTCGCTGCTGCGGCTCGTCTTCGAGTGCATGCAGTGCCTGACGGACAAGATCCTGTACGGGGGCGAATTGATCATCCTCCAGATGTGGTGCGGTCATGATGGCGGCAAGCAGTGGGATCGCGTCACCGATGCGGTCAGCAGTTGTTGCAGCGGAGAGGGTCGTATGACTCACCCCGGGTGAGACGTTGTGCTGAACGCCCAGATTGCTCAGGGCGGCGGACAATTCGCGCGTCGAATAGTCACCAGCACCACGAGTCAGCAGGTCCGAAAGAATCGCTGCCGTGCCCGACTTACGGTAGGGGTCGTAGACACTTCCGGTGGGCTGCAGCACTGTAATCGCAGCCGACTGAACTTCAGCCATCTGTTCCACGACTACCGTCAGGTCATTGCCAAGTCGGTAAGTGGATATCGGCGTGTCCACCATGCAACAAATACCTCCGGGAGAGAGGGACCGGCACAGCCGGCTCTCCGTTTCGACGACAGGAACTGTGATTACCGTGGAATATTGAAATCTCCGTTCAAATTCCTCCAGATAGAGTGGACATGATTCGCACTGTTCTGAGTGTTGTTGTACTCGATTACAAAAGTTGGTCCCTGTACGACGTAGTGATGAGGTTGGTTCAGCTCAGTGCCACCCCACCATGCGAAGTGAACATGGTCCATACCAGCATCGTTGATTTCCTGCATCCGTCGTTTGATGACGCTGGTCGGCATGGCCGTAAGATATTCGCCGATCAGCTGCCGCATCAGACTCTGCTGTACCGGATTCATGTCAGCAAATGCGACACCGGCCGGTTCACCAGCTTCGGCCTGGGCGGCGCCGGCTCCTCGAATATCTCGTGGGGGATTCACTGACGGCTGAATCTGCTGTTGCTGGTCAGTTGGTGCGGCCTTCAGAATGGACCGCGCCAGATCTTCGCGGCGGCCGAGCACTCGCAGCCGGCGTCCCGGGCCTGCATCGATGAGGCCGGGGTTGGCTCCAAAGAACTCGGGAGTGGAACTGAGTATCTCACCGCCCTTGACGGTATAGTTGAGCGACAGATGATGACCTTCAAAACGCCAGCCCCAGGCTACACCACCGTCAGGATCGCCGAAGACGCTGATGTAGTATCTGTGCGGGTGTCGTTTCTTTCGGCGATCCGCTTCATCACCCGCTTCGAACAGGTACAGCACTTCTTCCAGACTCCGAACCTCGAGTGTTTTGGCATACCCGGCTGTCGTGAGGCCGGTGGCCACTAATGCTTCCGCACTGGTCAGGGCTTCACCGTCAAGGTCCCACAGACCCAGGCCTTTACGTTCGCGAGGAATAAAGTGCCAGTTGACCCGTTCGGCATCGTCGAAGTCGAACGATGTCAACTCCCGCTGCTCACTGGAAATGGAAGCCAGGTATGCCGATGCAGCTGAAGTCATGTTGGTTCCGGCAGCATCATTGGCCGTGGCAGTATTGACACAAAACAGTGTGCCGGCGAATGTCAGGGACAGGAGGAAACACAGCGAATTGACGGAATTCATCGGGAAGAATCCTCTTGTGGGTGTGTGAAGGTAGGACGGTATCACGGAGTCATGACACTAAAGCTGCATGCCATTGACGGGCTAACCAGGAGGCCATTTCAGGCTTCGACCACCCATGATATGGATATGGAGATGAAACACAGTCTGACCCCCGTCATGGCCGGTATTAATGACGGTTCGGTACCCTTCGGTGAGTCCCAGCCGAGAGGCGATCTGAGGTATCTTCAACAGTAGATGTCCGGCCAGTGCCGCGTCGCGATCACTCAAATCATCCAGCGAATTGACTGGATTTTTGGGGATCAACAACACATGCACCGGTGCTTGTGGGTTCACGTCATGAAATGCGAGACATAAATCGTCCTCGTAAACGATTTCTGCTTCTAGTTCGCGGTTGATGATTTTGCTGAAAACGGTCACGCGTAACCGGGTCCTGCTGCTGGTGTTGATCCTGACCACCCGAGGTTAACAGTTCACGCACCAAACGCCAGCAACGAAGATGTTTCCCCCAATGGAATCAAGGGCTCCACAGCTACGCTTGGTCGGCAGCCCCACTTTCCGATTTATCCGGGTCTGACACAGATGCTCGGTTCAATATTTCGGGCGAAAGGCGGTCTATGATTCCGTTGACAAACCCGGCGGAGTTTTCCGCCCCGAACTCCTTGGCCAGTTCAACTGCTTCATTGATGGCTACTGCCGACGGTGTTCCCAAATGATGCATTTCGAAGATAGCCAGCCGCATGACGTTGCGGTCCGTTGGAGCCATCCGCCCGATCCGCCAGTTCTGTGCGACGCTTTCGATCAGCCGATCGATTTCCAATACGTGTGAACGCACACCCCACACGAGTTCTTCGGCGAACTTGAGGAGTTCCTCAGTCGACAACTCATCTTCAATGGCCTCGTGCATCCGCTGCGGCGGGGCATCAGGATTCACGTCGAGCAGATAGAGCATCTGCAACGCAATTTTGCGGGCGTCAGTTCGTCGCGGCATCGGGGGAATCACGAATCGAAACGAGATCGCCGGCTGTGGGGGTATTCACATTGGATCGCGCAGCGATATCTTTACGGGCTGGTGAGCAACATTAGAATCGCAACTGGAATCTACGAGGTCCGGCCACGTCGTCAAGCAGCACGGGGCGGATGATGTGAATTCTCTGGAATCCATCACGAACTCGAATCGTGATCGCCGTCATGTCGTTCTTTTGCGGTATCATTCCACGAAAGTTCTAAGTCTGCTGGAATAACTGATCCAGTACTTTTGCGGCGGATTCCCGGTATTCCCGGCAGTCGCACTCCGGCACGAGCCTCGATCGTAGTTTCAGCCGTGTCACCAAACGCGTTTCCGGGAATACAACGAGTTTAGTGGTTTTCGCCGGCCTCGACAGAATTCGTCACTTCCACGAGACCGATGCTTTCTTGTTCAGCTCGGCTGAGATTCCGGTCGACAAGTGCCGCTGTCCGCGGAATAATCGTACCCATCAATGATCCGGGTGTCACTTTCGTCTGGACCATCGGCAGCCTCTCCCACATTATCTCTGTTCGGAGACCCGCCTTCAAGGAGCAGTCAAATGAAGAACATCGTCGGAATTGTGGCCCTCGCAATTATGGCGTCCGCCGGCACAGGCGTCGCAGGTGAGCTTCAATCCGGTCTGCAGGTTGGCGATTACCCGGATGCATTTTACGTCACCGATGTAACGGGACCATCTGCCGGTGAAAATCTGTGCTACCGGTGTCGATACGGGGCTCGTCCTGTTGTCAGCATTTTTGCTCGATCGATGGACGACAGTGTCAAGAAACTCGTCAAACAGATCGACGACGTGGTCGTCAGGCATTACAAAGAAGAGCGAATGGCAGCGTTCGTGGTGCTGCTGACCGATCGACCGAAAGAGCAGGAAAAATCACTGATCGCGACAGCGAAAGAACAGAAACTGTCGTATACGCCGTTGACGACATACAGAAAGGCGGGCGGTCCCAGAAAGTATCGAATCCACGAAGAGGCAGCTGTCACGGTGATGATGTGGGTGGACAGCGATGTGAAGAACAATCATGCCTTCGCGAAGGGGACATTGACGAACGACGCCATCAAGCGGGTGGTAGCCGACACCTCAAAGATTCTCAACTGATCGGGGCTGTGTAAGAATGTCGGTCTTCATGCGGAGGATGTTTCCATCACCGGCCGCCTGATTCGGACTGTCAGAGGTTCACTTTGCTGGCTGAATGCGGACAAAGAACCAGCGAATTCCTGCGGAAGAAATCAGCAATATGGAATTCTCGCGGAACGACATTTGAATTGCCATAAATCGTCAGCTCAAAAGTGACACCGGTCTCACTGACGGCGCGATAGGTACCGGGCGCCATTCCCTTTGCTTGAAAGTGCGCTATGACCTGCCGTTCAGCTTCTGCGGATGATTGGAGATATCCGGTCAGTCGCACTTCTGCCGCAGATCTCTGGTCTCGCCGGAATTTCACTTACCGTTCCGTCATCTGCCTTGGCCATGGCAGTCCGCTGCTGTGTTCTCTTCGCGAGGAATTCCTGGTTCGCCGTCCGATCACTATCCCAGGCCGCCATGAACAGGCCGGCTACCAGCAAAAGCAGCAATATACGGGCATTCATCTGGCGTGATCCATTGTTCAGGTCAGTACAACTGAAAAACCTTATCGACAGATGATGATGTGGCAGTTGTCACGAATCGGGGGAGGCAGGGCCACGCGGGCGCGGTTTGGCCAACTGTGCCGGGACCAGCGATTGTGCTGCTTTCACTGCGGAACTGTGCTCAGGAAATCAGGCTTATCCTTCTTGATCGCCGTTTGGTACGATCGATATTTGACTGGGACACCATGTGATTCGCCTATCATTTGGAAACTTGGAATTGGATCCCGGCCGTTATTCCGGTTAATATTAGGCTTCTTCCGTATCGTTGCTCGTCGAAATAACTGAACATGCGTTCATATGCATTCGTCATAGTTCTGTGCATATCTGTTGCCGAACCGCCTGCATTGAGTGCCGAACCGCCTGCAGAAAACAAGATTAGCGTGTACCCGGCGAATGTGGTGCTCACCGGACAACAGTCTTCGCAGGGTCTGCTGGTGTCCGTGGTGGGTGCCGGCGCGGCAACTCGCGACCTGACTCGGGAGGTGACGTATCGATCTCTGAATGAAGATATTTGTTCTGTCGATGCCAGCGGTCGCGTTTCGGCCCGCAGTGACGGACAGGGTATCGTCGAAATCGTGGTGGGGAAGCAAATCGTGCGAGTTGCCGTAGAGGTCACTCAAACAAAACTGTCTCCGGTCTGGTTCTTCGGGACAGACGTGGTTCCCATCCTTAGCCGCCGCGGATGTAACTCGTCAGCATGTCACGGGAAAGCGGAAGGACAGAATGGGTTCAAATTATCAGTATTCGGCTTTGATAGGGCCGCTGATTACGAAGCTCTTGTCCGGGCAGGGCGCGGTCGCCGCATTTTTCCGGCCGCACCGGATAAGAGTCTGCTTCTGGCCAAGGCCTCCGGAATGGTCCCTCACGGAGGTGGCGCTCGGCTCCCGATGGATTCTAAAGAATACCAGCTGATCCGTCACTGGATTCGTGCAGGAGCCCGATTTGACGGGGAGCATCCTGATTTGGTGGCAATTGAAGTTTTCCCCAGGGAACGCATCCTGAATTTTAGTTCCACTCAACAGCTGAGCGTAACGGCGGTCTTCGATGACAATACCCGTCGCGACGTCACCGAACTGGCACGCTTTCGCTCGAACAATGAAGGGTTGGCCGTTGTAGATGAGTTCGGATTGGTTAAGGTCGGTACGATTCCCGGTCACGTTGCCATTATGGCTGTTTTCCTCAACCATATGGAGACACTTCAGCTGCTGATTCCGAATCCGGAAACCGACAGCACTCCTGTGGACAACTCATTATCCGACAAGGACTTCATCGACCGCCTCGTTGGTCTTCGTCTGCAGCAGCTGAACATCAAACCCTCGAAGCGAGCCGATGACGCTACGTTTCTGCGTCGAGTCTATGTGGACATTATCGGCACGCTGCCAACAGCTGCAGAAGCACGCATATTTCTGGTTGATAATTCGGAACACAAACGGGTTGCTCTCGTCGAGCACCTGATGGCTCGTCCGGAATATGCAGTCTACTGGGCGCTCAGGTGGTCGGATGTACTGCGCGTCGATCGCGCGATCCTTGGTCATCGTCGAGCTTATGCGTATTACCGCTGGATTCTGGATAACCTCAGGTCAAACCGCCCGATGGACGAGTTTGCACGAGCCATCACCACTGCCAGTGGACCTTTCGACGAATCGCCGCAGGCAAGCTTCTATCAGGCCGTCATTAAACCAGGTGACCGTGCCAGCGCATTCTCTCAGGCCTTTCTCGGCATTCGAATCGATTGTGCGGAATGTCACCATCATCCGTTCGATCGTTGGAGTCAACAGGACTATTACGGCATGACCGCGTACTTTGCCGGAGTCAAGACTCGGTCGGCGCCGCTGGGTGACGAGTTGGTCATGGACGCCAGTGTGAAAACAGTCCATCCACGCACAGGAGAAGTAGTCGATCCACTACCACTGGGAACATCTGCCTTTGACGTACCGATTGAGGACGGTAGCCGGGAGGTGCTGGCCGACTGGTTAACGTCTGATGATAATCCCTGGTTTGCCCGAAACCTGGCAAATCGAATGTGGGCGCATTTTTTGGGACACGGACTGGTGGAACCAGTTGACGATGTTCGACGATCGAATCCTTCCTCAAACAGCATGCTGCTGGGTGAACTGGCGGTCTGCCTGCAATCGCAGGATTATGACATAAAATCTCTCATACGTGTGATCACGGGCTCGCAGGCATACCAGCGTGCGACCCAGACCAATAAAACAAATGAATCAGATATCCAGAATGCATCGCGAGCACTCCTCAAACCACTTGACGCCGAAGTGCTGCTTGATGCGATCAGCCAGACCACCGGAATCCCGGTCCAATTTGACGGAGCCGCTCCCGGCACCCGTGCGATTGAACTTTGGGACAGCAAGTTACAACATCCATTCCTGAGACTGTTTGGCCGTCCCGAACGCAAGACAGCCTGCGAGTGTGAGCGCGCCAGCGAGCCGAGTGTGAGCCAAGTCCTGCATATCATGAACTCTCCTGAAATCTACGCCCGGCTGGACCACCAGGGAGGAACGGTGTCAAAACTCGTGCGGGAGGTTCGGACAAACCGTTTGCTTGCGGAAGAGCTTTACTTGACATTTCTGAGTCGATTTCCCAGTGAATCTGAACGTCAGGTTGTGGACAGGTATTTTGCCAGGCCGTTGACATCCCGCCGTGATGCGGCCGTCGACCTCGCGTGGAGCCTGATGAACACACTGGAATTCTCCTTTAATCACTGACACAATGAACAATGGCAGCTTGTTGTATGAATATGTATTTGCTGACCGAAAAAGAAATGGCGTTAAATTCTGCCACACGTTTCAGGAGGCCGGACGTCTGGCACTGTCACGCAGGATGTGACCTGAATCCTGTCATTTCAAGTATAACCAAACGATGTATACGTTGAATTCGGCGGGATTGGCCGACTGCGGTCGGACCTGGGTGGATTTCAGCGCTTAGACAAGCCGAAAACCAGCAGGAGTTCGGTGTCTCTGATGGAGATGGATCATGTCACGAAGAAGACGTGCGACAACTCGGTTTTGTGACGGCGTAAGTCGGCGGGACTGGTTTTCCGCAGGTAGCGCCGCTCTGTTCGGAACTGTCTGGAACACCGCCGGCCTGATACAGGCCCAGTCGCACGCCGGCGAACGTCGTGCTGCCGGGTTCGCTGATGACAATGACGACGTCTCTTTGATCGTCGTATTTCTGCGTGGCGGTCCCAGTACGATTGACATGTTCGACATGAAGCCGAACGCACCCAGTGAAATTCGTGGTGAGTTCTCTCCGATTTCAACGAATGTCCCTGGGATTCAGGTCACGGAACATCTGCCTCGCACAGCGATGCAACAGGACAAATTCTCCCTGATTCGCTCATTCACGCATTCCAATTCAAGCCATGGTCTGGCCGACCATTATATGCTGACCGGTTATCATCCCAGCCCCGCATTCAACTCGAAGCTGCGCCCAAACAATGAACGTCCGTCTCACGGTTCGATCATTTCTCGTCTCAAGGGGCCGCGAGGATCGGTGCCGCCTTATATTTGTCTTCCGGAAATGCATAAGAGCGCAGGTTCAGCGTATCTGGGTCCCGGTGCAGCGCCGTTCGTGATCCAGGCGGACCCCAATGCACCCGACTTCTCAGTACCCGATTTACTGCCACCACTGACAATCTCGCCGTCGCGACTGGACGCACGCGCGGAGTTACGTGAGCAGCTCGGACGCTTCGAACGCGCTGCCGAGCAAGCTCACAATCGCAAGGCCCAGTCATTCAGTGTTTTTCGTGAGAAAGCCGTTTCATTGATGGCGTCCGAGGACGCAAAGCGGGCATTCAACATCGAAGCCGAATCTGTGAGTATCCGCGATGAGTATGGCCGCACGACACTCGGCCAGTGCTGCCTGATGGCCCGTCGCCTTGTTGAGGCGGGAGTTCGTTGCATTACCATCCAGCACGTCGACTGGGACACACATCAGGAAAACTTTCGCCTCATGAAGCAAGAGCTGTTGCCGGCACTTGATGCCGCGATGGCCACTTTATTCAGAGACCTTGCAGATCGTGGTATGCTGGAGAAAACAATGGTCGTGGTAACCGGCGAATTTGGTCGGACGCCGAAGATCGGTCCCCACGCCGGTCGTGGCCACTGGGGGCCTGGTTTCACTGTCGCAATCGGTGGAGGGGGAGTCAGGGGTGGTCGGATCACAGGCAAGACCGATGCGCATGCCTCGAAGCCCGTCGAAGACCCGCATGGTCCGGAAGACCTGGCCGCAACCGTGCACCATTTAATGGGCATCAATCCGGATGACGAATTCTATTCGCCTGACGGGAGACCCTTCAAAATTGTCAACGACGGTGAAGTGATCCGTTCGCTGCTGTGAGTATCCTCGTCTCCTACCTATCGCTCCGCAGACGAACGGGGCATCACCCCCGCCATTTCAATGCTGTTTGACTGCCTGAAGAACTGCAGTTCGGCTTTCGCCCTGCTCCTGATCAGTATGCAGTTGGCGACCGCACAAACGTCGCAACCGACAACCTCGTACGTCTTTCCGGCTGGAGGTCAGCGAGGTCAAACCGTGGAGTTTACAGTCGGCGGGCTGTTTTTGCTCGACAACCCGTGGTTCGAGATGCTCGGGACCGGCGTTGATGCTGTTAAGCGTCTGCGGACAGGTGAAACTGTCTGGTTTGAAGGCCCTATGCTGACCGGTCAACGGGCACAGGAACCGGATGAGTATCCCAGAGATCACCAGGGAGTGCTCAGTATTGACGGCAGTGCATCACCTGGGGTTCGGCCATGGCGAGTCTGGACTTCACAGGGCGCCACCTCCGCGCGAGTGTTCGTGATTGGCGACATACCCGAGGTGGTTGAGCAGGAAATCGATGGTGATCCGATCCCTGTGGATGTCACATTGCCCGTAACGGCCAACGGCCGGATTTTCCCAAGAACTGATCTCGACATCTGGACGTTCGAGGCAGAACGTGGAGAAATATACACCATTGAATTGACAGCAAAATCACTTCTTTCGCCACTCGACGCACGAATCGTGCTGCACGCAGGTGGCCGGGAAATCGCCGATGACATAGGCACACAGAGCGCCGACCCGGTTATTCAGTTTCAGGCAGAAAACGACGGCAGGCACGAAGTTCATGTGCACGACGTCGGCTATGCCGGGGGACAGGCTTTCGTCTATCGCCTGACGTTGCGACAGGGCCTACGCACCGCCTGGTTTTATCCGTTAGGAGGTCTCCGAGGTGCCACCACCCGGTTTGAGATTGGCCTGCGTCCGACCGATTCGCAAGCGGCGCCGCACAAGACTTTCGTTACGATTGAACTGAGTGCAAGTGAGGAGAACTTTGTCCGCCAGCCGTTAAGCATCGGCGGCCGAGACACCGAACCCGTGCGGCTGGAGATCAGCGACCTGCCGGAACACCTGGAGGACGAACCGAATGATATCCAGGACGGAATGGTTCCACTCAGTGCACCGGTGATGCTCAATGGCCGAATTAATCAACCGGGTGACGTCGACGTCTGGACAATCGCGGTCCTGGCCGACCAGTGGCTGGAACTGCGATTGAACGCCGGTCGTCATGGATCGCGTCTTCTGCCGGATATCGTTGTCGTTGACGCAGACGGGGCCGTAGTGGCGCCAACACAATCGCAACAGATCAAGGAGAATACACCTTCGGCAGACCAAATCCTGGCTTTCAGGCCAACTCAGGACGGAATCTATCGGATCTGCGTTCGGGACCGGTTTTCGTCTCGCGGCGGACCTGAATTTGGTTATCGACTTCAGGTGGGTTCGGCAGCGCCAGGTTTCCATCTTTACTTCGACAACGACGCGCTCACTGCGGTACGCGGCAGTGAAGTCTCGCTGCCGATCCGTGTGGAGCGGTTTGGTGGTCTCACAGGCGCCATCGATATTCATGTCGCGGGGCTGCCGGTGGACACAGAATTGGGCGAGTTATTGATTCCGGCTGAGAAGGACGACTTCGTGCTGATGTTGAAGCCGTCGGCTTCCGCCCCGATTGGTGGTCATCGGATTCAATTGTATGGTACTCACAAGAACGGCGAAGATTCAATTACACGAGTTGCTGTCAAGACACTTGCCAGTTCCGACGAACTCGTTGATTCAGTACTTTTTAGTGTTTCGGTGGTGACACCGTTCGCGTTCAGGAACCGTGGTCCCTATTACGCCCGCGCCCATGCCGGGACCGTTTATCGGCATCCATTTTCAGTCGAGCGAGGTGATTATGACGGTCCGATTACGGTGCGAGTCGCTGATCGACAGCGGCGCCATCTTCAGGGCGTACGAGATGCTGGTGAATTTATCGTCCCCGCCGGTGTTGAAGATTTTGAATTTCCGTTCTTCTTACCACCGTGGATGTCACGTGACCGGTTAGGACGCTGCCTCATCATGGGAATCGGTGAAGTTGTGGACGAAAACGGGATTCGCCATCAGATGGCGTACACGGACGGAGAGCAGGCTCAGGCACCAATCAATGTCAAGGCAGGACGACTGAGTGTTGTCGCCGGACAAACGTCCCTGTACGTACAGGCTGACTCGGTGTCCAAGATTGAATTCGAACTCCAGTATGATGAGAACCTGAAGTTTCCCGCGATGGTTGAGCTTATTGTGCCTGCGCACATTCGCGGGCTGGATACTTCTGCCGTGACTGTCATGCCTGACGTCCGCCGTGGTTCTGTGCCTGTTCACGTTGGGCCCCAGGTCGGACCGTTCAATATGCCCCTGACTCTCCGCGCTACAGTCATGGAACATGGTGACCCTGTCGTTGCCGAAACTACCATTACTTTCGTGGCAGCGTCCTCCAAAGATTGATGGCCAGGTTGACAAGTCACCCTGTCAGACGGAGAGGGCCATAAAAATGAGCATTGTTGCAGGCCACAGTAATCTGCGAGCAGGTTGCTTCCGGACAACCGGTCACACCAGCGAAAATCATCCAAGACAGCCTCGATACCGATCGCAGTCCACGCTGTCAGGATTGCCGTGAGCGATTCGTTGTTTCGCCACGAGACCACTCCGTCCGGTTGCGTCCTGGCGAACGTGGCACCTGCTGCGGAGACCGCTCCGGCAACAATAGTGTGAGTTCAGGGCTGGACCAGATCCCGTACGATTCATTGCCAGGCATAAACACCGCTTGATCTTGTGAAATCGAAGTCATTGCCTCGACCAACATGATGGTTGATTTCGGGAATGAAGCAAAATTGGGAAGTTTGTTGATGCGGATCGGTTCGGACAATGGCACGCCCTGACACCGCCAGGCCATCTCGACAAATTCGGCGCAGTAATACCTGTCATCACCGAGACGAAATTGCCCATCAAACGGAACTCCGCCATTATAGACCTGACGACAGAACTGGATGACTGACGGAACCTGGCGCGCCAGCTCTGTGCGAGGTCGCCTGATCGCAACTCGCTGAATTTTATCCCGAGTCAGATACCAACCAAGCTTTTTCCGTCGGGGTCCACCGAACACGATGTCGTACACATACGGTTTGCCTTCTTCAATGGAGACAATCCCGACGTGAGAAAACCGGCTCGCTGCTATCTCACTGGAGAACTCCGAAAAATTGATCAGTCCCATGACCAGACGACTTTGACCAAGAATGAAGATGATGTCCCCACTCTGCAGGTATTGGCTCCCCCATTCGTTCCATTGTTGGCTCAGCCTGCTTTCACGACGATCAAACAACTGTGATACCGTTTGACCGAACGCATCGTTCGACAGGAACCGGGACGTGCGTGCTGGCCAACTGTGGCACCCGGTACTGGTCAGTGAGAAGATCAGCGTCGCTGTGCTGACGAGAACTCGCAGGAGGACATTTCGTACACGGATCGCCAGCATTAAGTTGCTTTGGTGTGTAGGATCAGGGCGCTGCCGGAAAGCAGGATCGTCGCCCGGAGCAGTTTCCCATCGGGTGACCAGGGGAAACCTGTGGGGGGGGGAACGGACGTCTGTCCGGATCAGTCCGACACGGGAATCAGTTTACGACATTCGCTCGGTTCGTGTCGGATACCGTTTTTGCCCAATCGGGACAAGCTCAATCCCGCGGCAAAGTCCGACTTGTTCGATGCGGACAGTCTTGTTCTGGACAAGACTGTCAACCGGTTACTCCACGCCGGCAGTTGTTCGGTGACCGGATTCAGCTCTCCGATTCGACCTGGCTAATCATCTTCCGGAGATTGGCGAAATTAATCCGCATTGCTTCCTCGCGTGAACCGCTTGGTGGACGGAAATGTGTGGAGACGGAGAGGACTGCATCCGAGTGGTGATCTCTCAGGTTGCGCAGGATCGTCAGGTAATCGACGTCCCCGTCTCCCAGTGGGCGATACTGAAAATTCAAACGCACGCCCTCTTCCACATGCAGATCCTTCAGGTGCAATCCATGAAGGAACGGCCGTATGTTCTGAAAACCGGCGGTGGCCACGTCCCATTCTCCGCTGTTCATATTGTCCGCCGGACCCCACATGACTTTGATCCGTGGCGAGCCGACTGCTTCAGCGACCCGGCGGAAATTCCCGGTCGTATTGGTGTAATTCCATGGCATCATCGAGAGCGCAACGTCAACGTTGTAGCGCTCTGCCCGCTCGGCCACCAGAGAAAATGCAGTGGTCAGTTTCTCCATGTCAACGTCAGCGATAACACCGCCTCTAGTCAGCCAGCGCATCGGCCACGTCGGTTTGCCTGCTGTGTATTCTCCCGGCCAGGCAAAGCTGAAAGTGCCGACCGTGCTGACACCCAAGCGGGCCGCGACCTCCATAGATCGGGTCAGATTGGCCAGTTCGTCACGGAATACCGGGTGCTCCATTATTGTACCGGCATTCAAATCCGTCAGATGAATTGTCTTGAACGGATTGCCGGCGTTCAGCAAAAATATTTTTAGTCCGTGCTTTGCGACGCGTTCGCCCATGCGGTCCACCTGTGCATCACTCATCTTTGCGACATCTGTTTCGTTTTCGAGTCGATTGAACCAAACGTATTCCGCACCGATTTCTTTTGCTGTTGCCAGTGATTTATCAAACGTCTGGCCTAATTCCGGCAGGTACATTCCCAGCTTAAAACGGTAGAGGGTCGAAGCAGACTGAGCGACTGCCGTCGCATTAGGTTTGGCCGTCAAAAGATAACCTGCTCCTGCCACCGCTGCCGTCGTGTGCGGAGCAGCAGTCAGAAACCCACGCCGTCCCATTTTGGTTTTCCGGTTATTCATAGATCTCTCCCTCGGGATGTCATTTTTAGTGGAATCAGACTGGGCAGCATGCAAAGTCGGGCTGTTTCGCCGACCGGCCAGCCTGGCTTTGCGCCCCGTCGAGTGAGGAAATGCGACTGGCTCCGATCGAATTCTGTGTGACCGTCGGATGATAATAATACTGCCAGTTGTTCGGTACGTGTCTCATTTCCTCGGTCCCTCGTGTCACCCGACAGACCGGGACAGGTCCGAAGCCGAATTGAATTAACAACATGCCTCAGGGAAACTTGTGGCATCGGGTCAGTCCTCGCTTGTCGCGGTTGGTGCGCAGTACAGGCTAGACCACATCCGGGGGCCCATATGGCTGGCGATAATCTTTCGTCAGCAGGGCATTGGCTTCCTCATCATTCGTGATTGTTTCCGTCTCGGGATCAAAGTGCAGAATTCGCCCGGCCCGGTAGGCAACCTCTCCCAAATGAGCCAATCCGCACGAGAGGTGGGCCGTCTCTGCATCGGCGGTCGTCGGTTCACGACTGCGAACCGATTCAAGAAAACCGTCCACATGACGGGGCAGTCCGGTATCGCCGCGCATGCTCGGACCTTTTTCCCGTTTCCGGCCCAGGTACACCTGAAAGTATCCGCGTCGGGAAAAGATCATTTCACCTTCCGTACCGTAGAAAGCATTCCCACTGTCAAAACCATAAATCCCGCCTGGTGTCCAGCCGCGCTCTTCGTAAAGCAATACCTTGTCGTCACCGTACTGGTAAGCAACCATCATGTTATCAGGATATTCGCGTTCTCCGACGAGGTCGATACGGCTGCCGTGTGCCGTGACACGGACAGGATGCTTGTTGACCCCCAATCCAAAGCGCGCCATGTCCAGGTCATGGCTGCCGTCGTTGCCGATGTCGCCGTTTCCGTAATCACGATACCACTGCCAATTGTGGTGAAACCGGTTGACGTTGTAGAAACGCTTCCTGGCTGGTCCGAGCCACATGTCGTAATTCACGCCTTCCGGCGGCGTGGAATCGGGAACAGCTTTCCGATGAGAGTGCCGCTGCACATTCCAGGCCTTGCTCATTTTAATTTTTCCGATCAGCCCCGAATCGAGCACTTCGCGAGCCCTGGCCGTCACTGCGCTCGAGCGCATTTGCGTGCCATGCTGTACAATCCGCCCGTATTTACGGGCCGCCTCGACAAGAAGCCGTCCCTCATTAAACACATGGGACGCTGGTTTTTCGACATAGATGTCTTTGCCGGCCTGCATTGCATGAATGGCGATTGTCGCATGCCAGTGATGAGGTGTGGCGATGAACACAACGTCGATCGATCCGTCATCCAGCAGTCTGCGATAATCACCAAATGTCGCTGGCCGCTTCCCGAACGCCTTTGCGAAGGAGTCCGCTCCACCGATGGCCCGTGAGTTGTCTACGTCGCAGACGGCAGTCACCGCCACGTCCTGATGCCGCTGAAGGTTGTTCACAAAACCGCGAGCTCGGCCACCCATGCCGATCATGCCGATCTGAATTGTGTCATTCGCTGCCGCTGCGGGCACCGATGGCGCAACCGCGACAACCATCCCGGCAGCGGCAATGCCTTTGGTCGTATTGGCTGCAAATCGTCGACGTGTAATGTTTTGCATTGAACTCTTCCAATGTCCGGAGACCGCTTCTTAATCGACAGGCTCAATCGTACCACACGATTGATACAAATCGCCATCTCCTCCTCTCGTAGACAGAACACGCTCGCGGACGACAGCAGATCTTCTTAAATAAGGCAGTCACGACCGATGAAACAGGTGACAGGAGAGACAGAGAAGATTCTGGTCTCCTGACACGAGATTCATTCGCTATCGTTCTGCCATGCCACACACCGCTGATACATCTCAAACGGGGTATGTCTCAGGCGATTAGCTGTGAACGCGAACTGAAAATCGATCGGCTCCGGGTGCACCAAGACGTGACCGATGCACTTTGCGTGTCTGTGAATCCGTGAGGCCTTTCGTCAGAAAAGTCGGATTTCCCGAGCAAAATCACGTGGTGCGGAGTCCAGGCAGAAGTCTGCTCACCATCGGATGCCTGTCAAAAGCTGCTCAATGGTGTGGAGACAGAATCCGAACTGCAGTTTCTTCGTGGTAGTGGTCAGCGTGGCTCACCCGAAAAAACATCTGCAACGGTATGTGAAACGGAATCATCACCGAGACCGCGGTGACGAACAACGACAACCAGTCCGTCTCTGACAAGTATCGAGGTAAATCGTTGTGGTGCTGGGGACCGGAATTGGGTTCGGCACCCTCCTGGGCAGCTGTTGAAGCTCTCGAGAAAACAGGGACCAGCGGTAAAAATCAACGAAACTGCTTCGGTCCCCGTGAGCCTGCCTGCCATTAAATGCTGCAGACACCATACCACACCCGCTTTTTCCCCACGCCGTAAATCGGCGGCAATTGCTGATCAGGATTTCAGGACTGATTGTCTGGAGCGTTCGTGCCGCATAGTCATCCCTCGCACCTACGATTAATTCATCGGGACTCTGCCTGTTCAGGAAAGTCTCGGCCGAACCGTTGCAACAGTGCAGATTCGTCAGCGGGCACAACATACAGCTTGCCGCGAATTTTTTTTGTCTCGCCAGGTTTCAGGCCGCCGATACGAAAATCATTGTGCATGCATGTGATCACGCCCTGAAAGATCTCCTGGTAAGGTTCCCAGGCGATTGCCAATATCATCTTTTCGTCAGCTGAATAACAGCCCGTCAGGCCACTTGTAGGCACCAGTTTACTGAGTGGTCGCGGGTTGACGTCATTGCGATCGACGCTGGCTGGAGCATAGACCTGACCTGGAATATAGCGAGCCTTGAGTGCCCACGGTTCCGTTGGCAGACGTGTCAGCTTTCCATCCAGCATCAGGAAGCACTTGTGGATATATGGCGGAAACACGTCTCGTGAAGCGGCTGGATGTGATCCGGTAAAACCGTCGACTCGCATGCACGGTTGAGCCCAGTGAGCCAGTGATTCTGCCTTTGTCGGATTGGTGGCGGTCACAAAAAATGTTACCTCGTCGACTCTGGCCGCAATCAAATGATTGACAACCACACCATCGCTGAGTTGGTCTTCAATCTCAATGTGTTTTCCGTCGGGCGGGGCAGACACCAGACGGCTTTCGTGGGGAATAACGGTCTCGTTCCAGTCTCTGTCTGTTGATCCCGGTCGACAGTACGCTTCGAGATAATGCGTCCGAATCGGTCCACCAGGAATCGTGGCTCCTCGGACTTCGAGATAACCATTACTCCAGGAATATGGTGAGGCCGGGCGACGCTGGCTTGATTTGCGCCAGTGCAGGAATGGTTAGCAGAACAGTCATCAAGGCTACAAGGGCGGGTGGCGCCGCCATGATATTCTCTCCGGAACGTGAGTACTCATGGGTGGCTGATCGGACCGGACCTGAACGTAAAAATCACCATCGGAAATGGTATCCTGATCGTGAATTCATCTCCAGCGTATTGAACATTTTGTGTGCCTGTGCCATGGGAGTCTCATGGATCAACAGCTCAACATATCATATCATTCTCGGCGGCACGTGTTTCTCCCCAAGACGCAGTGGACCAATTGTGCAGCTTTAATCACCGTCGTTGTCCTGACGCTGAATCGAGTCACGCTCATCGCAGCACCGACCGCGGGAAATCAATGGACCCAAACCAGTTACGCCAGCGAATCTGTTTCGATGCTGCACAACTGATGCTTGGGCGGCGCGTCAACAATTACCATGATGCACGGTGGCAGGCAGCACGATCGATCACCCGCAGTTATCTGCCGGCAGAATGTCTGCCGACTGACATGGAAATTCGAGTCAACCTGCAACATCTGATGGGCTCTGTCAGCGGCTTTCCACTGCCTCGACAGGGGACAGTCGAAGACAATGACCTCCCCTGCGATCGATTTGAACACTATTTGGCACTGTTGCTGCCCCTGGATCGAATCGTCCAAACTGAAGACATTCACCCTGAAGGTGACGTTCTGTACCACAGTCTGCAGGTTTTCGAGCTGACCCATGAGACTCACCCGTGGGACGAAGAGTTACTCACGGCCGCAATGATGCACGACGTTGGCAAGGGCATTGATCCAAGAGACAGCCACAATGCCGGACTCGTCGCTTTGAGTGGATTCGTCACGGAAAGGACACGGTGGTTGATCGAGAATCTTCCATCGGTCCACCGCATGTTTGAGGGAACACTGGGAATCCGGGCGCGACGTCGGCTGGTAACATCCGAGTCATGGGAGGAACTCCAGGCACTCGCGGCCCATGACCGCGAAGGCCGTGTACCCGGCAGAAACGTTCGCTCGCCGGAGGATGCCATTGAAGTCCTGCGGAATCTTTCCTGTGAGTGAACCCGTTTTAGACAATACCGTGAAGCATTTGTGGGACGGGATTCCTGAGAACTCGGACCCCGCCACCGTGGCTCTCGAACCCCGTCAATCGTTCCAGATATCAAGGTGAAACCGGCAAAGTATCGGAGTCGTTGTTGCGGGAACTGAACCGGCCGGCTTACGATGTCGATAACAATACAGCAGAGTCTGGCTTCCAGGAGCCGGATATCCCGTATCAATCCATGATTCCGACGCTCATTCGCCGTCCAGCGGAGTTTACAGGATGACGAAAAAACAGATGCTTCTCACGAGTTTACTGGCTGCCATCCCTGCCGCCGGACTGATCATTGCAGTGTTCCTCGCACTCATCAGTGAAGTCGCTGATGGTGGCATGATGTGGGGCCTGTTTGGAACAACGCTGCTGTGCTCGATCGGCGCGTTGGCTGCACCTGTGGTCGTGTTTCTGCTGATTCCAGCAGAGGGAACGGCGGTTAGTCCTGATCGGACAGGTTCGGAGCCGGGTGCCGCCGACGCAGATGTTGAGGATGATGAAGACTTCGACACCGACGACGTCCACAACGCCGGAGATGGGGATGCGGCTGACACGGTCGATTTTGACGATGACGACGAAGACGTCGTGTGATTTCCTGCCAGTTTAGCTGCTGGCGCTGCGGTAAAACCGAAGTGACCAGTGAAACAACAGACGCGAGATGAGCAGTCCCGCTACGGCAGCGACTATTGCGACTGCAGCCCAATGTGGCTGATACAGTGTTCCGAGAATGGTTCTGGCGGGTACAGTGATGACCAGCAGGATGGGCATTATGTACGAGAAGCCAAACTGCAGCACTTCGCCACCCTCGGTTCGTGAGCTGTCACGACCGTCATAAATCGACCGTGGGTATCGAGCGAACACCGTAATGTAGAACCAGAAGTCGTAAAGTCCCTGGTTCCGTCCCAGCAGGATACTGCTGCAGGCCATTGTAATCATCAGGGAATAAAAGAAGGCAACGCCGGCCAGTACAAAGACAAAATACGCTGCGACATGCATCAGAGAAACCGGCTGGCCAATCTGCTGCAACGATGTCAGCAGCAGGGCCAATGCCAGTAGAATCTGGCTGAGCATCGCCAGGTTGATTCGTTCCGTCGACACCAGGAATTGAGAATCAATCGGTTTGAGCAACGCGAAATCAAGTCGGCCAGTCCGAATCTGTTCACTGAGACTGGCGCAGTTCGGCATAAAAAACGTTTCCACGATTCCGTTCACCAGCATGCCTGTGGCCATGAAGACGAAGTACTGGTCTTCTGTCCAGCCGTTGATGTCCGGAACACTTGAATAGATAATGCGGAACAGGGCGATCTGGGCGAAAAACCAGAATCCGCGCGTGACGATTTGAATCAGAAAGTTGGCCCGAAACATCGTTTCACGGATCACTCCGTTGCGAATGAATGTGAAAAACACACGTGTCAGATGCATCGCCGGATTAACTCTGTGGGAAGGTCGGATCAGGTGCTGAGTTGCACTGTGCCGGGAGAATCGGTTGCGACTGCCAATACGTCTCCGATGATTGTCGCGGGATAGTCATCGTTCGATGCGGCGTGTAGGACGGCCTCCGCGCACGACTCTGCTACAATGACGACCATTCCCAGTCCCATGTTGAAGACACGGTCCATTTCTGCTTCATTGATATTTCCAAGATTCCGGACCCAGTCAAATGGCGCTGGCACACTCCAGGCGGCACGGTCAATCATTACCTGAACTCCCGCAGGCAGAATGCGTTCCACATTTTCGGCAATGCCTCCGCCAGTGATGTGCGCAATTCCGTGAACGTTCTTATTTCCGGCAGCTGCCAGCACGCCGGCGACCTCGTCGGCATAGATACGAGTGGGAGTCAGCAGGATATCGCTGACAGTTTTTCCATGGAATTCATCGAGTTGATCTTCGGCACTCAACTTGGCACATTCGAAGACCACCTTACGAATCAGGCTGTATCCATTGGAATGAAATCCGGATGACGGAATCCCAACAACCACATCACCGGGCTCAATACGTTCGCGACCCATGATCAGTTCTGAACGTTCGGAAGCACCCACGCAGAATCCGGAAAGATCGAAATCGCCAGGAGCGTACATGTCGGGCATGATGGCTGTTTCACCTCCGAGCAACGCGGCCCCGGATTGAAGACATCCATTGCTGATTCCGCTTACCAGCTGCTCAAGCAACTCAGCATTGTCAGCACCCATGGCGACATAATCGAGGAACAACAGCGGCATGGCGCCGAGACAAAGGCAGTCATTCACACACATGGCAACCAGATCAATGCCCATCGTCGAGTACGAACCAACCTCAATGGCAACTCGCAGCTTTGTGCCGACTCCGTCCGTTCCGCAGACCAGAACAGGATCATTCCAGTCTCGCATCGCTCCCAGACGAAACAGGCCTGCAAAGCCTCCTGGAAGCGCCATGACTCCTGGCGTTTTGGTGGTCTCCATCAGTGCTGGAAGTCGTTTCATCGCCTGTTGGTACACGTCGAGGTCGACTCCGGCCGACCGATAATCCAATCCTGTCATTGTATTCACATGCCTGATTCCGGTTGCCGACAGCAATCGCTCACGATTCGCTGGCTGGTCCAGTCAATTCCTGCCGATATCACCAATTGTAGTGAATACAGTGGCGCCACGGGAGCGGCGGGATGTTTGGCCAATCAGCACAGGAAATTGACTGGGTATTCAAGACGCAGGGACATACTGAGGCAGTCAGTCGATTGCTTTACGTTGTCGAAAACGGGGATGTGTTTTCACTGTTGGAAGGCAGCAGTGGCACAGGAAAATCGACTGTCCTGCGGTCGACTGCTGCCGAACTGGTCAATTCCGGAAGACGCCCTTTGCGACAGAATGTGGCATCACTGGACTGTCGAGCCACACTGTGGCACCTTTGCGGTGCTCTGTCAATTTTCTGCCATTCTGATGCAGACACGTCCGAACTGATGATGATGATTCGTGACGAACTGCTGGCCCGTGCCGGGTGCCGTTACCAGACTGTCGTGTTACTGGATGACGCAGACTTTGCTCAGGAAGACATTGGCTCTGTTCTGCATCTGTTGACATCCATTGCCGAAGCATCTGACGGGCAAATGAGCGTTATCGCTGCCGCTGAACAACCCCTCACGTTCTCACTCCGGCGTACAGTTCTGCGTGTCCGGTTGGAGCCCCTGCCGGAACAGGAAGCCATTGAATTCGCTGTCCGGCGTTTTGCTCATCTGAATTGTCCGGTGGAGCTGATCACCGACAGTGGCTGGCGGGCGATCACAGATCTGGGTCGTGGACTTCCGGCTCAACTTCTGCGGATTTGCCAGATTCTGCAGGTGGTGGCTTCCATGGAGCCAGGACCGATTGATGCGGCAATGGTGTATGAAGCAGCCCGTGAATTGCTGCCCCGCGCGGCTTAGTTGCAGCGGCATACTCCTCCGATGGCAGTTCAAATAAAATTTTCATCGGATTTTGCGTTTTGTGACGAACAGTGCAGTCTCACCCGATTCAGAGATCAAAGCAGATCTTTCAGCTTCTGCTGTTGTGATCCCAACTTCGGCAGTTTCTGCGACTTTGAGGCTGATGCGTTCGGCGAACCCTGGACGATACCTTCAACGACGTTACTCCTTCGCCACGGATCGTCCAGCCGGAACCCGCAACAATGCCTCAGACCGTCACTAAGTCACGTTCGACTTCCCGCCTGCAAACACCGCTGGAGACCTATCTGCGTGAGATCAACGAAACGGCTCTATTGACGGCAGACGAAGAGAAAATGCTGTCTCGCCGGATCTCGGCCGGTGATGCTTCCGCGCGAGACCGCATGGTGCGCGCCAATCTGAGACTGGTCGTAAATATCGCCCGAGGATACGGCAGTAAGGGTCTGCCACTTCCGGATCTGATTGAAGAAGGCAATCTGGGCCTGCTGCGGGCGGTTGAAGGCTTCGACCCCGATATGAATACTCGATTCAGTACCTATGCGAGTTACTGGATCAAGCAATCAATCAAACGGGCGCTGGTCAACTCCGCCAAGACGATTCGCATTCCAGCTTACATGGTAGAACTCCTGTCCAAATGGCGTCGAGCGGCCGTGAAACTGACGGAAGAACTCAACTGCACTCCAACGGCAGAGGACATTGCACGGGAGCTCGAAATTTCTCAAAAGAAGCTACGCATTGTCAAGAAAGCGATTGCGCTTTACAACGCAACACCACAGTCGGCCCAGGACGAGTCCGGACTGACGCTGGGCGACATTGTGCCCGATGAACGCACGCGCGGTCCCGAAGATGAACTGATCAATAACGACAATTTGAAACATGTCTTTCAACTGCTTGATGGTATGGATTCTCGCGAGGCAACTATCCTGCGAATGCGCTTCGGTCTGGATGACAGCGAGCCTCGGACGCTGAAGGAAATAGGCGAAGCGCTGGGACTGACACGTGAACGCGTCCGGCAGATCGAAAGCGAGGCTCTCAGGAAACTGAACCGCCGCCTGAGTGGCGATTGACCCGCTCCATTCAATAACGAAAACGCGCATGGCATGATACGGATCCCCGAATCCAGCTTAGTACGAGGCAAATCTGAGCCATAATTGTCCGGCAATGACCGCAACCATCACTCCAGCAGTGACACCTGTGCTTGTGACTCATCAATTAAGGTCGGGAAATCGCGAGAACACACTGCAATCAGACGCCTCAGTTCCATGAACTGTTCCTGCAGCAATAAAGCGACGTGAGCCCCGCTCCGGTCTGGACACGGCATATTTCCCGTCAGCCGCGTTCAACGAGTTGCACCAACTCCGTCATGATGGATTCCCGTTGAGTCATTGCGTCCACGGGAGGTGACGTTTCAATGGATTGAAAGGAATCAACGTTGACGGTAGTCAGCCGTTGCCTGGTCGGGGAGCCGACCAACCTGACACTGTTCCCCAGCCCGTGATACTCGCGATCGGTGTCCGCCTGCTGTAACAGGTGAATTCCGCAATCCCGGCTGATCAGGGCGACCCTGATGGAGTCCGCTGCGGCCTCCATCGGACTGCGATATCTATCCTGGCGACAGTTCGTTAACACGGTGAGGTGATATATCGTCATGACCATGAGACAAATGGATGTATCTCAGGCCGTTGTCACGAACGGCTTCCACGCCCGCAGTTTTGCCTGACGGATGCTGAATCCTGTGTCGTTTCAAATGCCAGGTTGTCCCCAATGACAGTCTTCGATTTGTTCTCACGTGCACACATGACCCACCTCAGGAAGTCCGGAGATCCACCCAAAAGAGTGGGAAATGCGTGGATTTTATTTCCACAGTGGGATGAGGCCGCACGTGGTTCAAGAACTGATTAGACATAATTACTGATTGAGTCAACAGTTACGGAAATCTTGTCCCTGTGGAAGGTCTCAGTAGAAAATCGCCATAAATTATTACATGACAAGAGTTTACTGTCACTCTTTCCGGACGATTGGGCGAGTCATCTGAGAATCCATCGTTTTGCAGTGTTTGCCATTCCTGCGGCTGGACTTGTCTCGGGACGAACGTGAAAATCCTACCTTCCTGTAGCGGGACCACCATGGCAGGAATTGTGGTGCCGTGTTCTGGACCGAATCGTCTGACCTGTGTTCCCTGTCTGGTTTCCCGGCAAGCTGCATGTCAAAACGCGAAGCGATGTTGAGGTGTCTCCGGAAGATGACTCCGGTGATTGCTCCGTCGATGCTCAAGTGTGATTTCGGGAATCTCCACAATGAGGTGGCGTTACTCGATCAGGCCGGATTCGGTTTGCTGCATCTGGACGTGATGGATGCACACTTTGTGCCCAACCTTTCGTATGGTCCGATGGTCATTCGTTCGATGAGAGAGCTGACCGAGACTCCGTTCGATGCTCATCTGATGATTTCTGACCCTGCACGTCATCTTCCGGAGTATCTGAAGGCTGGCTGTGACGCGATCACGTTTCATTTGGAAGCCGTTCCGGATCCATCAGATCTGCTCGCTGAAATTCGCGGACAGGATGCGGTCGCTGGTCTCGCCATCAATCCCGACACCCCAATTGAATCTGCCGAACCCTGGCTTGATTGGTGCGACCTGCTGCTGGTAATGAGTGTCCAGCCCGGATTTGGCGGTCAGACTTTCATGCCCGAAGTGCTCTCCAAGGTCCGACGAGCCAGAGAGCTCGCCGGCAACCGATTAATGATTTCAATTGATGGTGGAGTTGCAGTAGAGACGATTCAGGCCTGCGCGACTGCCGGTACGGATCTGTTCGTTGCCGGCAGTTCGGTTTTTGACAAGCCGAATTACGCCACCGCCCACAAACATCTGGCTGAACTGGCCAGCGACACGCAACTGCTGGCAGAGGAGTCCGCATGAGTCAGATCGTATTGATACGGCCGGGTCAAACCGACTACGCTGCTGATTCGCGCCTGCTGGGTGTGCTTGAAATGCCGATCAACCAGGTCGGGATGCAGGAAATTCAGGAGATCCTCACAGAAATCAGCATGAGTGATCCAAAAATCGAAGCCATTTTTTCCACCCCGGGTGATCCCGCATCTGGTACCGCTCGCGCTATTTCAGAACAATTCAACGGTGTCCCAATTCGTGAGCTCGAGGAGTTGCGAAACGTCGACCAGGGACTTTGGCAGGGGTTGCCGGAGTCGGACGTGCGCAAGCGATATCCAAGACTGTTTCGTGCCTGTCGGGAGAAGCCTCAAACCATCTGCGCCCCGGAAGGTGAAAGCCTGTCCAATGCCTGTCAGCGCCTCAGCGGGGTCCTGAACAAAGCCATTCAGAAGTACGATGTCTTTGCCATCGTGGCAGTGGAACCAATTGCGACCGTTATTCGGTGTACGCTGCAGCAGCGAGGCCCAACATTGGCATCGTGTTTGTGTGGAGAAGGTCGTAAGCTGCTGGAATACTTCGAGGCTTCAGAGTTTGATTCAGGAACATTCGTCAATTTTGAATGTGTCCCCGATGTCACTGTGGCGACGACCGGCGGAGCCGGTCCGGAGAGGCATTGATGAGCACAGCGCGGAAAACCGGACAACAATCCTGGCTGCAGTACTTGAAACGTCCGAAACGGGGAGTTCCGGAAGGACTCTGGCTGCGATGTGATGGTTGCTCGGCAACAGTCTTTAGAAATCAGGTTGAAGAAAATCTGAATATATGTCCGGAATGTGAACACCATTTTCATGTGCCCACCGAATCCCGTCTCCGCCAGCTGCTCGATCCGGACACATTCGAGGAGTGGGACGCAAACCTCACTCCTGTGGATCCGCTCGGCTTTGTGGACCGCATCAGTTACCAGGATCGGCTGATTGCAGAACAAAAGAAAACTGGTATGAAGGATGCCTGCACGGTGGGTCGCGGTTACATGCGCGGCCGACCACTGGTGCTGGGAATGACGGATTCGTCGTTCATCATGGGCAGCATGGGCTCGGTAGTCGGTGAAAAACTCACCCGGGCAGTTGAACAGGCAACTGAATTGAAACTGCCTCTGGTTTTGGTGAGTGGGTCAGGTGGCGGCGCACGTATGCACGAAGGCATTCTCTCACTGATGCAGATGGGTAAAGTGGCCGCGGCTCTGGCACGCTTCCGCAAGGCTCGGGGTTTGTTTGTCTCGGTGCTGACCAATCCCACGATGGGGGGTGTGGCTGCAAGTTTTGCCTCGCTCGGCGATGTGGTCTTGGCCGAGCCGCGTGCACTTGTCGGCTTCGCCGGTCCTCGTGTTGTGCAGGCAACATGCAATATCGATCTTCCGGACGGTTTTCAGACCAGCGAGTTTCTGCTCGAACACGGATTCGTGGACCGCATTGTCCACCGCCGTCAGCTGCGATCGGAAGTGGCGCGCATCATTGACTACTGTTCACATTGACACGCAGGAGCCGTCACAGCACGAGTATTTCAAGGGGTGGGGCCCAATGAGCCTGTTTGGCAAAAAGCGATCGAATAAGAGGGTCCGGGGGCGTGTTGATATCTCCAAGCGATTCCACTTGCTTGGCCAGATCGGTCAGGGAAGTATGTCCAAGGTGTGGAAGGCGGAGGATCTTATTTCGCACAGACGTCTGGCGATCAAGGTCCTGGACATGGAGAAGACACGCCGATTTGAGACACGCTTCGAGGGGCTCAATAAGCCGGGGGAAGGCGAGGTCGCTCTGACGTTGATCCATCAGAATATTGTCCACACCTACGAAGTTGGCCGGACTACGGACAATGAAGTCTATCTGGCGATGGACTATGTTGATGGCTCGGGTCTGAGTCTGCTGCTGGATCTTCAGGGAGAAATAATGAAGCGCAACCGGCTGCGTTTTATGATTCAGATTGGCGACGCATTGACTTACATTCATGAGCAGGGCTGGATTTACCGTGACCTGTGTCCTCGAAATGTGCTGGTGAACAAAGAGCATGAAATCAAGCTCATCGACTTCGGACTCGTTGTTCCCGACAAGCCCGAATTTCGCAAGGCCGGCAACCGATCGGGTACGGCAAATTACATGGCGCCCGAGCTGATTCTCAGGCGGCCGACGGACCAGCGTCTGGATGTATTTGCATACGCCGTCACTTGCTTCGAATTGTACACGAAGCGACTTCCCTGGCAGGCAGCGATGACTTTGGATGCGGTGGTGCAGCACATCAATCACGAACCCCTTCAAATTACAGAAGCGGAGCCAAAGATTGACAGCCAGATCGCAGAAATCATCATGAAGGGACTGGAACGGGAGCCGGATGATCGTTGGCAGACAGTTGAGGAAATGGTCACACAGTTTCGTGAAGCGGAAGCGCGCCTCGTGAAAATTTCCCGGGATGTGCTGGCCAGCCGCAAGGCCGGTCGATCCGGAGAACACAGGAAAAACGCCGCGCCAAAGTCAAAATAAACGGCATGGTGTACGTTCGACCTTCGGGAACGATGGCCGGAACTCGTGGCGTTGTTACCGGTGTCCTGAATTGGACTGAACTCCGGCACATTAACTCTTCAGCAGATGCAATATGTCCAGCGAACTTTCCGACATCCCCATGCCCGACGCAGAACTTGACTTTGATACCGAGTCTGCATTGGCCCCTCGCGATCCCGAAAGGTATGCCGCCAGCCGGGACAACGCGATTGCAGCCGCCAGGTGCGCCGATGACCTGCGGGGCCGGGAGATTGTGGTACTGGATCTGACGTTACTGACGTCGATCGTGGATTTCTTTATTGTAATCACTGCAACCAGTCAGAGGCAGATGCATGCGATCGCCGACGAGGTCAACCGTTTGCTGAAACGGGACTGCGGCAATGCGTGTCTGAACGTCGAAGGCTACCGCACCGAAGGCAACTGGCTGCTCACAGACTATGGCGATGTCGTCGTCCATGTGTTCACCGCCGAAGGTCGAGCGCTCTACGATCTGGAACAACTGTGGGCTGATGCACAACGGATCGAGTGGAGTGAGACAACGGAACAGTGAAAAAAATATCATTAGTGAACCGCAACACCTGACAGCTGTTGTTAAGAAGAACCGGGCCAAAAAATGATTGCTTTACTCTTCCGCGGTCTCACAGCGCAGCAAATACACTTCAAGCTGCTGAGCACATTCATCTCCCGGGTGCTGAAGGATCCACTGCGGACTGAAAAGGTTGTACAGGACAATGGCGCTGGGCTCGTACGATACGTCACCCACGTGTTCAAAGCGTTGTTCCATATCGACCCAGTCGTACATGAATCCAGACGTCCTCAAAGCATTCGGCCCAAAAACCAAGAACGTTGGCAGCCGCTGTCCACTGATGGTAGATGCTGCCGGGAATTTTAAATCCTGTACCGGCCTGGCGACAATGCCGGCCTGATTCAGCTGACACAGCACGCACGGTTCAGCAAACGCGTACACGACGAACTGCACCACATCCTCTGCCGTGACGTCTGCTCCGGATTTCTTCCGACACATCTCAGCCACTTCGTTCGAAGCGTCGCGCAACCCTAAGCGCGAATCATGAATGCCCGAACGAGTCAGATTCCCGGCTTCCAGCTTCCACACCCCAAGCAACAGCGACGTGATAACCAGACTCACCACCACGATTTGCAGCACCGACTTCTGTGGCTGAATTCCTGAATCGGCGCTTCTACGAGCGACATTGACACAGGCCTCGACCCACCATCCAATTCCGGCAGCTGCAGCGATCCAGACTACCGTCAGTAATGGAAGCAGCAGACGTGGGAACGGAGTATAGGTGGGCAGACTGATCAGTAGACCGCAGAACCAGGCAGTCACGATGCAGGCTGCCAGTTGAGGATCCATGTCCGGTGACGCATTAAAATCAGCCGGATCAATATTTTCAGCAGGCTTCGACTGGCAACCTCTTTGGGGAACTGCCTCCACGGAATCACGCTTCAAGACGGTAATGGCAGGCCAGAGGAACAGCCCAACGATGCCTCCGGCCCCCAGCGAAACCAGTATACCAAAAGAGCCAATCGTCAACGTTGCGATACATAACACAGTTGCGGCGATGATGAATCGTGCCAGAAGACCAGGTGTGATCCCCGTGCCCGGATGCGCACAACGGCTCCACGTGGAACAGCGGGCTGCAAACCAGCGGTGGCTGCTGCCGAATGTCACGCCCAGGGCAATTGCCAGGGCTGCCAGTGAGCTGTCCGTGAATGAATACCAGGTGATTTGATCCTCGAGATTTTTGGACCACAAGTCCCAGTCGGTGCGGTACGCGTTGTGGTTGGCTGCAACAGCTTCATATCCCCCGACGCTTTGCAGAGCCCACAACCAGGGACTCCAGATCACACAGGCTGAAACGGTCATGACTCCGTTAAGCACCATCAGACGCCGAAAGCCACACTGTCGCCAGCCACCAATGCCCCACCAAAACAGTGAGCCGCTGCTGATGATCGCAATCGGCAGCCAGCCGGTATATTTCGTCCACCACGCACAGCCACAGGCGATCCCGGCAAGGATCATCGTCTTTGCACTCTGTCGATCGATTCCCGCCGTTCCACACCACACAGCCAAAACGATCCACATCAAAGCCGGTACATCCGTCAGGGCCATTCTCGAATACAGAACGTGAAAATCACTGAGCGCAGCCAGCAGAACGACAATAAGACCTGCAACCATTCCGAATGCGGCTCGCGTGAAACCCCATACAAGAATTACCGTGATAGCTCCGGTAAGCAGACCTGGAATGAATGGAGCCAGCCGGGGACCTGCAAAGCTGCCGGCAGCACCGATCATGACAGGCAGTGCTGGCGGAGCGTACAGATGCCGAAACGGATACGCCATGCCATTCAACTGGTCATACCAGACAGTCGAGCTGTAGACACCTTCATCAAAGTGCTCGACGGCCAGCTGGTCCGTTTCCGCAAAACGAAGATAGCATCCGATCGCCACGGCGACCGTGACGAGCACAAGTTCCTGCGTAGACAACCGGTGCTGCATCTGCTTCGTATTCCGCTGCGTGGTTCCACGTGAAACAATCGGGCCCGAATCTTAGTCACAGGAAGCCTAGCCGACTGACCGCTAATTGCACGGTGGATTCTTGAGTATCCTTGGCAGCGGCATATGATATGATTCCCTGATCTGTTCGACCCGTATACGGTCCAGCGGCAATAACTTCGGCGGTCACCACGGAAATCAGTTCCATGTCACAAACTTCTGCTGATCCCGACGAGCTATACGACGCTGCCAATCAACTCAAGGAAGATGGCAACCTTGAGGCTGCTGTGGCAGCGCTGCAGGAGATTGTGGCCGAACACCCGGACCACCTGCAGTCTCATTTGGCGCTCGGAGTTCATTTGCAGAAGCTTGGCCAGAATGACGCCGCGATTGCACATGCCTCCAGAGTCACAGAGCTCAATCCCAGTGACGCGTTTTCCTATGTGCAGCTTTCGGTTGTGCTGCAGAGGTGCGGGCTCATCCCGCAAGCAGAAGACGCTATGGCCAAAGCGCAGGCGATACGGATGCAGGAGTCAGCACCGGGGTAGAATTCCAAGGCAGACACTCCCGAATCGGTGATCTGCAATTAAACGCTCAGGCCGGCCGGGGCACGGGATCCGGTCTGAATGCCTCAACAACAACATCGGCTTGCCAGGCGCCGGAACAACAACGTGGAAACTCCTCTCGTAAGCGTAGTCATACCGGTCTACAACACCGAACGCTATGTCGCCGCGACCCTGGAGTCCGTTCTGGCGCAGAGCTACCGGAACCTGGAGATCATCGTCGTCATCGATGGTTCTACCGACAGCAGCCACGATACCTGCCGGACATTCGAGGACCCGCGCATCCGTTACGTGGTGCAGGAAAACCAAGGTCTCGCCGCCGCCCGCAATTCGGGCATCCGCGAATCACGAGGAAAGCACATCGCTTTCCTCGATTCCGACGATACCTGGTACCCGGAGAAAGTCGCCCGCCACGTCGAATCGCTGGAAAACGATCCCGACCTCGGGCTCAGCTACAGTTACTCGGCGCTGATCGATTCCACCGGTGAAAAGTTCGGCAACTACCAGAAGTCGGGAACGGATCCGACCTCCTTTTACGACTGCTACGTGAAGAACACCATCGGCAACGGTTCCAACGCGGTGCTGCGCCGCGAGGTGTTCAGCGGCCGTCCGGACGATCCCGGCGCCTTTCCGCCGCTGGACGGCTTCGTTCGCAGCTTGCGCCGGGCCGAAGACTACGAGCTGTGGTCGCGCATCTGCGCCACCACCAGGTGGCGCATCGCCTGTGTGCCGGAGCCGCTGGTCAACTACCGCGTCAACCCGGAAGGCCTCAGCGCCAACGTCAAGGCGCAGCAGGCGTACCACTTCCTCGCGATGGCGATGGTGGCGGAGTTAACCCCGGATGCCGCCGAGCACCTGCGGCGCCGGGCGGTAGCGCACGTGTATTGGCACCAGGCCCGGATTCTCGCCGGCGGCAAGCAGGCCCTGCCCGCCAGGCACGCGGTTCGCAAGGCCCTGCAATACGAATGGCGGACGCTGGACGGAAACCACCTGATGATCTGCCTGGCCGTCACGGCGTCACTGGTGCTGCCGCGGCAGCTGTATTACGGCCTTTACCGCTCGGCCGGCCGCATGCTCGGGCGTTTCCAGAAACTCTCGATGAAACTGGCGGGAGGTACGATCAGTGGCCAGCAGCGCGGCGGAAAGCAGCGGCCCGCGGCGGAATTGGTCCGCAAGCCTCGGGTTTACGTGCGCCGCAGGGCCATGCCGAACCTGTTTTTCCTATGCCATAAACACCGTTTCATGTACCTTGCGATCTCCAAGAACGCATCGAGCTCGATGAAGCAGCTGATGTACAAGGAGGAGACAGGAAAAAACTGGGAGAAGCCATCCCACCCGCAGCAGAGTGTGCACCGGTACTGGGGATGGAAGCCATCTCCGGGCATGGCCGTCAATCACAAAGACCTCGAAGGGCTGTCGGAGTATCCCGATTACCTGAAATTCACGGTGTACCGCGACCCGGTTTCCCGCTTTCTTTCATGTTACCACAACAAAGTACTGTATGGTGATGCCCGTCATCCATTTTACAGCGGTAAGCGACTGGAGGGTATGGGGCTCGACCAGTTCATCCGTGTGGCGGAAAGTGTCCTGAAAATCGGAAACCCGCTGCATATCGACGAACACCTTCGGCCCCAGGCCTGGTGCTACGATGCGGAAGACGTCGACTTCATCGTGCCGATAGAACACCTGGACGATTTCCTGCAGGCAAAGTTCGGTCTTGCCAGACCGGCACGCTTTAACCGCACCACCCTCCCGCGGTTGCAGGCAACAGAAGAGCAGCAACATCGGGTCCGCGAACTGTACCGTTGCGACTACGGCATCGTGCCCAACTGGTCTCCGCAGGCGCCGGGCGACGACGAAACCGAGTGATGCATGCAGAGACCTCGGCCATCATACCTGCCCGCTACAACGGCCCCCCCCGCATCGGGTAACGGCAGTTACAGCTGTGGCGTGCTGGCCGTTTACATAGAAGGATCGGCGTGCGTCCGGCTGCACGTGCCGCCACCGCTCGACATTCCGCTTGCCGTGATCGGAACCCCAGAAGGCGGGGTGCGTATGAGCGACGGTGACACGCTGGTCGGAACCGCCGTCCCGGCGCCGCTTGAACTCGACGTACCGCCCGCACCGTCACTGGAACAGGCGCAGGATGCCGTCAGCCGCTATCCCTGCTACGAGGGGCACGTGTTCCCGACCTGTGTTTCGTCTGCGGTCCCGGCCGTCACGACCACGACGGTCTGGAGCTGTTCACCGGTCCCGTCGAGGACCGGAGCCTGCTCACCAGTCCGTGCCGACCTGCTGCCGACGTGGCCGGCGAGAACGGTTTCGTGCGTCGGGAAATCGTGTGGTCGGCGCTGGATTGCCCCGGCTATTTCGCCTGCATGGGCGAGCGCCCCCGCGCAGCGGTGCTTCCTCGGCAAGCCGCGGAAGACATCCCATCCACCGGTGATTCACCACTCCGTGTTCGGTCTCTTTGTGATCCTCTCCGGCAAGTGGAAGCTCGTCCTTGGCAACGGCTCGGGTGGACGGCACAAGCCCAGGGGAAAGCCCTTCGGCAAACCGTACCTGCTGTTCGATCTGGGGAGTTATCCGTCGGAGACGAAGGACCTCGCGTCGGCCCATCCCGACGTCGTGCGCGAGCTCGTCCGGACGTTCGAGGTGATTCGCGGTGCGAAGTCGACCTGAGTCCCTCTCGTCGTGGTGGAACGATGCCGGGCGTGCGGGTTCCGTGACGCTCTGGTCCCTGATAGGAAATCTCGCCACAGGTCCGACTCGGAGACGGCATTGCAGGCAATTCAGGTTGGGCTGCCGGCGACTGGAACGGTAACGGCGATTTTGATCGCAGCGACCTCCTGTTCGCGTTTGCCGCGGGGAACTACGACTCCGGTACTGCCCTGGCTCTAAGTGCGGTTGATCTGGTGCACTTGCAGAATGCCGACAAAATCGGCTAGGCGTTCGTAGCAAGGGCGTTTGGCGGAACGCGGTTGTAGCGGTCAGTAACAAAACGCCCCGACCCGCTGCCCAATCCGGAAAGGATGGTGAATGGCTGGTCGAACATGTAATTTACCGGCGATGCACCCCCAGACGTGCCTCGCCAGGAGACCGCGTACAGCAAACAATTTGACACCGACGAACTGAACGTAGCCGTCCAATCGGAGCGAACGTCGTAACTTATTATCTCAGTACTCGCGGAAAGCGGCGCGGCTGAGAAGTCTGACCCCGAAAGGTCGGAGTTGGATATATGCGCGTCGCTGCCATCGAATGTGACTGCAGTTCCATTCAAGTCACCGCTTATCACGGTGGTCCAATGGACAGAGATGGAGCTGGCGAACACAAGTGCCGAACAACAGGTCAAACACGCAAATACTGCCGCACAAATAAGATATTTCATCCTTTCCTCCGTTTGCTGAGTCCCATGTGGACGAGCCCAAAAGAATAGAACCTTCCTCCGAACCACGTTCGCTCGCCAGGTTGCTCCAAGCTCCTCTCTCACCAGGTTGCGACTTCGATAATTTTTGCAAGAAAGCACAACCGCCCTTTTGCGCAGCTTCGAACGCAGCAGACACTCTCGGCAGCTGAGCATCACGAACTCAAGGCTGTCGATGGAAGCAATTGCTACCCGCCGATCGAATGCATTGGTCGTTCCGGCTGGATGAAGCGAGCCGAGTTGATCTCATGACCTTCTTTCTTCATCGCGATACACGCCCGCATGGCGTGTGCTATGTCGTCGTCCGTTGCACTGTCTCTCAACAGATCACGGACATCGGTTTCGTCATGACTAAACAGACAATTCCGCAACTTACCATCCGCTGTCAGCCGAAATCGATTACAGCTATGGCAAAACGGACGACTCACCGAAGCAATCAGCCCGATCGTGCCGCGACCGTCCCGAAACCGATACCGATTCGCAGGTGCCCGGTCATTCGAGGATGAAACTGGATCCAGCGGACCAAATTCCGTTTCCAGAATTGCGATGATCTCATGGGCGAACAGTACTTTTTCCCGCTCCCATTCGTTCTGGGCATCCAAGGGCATGAACTCGATGAACCGAACTTCAACATCACCTTGCCGGGCGAACTCCCCGAAGGGGATGACCTGATCTTCTGTCAGTCCCCGGACTGAAACCGCGTTGAGTTTGATCGGCGCAAACCCGGTGTCCTTCGCTGCCTGGATTCCTGCGAGGACTCTGTGGAAACCGTCACGGCGAGTGATCCTGCGGAAAGTCTCTGGATCAAGTGCATCCAGACTGATGTTGAGTCGCTTCAATCCCGCGTCGCGCAGCACCTGAACCTGATCCGCCAGAAAGATTCCGTTCGTGGTCAATCCGACATCTCGGACCCCGGGCAGACGTACGACCGACTCGATCAATTTGTGCAGTTCACGCCTTACGAGCGGCTCACCGCCCGTGAAACGAACTTGATCAATTCCCAGACGCGTCCCGATGCGCACGACACGTTCAATTTCTTCGAACGTCAACAGCTCTGCCTTCGGCATGAATTTAGGATCATGCTCCGGCATGCAGTAGAAGCAACGCAGATTGCAGCGGTCCGTGACACTCACACGCAGGTTGTTGTGCAAACGTCCAAATGAATCCACCAGAAGATTGTCGACAGGACCTGGCATCATCAGTACTCATCAGTCGGTATGATATGATCAGGCAATATGCCCATTGAATCCGCGTCCGGGGGAGACGACTCAGGCACACCGCAGTTCGGGTGTACCCATTCTGTCCGGCCATCGCTATAAATTTCCTTCTTCCAGATCGGTGTTTGTTGTTTGATACGGTCCATGATCCACTGCCCGGCATCGAACGCCGGGCCACGATGAGCGGAACTCACGGCAACAGCCACGGCAACAGCACCCAAATCGAGAGACCCGGTACGATGCACGACCGCCGATTTCACAAGCGACCATCGAGTTTTTGCTTGTTCTGTGATCTGCTGCAACGACGCCAAAGCCATCTCCTCAAACGCTTCGTAATTCAAAGCTGACGTCTGGCGATCTCCGGTAAACTCCCGCACGGTCCCGAGAAACAACACCACCGCTCCCGCGCGACGATCACGTACCGTGGCCATAACAGAGTTGATATCAATCGGATTGGATGTGATCGAAACCACGGTTCAGTTTACGGTTTTTGCGCAGACGCTACGGTCAAGGCATCTGATGATATGTGGAGTCCCTGCTGCATCAATCTTCCGGGTTCAACTGGAAAATTGAACACAGAATCACTTCAGTGAAGCGAATCATCCCCCGCTCACCGGAGGAAAGCAAGCAATTGCATCGCCCACTTTCAACACGTACGAGTCCCCAGCGTACTGACTGTTCACTGCGACTAACAGGAACACTGCCATGGATTTCAGTTTTGGACAGTCCTGAACGAGCTGAATTCTCAGATCGGCCACGGTCGCACCCTCAGACAATTCCACAGGAAAGGGTGACTGCCCCACAATGTCACGTGCTGCAGCAAATAACTGAACATCGAGTTTCATGACATCAGATATCGGTGGGGACGCGAGTTCAGCTGACTGTCGTCTGGCGGCATCAGGCCCCATGCGAGTGCCAGGATCTTGATAGGGTGCAGCGTTGGAAAATCCACGGCCTGTTCCATCTGCATTCGACAGCTGCTGCACTCCGTTGTTCCAGCCGAGACGCTGACAGTCTTCAGCGTTTGAATCAGCGGGTCACCAATCTGCAGCGACTGTTTGAAGTGTTCGGCGGCTATCCCGAAAGTGCCTGCCATGCCCGTACATCCACAATCAATGGCCTCGATTTCAATATCGGGAATCAATTTCAGCAGATCCAGCAGTCCGCGCTGCGTGCTGACTGCCTTGAGGTGACATGGTGTATGGTAAACGAGTTTCAGAGGCATTCTCTGAAAGCCGGTTTTGAGTCTTCCCTGAGCATGCAGATTCAAAAGAAACGAACCGGCATCCTGAGTTTGCTTCGCAACAACAGCTGCGTCCGGATGATTCAGCAGCAGTGGGTATTCCTGTTTCAGACACAGTGCGGCTGACGGTTCTGTGCACAGGATCGGGTATCCTTCGCGAGCCGGCTCACCCAGTTCCCGCAGGTTGATTTCCGCGACCTCGCGAGCCGCTTCAGTATCCCCGACGCTCACCATCGCCATTCCGGATAGCGTCTGATCTGGCGGTACGAAGACCCGAAACCCCTGATGGCGTAGAATCCGAACGAAGGAAACTGCCAGAGCAGGATCGTGGTGGTTCGCAAAGTAGTCGACAAAATAGACAACTGTGGGCTGACTGTCTCCAGGCCGACCGTCGCTGCACTCATTACGGGCGACTGATGAATTCAGGAACGATTGCGATGCATATTGCGGTAAACGTCGTTCTTCGGCAATCCCCAGTGTCTTCTGCAGCAGCCGTCGAAAGATCCGATGGCGCAACAGACGATTGGTCAGTCTCGTAAACCGGGAGGCAAATCGAGAATACGTGTGAAATCGAGACAGCAGCCAGTCCGTTCTGGAGAGCCCGTTGGCCCTGACATACTTAGCGCGGGCCTCCAGCATTAGGTGGGGAATATCGACCTTGGAAGGACACTCCAGCTGGCACTGTCGACAGTTGAAGCACGAGGATGACAGCTCCTGAATGGTCTGCATGGTCAGCAAATCTTCCGGATTGCCGGTCGCCAGAGCCCACCGTACCACCGCAGCTTTGCTGCGCGGGCTCGCCGTTTCCGCAGACTGCTGATGGAAAAACGGACACATTCGCAGCGAAGCCTCTGTACTCCGGCATTCACCACATCCATCGCAGAGTGTCGCTTCGTGCATCGCCTCGTCGGCACTCCACGTCAGTTCGAGGACGGGCAACAACTCCATGGCTTTGTCTGTGGGATTTATTGACGGCTGCACGAGCGTTCGGCGCAGATTCCGTATTGTCAGCTGGCCGTCGTCGCTGATGATCTTGTCAGGGTTCATCAATCGCTGTGGATCGAAGATATCCTTCACCTGCCGAAATACACGATACAACCCGCCGTACTGTGAACGAATGAATGCTGTGCGTGACAACCCATCACCATTCTGCCCGGAAATCGAACCACCCACGGCTCGCACATGGTGGTACAGGTCTCGGGCCAGTGCTTCGATTCGCGGTGCACTTTTGATATTCGGGAATGGCAACATTGGTCGCAAGTGCAGCTGCCCGGACGCGGCATGAGCGGACAGTGTTGCGGTGACTTCATGTCGTTGAAATGTCTTGCGGGCCAGCATCAGAAATCGCGAAATTTCTGACGGCGGAACGGCAATATCTTCGACAAAGGGCAGAGGCACTGAATCACCTTTGAGTCGTGCGAGCAGTGAATTTGCCTGCAGTGGAAGCTGCCACAACTCATCAACATCCACCGCTCTCAGTGCGGTCTTCGTTATGACATGACTGATTCCCGCGTCTTTCAGACGTGTCCGCGATTCCGCCAGACGCTGCTGAATCTCGCGTGGCGCTATTCCCGTGAATTCGAGGAACAAGCCGGCTTCTGCATTGCGATGGACAACCGATGTCCAGGTGGATCGATCTTCCCGTGCCAGACTCAACAACCGACGGTCGAGCAGATCGCATGCACTTGGGTCGAGTTCCAGCAGCAAGTGCATCGCCGTTAATGCGTCATCTGTGGTGCCGAACATGATCGCCATCAATGCGCGATGTTCAGGCAGTGGGAGTGTGTGCAGCGTCGCTTCCGTGAAGAGTCCCAGGGTACCCTCCGATCCGGCCAGCAGACGTGTCACATCAAGTGAGTTCGTACGACGAATACCCCGCAGCATGTATCCGCAGGCGTTTCGCAGCATCATCGGCTGCAAAGCATCAATATCATCGGCTGATTCATCCAGCACAGCTGCAAGTCGTTCCAAGATATCGGACCGACGACTCAACGGAAGCAGTTTGGTCAAGGCGAGCGTTTCGTTGTGAACGGGTGGTAAAAACAACTCACCTGAGTCTCTCAGCGTGTCCTCGGTTGTCCGAGCACTCATCGCCTGCCGGATGGCGAAGGTTTGGTCAATCGGTTCATTGCTGGAGAACGTCAACCGCTGACCACCGATCAGCACACAGTCCACTTCCCGCAGGTGATCGCGCCCCGACCCTACGCGAAACGCCTGGGCACCCGCCGCGTCGACAGCCAGTATCCCTCCGATTGTGCTGAACGCCATTCGACTCGATGTCGGTGCAAAATAACGACCGTGCTCGCGCAGCAGATTATTCAGATCAGCATGAACCACGCCAGGTTCTACACGTACAAAATCGGTACCGACTTCGAGGACTCTGGTCATGTAACGGGAAAAATCAACGACAATTCCCCGCCCGAGGGCACCTCCTGCAAGTCCGCTCCCAGCGCCTCGTGGAATCAGAGAGACACCGTTATGAGAGGCCCAGGCTGCCAGAGTCTCGACATCGGTGGCCGTCCGCGGCAGTGCGACGGCCGTAGGTTCAATTTCGTAAATACTGGCATCGGTCGCGTATATGGCAGTCGTCACTGCATCTGTACGGATCTCTCCTTCGAGCAGTTCCGGCAGCTCTTCCAAGATTCTTTGACGAATTTCCTCCACTGCCACCGGCTCCCACGCAGCCCATTTGCGGCCGCATCATCATGATTCAGTCCGACGCCGATTCACTCTTCTGCCGTTGCTTCATCCGGAGATATCGTTCACTGAGCTCCAGATTGAATGTCGGGTGCTCGCCACTCATTTCAATTCTGCGATGCCGCGCCCGACATCGATAACATACCATCATATCATTCATGAAGGTGTAAAGAATCAGATCGACCAGAGCAAACACCATGAGTGTCCCGATTGCCAGTTCCGGATAGTGCCACGCCCACGCCAGTGAACTCAATAGAATTCCGGCTCCCGCGAACAGCAAACCGAGCGCCGGTGGAAAATCTTTTTGACGCCACAAGTCACTGCAGCCGCAGACCCTGCAGCGACCCAGATTGTCGCGATCAAAGTCGGCTGCTCCGGTGTTGCGCTGCCAGTTGCAGTGCGAACACTCGATGGGAGCGTCGTCCGGTTGCGGACGACAGGCAGTCCGCCCTTCGCATCGGGGACATTGGAAGATGATTTGCATCAGAGCAGGCTGTGGAGAGCTGCGGCAGACCGACAGTACCCTCAGTATGGTATGTTCAGATCTTGTTCCAGCATTGCACCCGACATTTCGCCCATCAGCACCAGAATGAGCCCCGCAAACAGCACTCCTGTTGCTGACTGGGTGTTGCGGTATCGAAGAATCCGCCACATCAGCACTGCCACGATGAGCGGTACCACAATGGTGCCCAGCCAGCGAACGGCAAGCCATATCCAGTGCGTCATGCCCGGCATTTGAATTCCTTCGGTGATGACTGCGGTCGTTGACCCGGCCAGTCGAAAGGCGACGGACACCACAATTGACACGTTGAACCACCACAGCGGCCTGGTACTCATTGTGGGAGTCGTCAGATACCAGTGCCCCAGCAGCATTCCGGTCAGGACACTTCCACAAACTGCTGCCGAAGAAAAATCGGACAGCAGCTGCAGCCACACATTTGAAGTGTGACCCGGAACAGAATGCAGGCCCAGTGATATGCAATTGGCCAGCGTCATCGTGTGAATACACAGAGTACCAGGAAATCGACGTCCGAGGGCCCAAAAAATGGAACCGACATATGCAAGCACCGCGACTCCCATCTGGATCCGCAATTGCCATCGGCAGGTCGTCGCACGGATGGATTCGGTTGTGGCTCGTGGATTCACTGCTGCCGTCGCGTCGGCAGCTGCTAACTCCACAGCAGACGCCCTGGCGGAATCCGCTGCCACTTCCCATGTGACGGCCCGAGACAACAACAGCGACCCTAGTACAGCGAGTCCCAAGACGACCCGCATTTGAATCCTGAAGAATCCGTCCGTGACATCAGCACGCGGCATCAGCCACCACATCAGAGTGATGCCAGCCGACAGTTTGAGAACAAACAGAGAAATCATTTGCCGGTAATCAGAGCCATCGCTTCAGCACGACTGGACTGGTTGTTTTTGAGTAAACCCCTCACAGCACTGGTCAGCGTCAACGCTCCCGGTTTACGAACACCGCGAATAGTCATGCAGGTATGCTCAGCCTCGAGCACGACAATCACACCTCTTGCATCGAGCTCTGATTCAATCAGTTCTGCAATGGTGTGAGTCATCCGTTCCTGCAGCTGAGGTCGGCGGGCGACTTCGTCCACCACACGCGCCAGCTTGCTCAACCCTGTCACGCGTCCACGCGGAATGTAGCCAACGTGCGCTTGCCCGATAAATGGCAACAAGTGATGTTCGCACATACTGTGAAACGTGATATCACGTACCAGCACCATTTCGTCGTACTGCTCTTCGAACACCCGACGCAGATGGCGACCAGGCTCCTTGTGCAGGCCACCAAACATCTCAGCATACATGCGAGCCACTCGTGCCGGAGTATCCTGGAGGCCATCGCGATGCGGGTCTTCACCGATTGCGGTGAGGATTTCACGCACCGCCGATTCGATCCTCGGCTGGTCGATGTGTCGAGACACGGGAGGAGTCACGCCCGAGGCCGGTGTTTTGTCGATACCCGTCATCAATTCTCCGCTCACAGCCGCTGAAGCACCTAACTTGATCTTTGGAATAGTGCAACATTCTAGGGCAGCGGTTCTGTGGATTCAAACTCACGTCGTCGGCGAGCTGGAGTCACAGAGTTCCCGTAACCAAGAATTGCCAACAAAGTTTGATAGTCCTCGGAGTCACACCACGGACTCCATTCAACGTGGTGTTCTCAAGGACCCGTTTTGCGCAACCACCACCGGCTTCCCGGGAATTCCGGCCGCTATAACGGATATGGGCGGGCGATTGACGGACATTGAAGCGGCGGCGGTCGCACTTATGCCGGGCCAGACATTCAGGGTATCTGGCCTGTTTATTTCAGCGTCACATCCACAGTCTGTTCTATGCCCTCGCGCAGAATCGTGAGCGTCACTCGCTCACCCCGCTCGTGATTTCCCAGGGCAGCCAGCAGCTCATTAAGTGTTGTCACTCGTTGATTACTGACTTTAAGAATCACATCTCCAACAATAATGCGCCTTTCTTCCAGTCTGGCTCCGCGCAACCCGGCGGCCTCCGCAGGGCCACCAGGCTCGACACTGTCGATGACAATCGCCTTCAGACCGGTGCGCTGAGCAAAGACATCATTCAATTCCGGACTGACACCAATTCCAATCCGTGGCGGCTCGTATCGCCCGTTCGCTATGATCGCAGGCACAACGCGATTCACCGTGTCGACGGGAATTGCGAATCCAATTCCTGCTGAGGCTCCCGATGGACTGTAGATTGCCGTGTTCACTCCGATCAGACGGCCTGCACTGTCCAGCAGTGGGCCGCCCGAATTACCGGGGTTGATGGCGGCATCAATCTGAATCACGTCGTCGATCGGTCGACCGGATGGCCCCTTTATCGATCGGCTGCGTGCCGAAACAACTCCAGTTGTATATGTCAGTCCAAGTCGATACGGATGGCCAATCGCAAACACCGACTGCCCTACCATCAGGTCACTGCTTGTTCCAATCGAAACCGGTTTCAGTAACTCTGATGATGTCTCAATCTTCAGGACCGCGAGGTCATCGTCAGGAGATGAATCAATCAATTCCGCCTGAAACGACTTGTCTGCAAATTCCACCTGATAGGACGATGCGTCCTTGATGACATGGAAGTTGGTGACGATGTGCCCGTGTTTATCCCAAATAAATCCGCTGCCAGTCCCGGCCTCTACCTCATAAGTCCGTCGTGTCCAGAGGTTGGCGACGCGTGCCGTCGTATTGATGAAAACGACCGACGGGCTCGCCAGACGGAATAATTCGACCGATGTTTTTTCAAAGTCCGCCAAATTGCCGCGAGGAGTCACCGGACGCGGATCGCCGCCAGTCACTCGACTATCCATCCAGCGTCTGACGTGGGGCATCAGCAGCAGCGCTGCCAACGCCGCCATCATCGTCCAGGAAACTATCAGACGTCGCTGAAATCGGGGGACATCATCTTGTGAGTGCATTACGGAGTTTTCAGTTATTCAGCCGGACGGGTTGGCCAAAACTGGAGAAGACAGTCCAGTCCAAAAACAGATGAATCGTACAGCGATATATAACAGTGACAACTGCAATCTGTTTGGCACACCGCCGATAATCTGAACAGTGAAAACTACACATTTTCTTCCGACAACAAGAAAAGCCAGACACAAACTGAAGTGTCAGAATTACACTTCAGCCTGTCGTCTGGCTGTCGTTTTCTTGCTCAAAACTGCGTTGCAATGATCGCAGTAAGTCGTTTTAGACCAGCTGTTTTCGACGATTGACAAGCGTCCGAATTCGTTCTGCCAGCAGAGCTGCATCAAACGGCTTGCGGAATGTCTCGTTGAAAATCGTGCGGTCAAATCCGGAAGCATTGTCTTCGTCGCTCAGCAGTCCGATCAGCACAGTCTCGTTGTACTCGCTGTTCTTTCGAAGGTTTTGAGCGATCATCAGAGCTTCTTCACGTCCCATCACAAAGTCAACCACCACACAATCCGGATGGATGGACTCTGCCTGGATACCGGCTTCAAATCCGCTGGCGGCAATGTCGATCTTAAAATCATCATTGGCCATCATTTCGTCGAGGCTGGAACGGGTCATGCCGTCAGAACCAACGAGCAGAATTTTGCCAAGTGCTTCATCTTCCAGCTCTCCCAAAGGCATGCCATGTTCCTTCAGGAAGCGAATCAGATGTTCGCGAGGAATCCGGCGATCCTGAGATCCTGGAATTCGGTAGCCTCGCAGGCGACCGGAATCGAACCACTTGGAAACCGTTCGCGGGGCGACTTTACAGATCTTGGCTACCTGTCCAGTAGTAAAGATCGTTTTCATGGGCGGGCTCTCCAAACTTATCTCACTTCACAACCCGCGAATTTCTTTTAAATCCACGTGATCGTGCCCCCTTTCTGCGACATGGTCGGCTCACTGAGCCCATGGTCGTGAACCACGGCAGATTGCGGGTTGGGGTCGTGACTAGGGTCCTTTGTTGGCTGTGTGCGGCACAGCCCGTGTCTACACAAGACACATTTGCGGAGTACAGTTGGAAACCGATGCGCCGTTGCTGCTGCAACCATTGACCGGCCACATCCCTGTGACCTGACACCGATCCAAACTTTTCCCCCTGGCGCTCGAGCCCGTCGTGATCCTGGCCTCCCCTGCAGCCGGTATGAGAAACCCGCTGCCACAACAGAACAACAAACGCCTGCACTCTGTGTCGTCAATTCCAGAGCGCCGACTTTAACCTTCTTAACAGACCTGCACTGACTGACGTCTGCAACTGCGGTGACGGCTACAACAACAGGCCCAAATATGAGCCCGCTTATTCATTGCAGCTGCCACAGCCCGCCTGGCGCCACTGGCCAAACTGAATTTGTCGCTGCAGCCCTGCCGTCTCACTGCGTTCGAGGTACAACCATTAATTGCAGCACAGTCTTCCGTTTCCTCAAATTGGGTGCCACGGCAGCAGTCAGGGAGAGGGATAACTCTTATGCTGTTTTCCAAGACAAATTCATTTCTGCCGTCAGACAGCTGGAATCAAATTCCGCGTCGATTCAGACTTTTGATGCCGCGAATCCCCGATCATTCACCTCAGGCAGTCTGTGGACACCATTCAATGAGGATGCCGATGACACAATACGTTCCCTGGCTGTCAGTCCTGTTGCTCGGCCCGTTGCCGTATGTTCATGGATCTGAGCCGTCACAGAGCGCACGTTTCACTCAGGAATCCCGCACATTCCATACAACCGCTGATGGGCTTTCGCACAATACAGTCACTGACATAAAGGTGGATCAGGACGGAAACATCTACGCGAAATCCGTCGACAACTGGACTGTTCTCAAGCCCGGCAGTCGACGCTGGGCTCTGTCGAACGCTCCCTTGACCGGGATCAGCCTCGACCAGGATAGATTAAGCCGAAGCCACGGCGCACAGACCGGGAACAACCATCCGGCAACACCTGCACTACCATGGACAGATCGGATTCAAGGTCCGGTGTCTCAACGGGTGGTGAGCGACGGAAACAGACGATGGCTGCCTCAGAATGCACTGGTCGTTCGAGACGGACAATACCGTTTCTGGTTTGCTGATCGACAGGGCGTCGGGTGTCTGGACAATGCCAAATGGACGTTATTCACGGGTGCTGAAGGAGTCCCGTTCACCGACTTTACCTGTGCCGCAGCTGATGCCGAGGGAACCATTTGGTTCGGAACCACTAAAGGAGTCGTTCGATTTGATGGCCAACACTGGGCTTACCGACAGGGCAAACGCTGGTTGCCCGATGATAGTGTTCGGTCTATTGCTCTTGCACAGGATGGAAGTGCCTGGATCGCCACCGATGCGGGGATATCACACATTCACTTTGTTGAATCCACACTGGCGGAAAAGGCCCGATTCTTCGAAGCAGAAATTGACAAACACAACCGTCGTACGGAATTTGGATATGTCATCGAGGCCCATGCGCTGTCACCGGGTAACAAGTCGTCACTGACGCACCAAGACAATGATAATGACGGACTGTGGACATCAATGTATGGTGCCGGCCAGTGCTTTGCCTGGGCTGCGACGAAGTCTCCCAAAGCCAGACAGCGAGCGAGGCAGGCCTTTGAAGCGCTGCGTTTTCTGAGTATCGCGCCCCGCGGCGGACCCAATCCCGCTCCATACGGTTTCATCGCTCGAACTGTTGTCCCCACAAGCCGGCCGGATCCCAACGAACGAGAGGGGTACACACTGGCCGGTCAGCAACGGCGACAGAATCAGGATTCAATGTGGCGAGTCTACAGCCCTCGCTGGCCAATTACGGAAGACGGCAGATACTACTGGAAAAGCGATACGAGTTCGGATGAGCTCGACGGTCATTACTTCTTTTATGGTCTCTACTATGACCTTGTTGCCGACACGGAAGAAGAAAAGGAACGCGTGAGAGAAATCGTGCGAGACAATATCGACCACTTAATTCTGCACGACTTCCAACTTTACGATCATGCGGGAGCAACCCGCTGGGCCGACTACAGTCCCGCTTCACTGAACCATGACATTCGCTGGTCAGCAGAACGCGGACTCAATTCTCTCAGCATTCTGTCCTATCTGGCCACAGCCGCACATATGACCGGAAACACGCTCTATTCAGACGTGGCGCAGGAACTCTGTGAGCAGCACGGTTACCATCAGAATGTGCTTGTACCAAAAATTCAGGCCGGTATCGGCAGTGGAAATCAGTCAGATGATGAAATGGCGTTCATGTGCTTCTACAACCTGCTGAAATATGAACCCGATCAGAAGCTGCGAATGCGATACTTGTCATCCTTTTGGCAATACTGGCTTTTGGAACGTCCCGAAATGAATCCTTTCTTCAATTTCTGTTATGCGGCCGCCGGGTTGGGAAAAACATTTACCAATCAATGGGGAACCATACCCGTATCGCCGCCGGCGGACTGGCTCGATGACTCGGTGGATACTCTCAGACGTTTCCCGCTGGATCGTTTTGACTGGGCTCATACCAACAGTCACCGCAGTGATCTGCTGAAGCTTCCGGGGCCGGGTATCGATACCAGTGGCCGGCTGTACCGCCGGAACGGAAAGGTGATCCCGGTCGACGAATGCCACTTTAATCACTGGAATCGAAACCCCTGGCAGCCTGACACCGGTGGCAGTGGCCAAACACTGGCCTGTGGTAGTGTCTTCCTGCTGCCGTATTACATGGGGTTGTATCACAGTTTCATTGCTGACTGACAATTTATTGCCGGTTCATCAACGGTCCAGGCGGGCTGACACGGCTGTCCCTGTGGCTTTGCCCAGGATTGACAGCATGTCTTTCGCGACTGCTCAATCGCCGGACTTACCGTCGATCCTGAAGTTTCATCAGCAGCCGCAGTATTTCCAGGTAAAGCCAGATCAGTGTGACCATAAGGGCAAAAGCGGCATACCACTCCATGGCTTTGGGTGCGCGTTGGGCCACCAGACGATCAACAAGATCAAAATCCAGCAGCAGGTTAAATGCAGCAAGCCCAACGACAAACAGACTGAACGCAATTCCGAGTGGGCCACTGCTGTGAATAAAAGGAAGCGATACGCCAAAGAAGCTCAACACAATTGTAACGAAATACAACAGGCAGACCGCTCCCGTGGCCGCTGTGACACCCGCTCGAAATCGTTCTGTAACACGAATCACACCGGTCTGGTAGCAGATCAGCATCACGAACAGGGTCCCGAAGGTCAGACAACACGCCTGGAAGACAATATTGACCTTGGGAAACTGATACGAAATGAGTGCTGAGATAGCTCCCAGAAAAGCGCCTTGTGCCAGAGCGTAAACCGGAGTTGTGTACGGCGCCAGCGTTGGCCTGGAAAATGTCACCACTGCTGCGATCAGGCCGACAATCAGACCACCCCAAAGATAAGGCTGCACGCCAGCGTAACCGCTTTTTTGGAATTGAAGCCACGCGAGCCCGGCGGTCAGTAAAACAGCAGCCAGAGCCATCAGAGTTTTCATCACCATGCCGTTTACGGTCATGGTTGTTGACTCTTCCGCGAATGAAATCTCACGGAGAACATTTTCACCAAATGCCGGATTAGATGTGCGCATCAGACTCACCTTGCGGGACCAAATCGACTCTGGCAGGCAATGCTAGGACAATCTGCATCCGGGGACCAGATTTCATTTCCACAATCTAAGTTTTTCCTGCTGCGTCGCGTGTGGATTCCTGCGGACAGTTCGTGAAGCGGCATGTCGTACGGATTATATCTCGCAGAATCCGAGAAGTCTGACAGTTTTCGCAACCCGGTTCGCGTTGTGGCAAGCTCAACGACAGGCCATGCCCTGCGCAACCGGGTTAAGCAGTCGGATTCGGCCAAACCTGCGGCCATTGGCGGCGTACATCAGGATCTCGTTGCACTCAACGGCCCACACTGCTGACAGCCTGACTCGGTGAGGACCATGCAGAACAAACTGCAGTCCACACCGGACTCCATTCTTCTTCAATTCCGTTTCAGACATCGGGAAATGGAATTCCAGCAGGTTTTCACAGCGACACAGCGTGAGATGCACGAATTCTCGCAGCTGGTCCAGGCAGCGAATCTCTGCTGCAATGGAGCACGGGGCCGAGCGAACGGTAGCAGCCATGGAGTCGTGATCAATCGGTTTTATTAGTTTCACAATCCTGTGCAGCCCAGAAAACAGGGCGCACAGGAACAACTTTGACGAGCACTGGACACCCCCTACATCGTCGTTCGTGTTGACTACTTTTCGCAATTCCAGATTCACCGCTTACAACACACAGGACTCTGGCGAGTCACAGAATCGGAGGAACCGGAAAGATATTACAGAATCGTTACGTCAACTGATGGAATTGCATCGGCGGGACTCAAGTCGAGCGAGCTTTGGCCCACAACGACAGCAATGCCGGAAGCAACAATAAGTCTCCCGGCAGCGCAGCCAGCATCGTGATCGCCGTCAGCTCAGCAAATCGGCGGGTGGGCAGAAACTCAGAAAACACCAGGACACTCAGCCCGGACACCACCAAAAAACTTGTCAGGACAATTGCACGTCCGCTCGACCGCAGTGCTTCTGTAATTGCAGCCTGCGCATCGCCATGCGTCTTCGCTTCTTCGCGATACCGAGCCAAAAAGTGAATTGTGTCATCCACAGCAATACCCAGACTGATGGCAAACACAATTACGTTTCCGGCGGTCAATTCATATTCGCGCAGATACATATACCCCAGTGTCATTGTCAACGGAAACAGATTTGGCACAGCCGACACCAGGCCGGTCCCGGCGGATCGAAACAGCAGACCAATCAGGACAAAGATAATCCCGGAGGCCGCCAGCAGCGAATAGAACAGGTCCCGAACAAACTGATCCATGCACACCGTGTGCAGCCAGGCGTCACCAGTGAGCTGAAATCCAACATCATCCGGAAGTTCCCGTTTCAACACCTCGTTCACGCGAACGAACAGCTGTTTGAAACCGCTGCTGCCGATGTCACGCACCCGCAGCATTATCCGGGCTTTAGGTTGATCAGAGGCTATGAAGGTGGACATGATTTCCGGTCGATTGATTCGCGGCAGCATTCGCTGCACCCGTTGAATGCCCAGTCCAGCGACCCGCGGATCTTCGGCAAGTACTCGGTCATCGAGTGCAGACAGCATCTCGACATAATCCCTGGTAAATGTGATTCGGTCATCCCGCCGCAGCTGTTTTCGAATGCGACGACAGACGGTCATCATGTCGGCTGAAAACCAGCGGTCCCGGTGATTGGCCTGCAACTGCACTTCCAGTGTGATCAGTCCCGACATTTTGTCGTCAAGTGTTTTCGTCACCTGAACGATCGGGTGATTGGGTTCGTACGTTTCAAACATGAAGGAATTGACCTGCATGTTCAGCGCACCAGCCACGGCTGCGCCGGCCGCCAGCAGATGCACCACGACGATCGCGGTCGCGTTGCTGCAAACGAATATCCCTACCCGTTCCCAATGTCCGGATTGTGGACGGACAGACTCAGATCCTGGATCCGGTTGGTCCATGCGACGCAAATGATGAGCCGTCAGTGTCAAACCAGGTGCCAGAATCAGCATCAGACAGACGTAATTGCAGACCATTCCTATCGCCGACTGTAAAGCCAGCAGCTGAAGCATTTCGGAACGAGCCATCAGCAAACTGCCGAAACCAATGGTAGTCGTGGCCAGCGTGAGCAAACAGGTGCACGACATTTCCGTCATCACGAGACGGACACAGACTTCAACCGGATTATTCTCATTCCCCAGCACTATTTGCAGTCGACCAATGATGTGAACACAGTTGGCAGCACCAATGATCATCACCAGCGTGGGAACAATATTGCTGAGAATCGAGAACGTCATTCCGCACCAGCCCATGATTCCCACAGTCAGCCCAACTGCTGCGATCACCGACAGCAATGAGATTGCCGTGACCTTCCAGCTGCGATACATGAATACGGCGATTACGATGAACAGGGCAGCCGAGACCGGTGCCATGATCAGTTGATCACCGATCAGACTCCGGACGACGTCCACGCGAATCGCAGGTACACCGGAGATATCAACGGTCGTGCCCTGCGGTGTGCCCAGTCGCTTCAGCAGGTTTTGCAGTGCATGGACTGTTTCCCGTACGGTATCAATATCGCGGCCAGTCGGATCAAGCGAAACCAGTGTGAGAGCCAGTTTCTGATCCTGACTGACAATGAGGTCATTGAGCAGCGGCATGCGGTTCAGCCGTTGTTCCAGCCACTCAATATCGTCGAATCGCTGTTCGGGTACCAGAGGCGTCCATTTCAGCTCCCGTTGCCGCAGATTCAAGCGAGGTGTTTCCAGAGTGACCAGCGATGTCACATCGACCACACCGAATATCCCGACGGCCTCTTCAGCCAGCTGCTGCATCCAGCGCAGCCTGTCAGGTTGCAGCAGCGTTTGGTCGTCGCGAGCTTCAAGCAGCACAATTGCGATGCTGTCTTCAAAGCGGAACAGCTGCTTGTGTTCTTCACAAAACTCAACTGCTTCGTGCTGTCCGCCGTAGACCTGTTGCGGCGAAAAGTCAAAGTGCAGATGCATCGCCCCTGTTGAGACAGCAGCGACCACGATCAGTACCAGGACCAGCGCTTGGCGAGGAGCTGAAATCGATTTTGCAATCAATCGGCGCATTTAGAGCACAGTGATCAAGATGATGAAACTCCGGAACCAACCGCAGAATCAGACCTAAGAATCACGGCTCCTGCGACTCAAACGGTGCTGGTTCTCAGGTCTGGTACCGTTTTGCAGTTCCGTACAGGTGTGGAGCCGGAACAGGCGACCGGGATTCACTACCGAAGAGCACTTTCTGTCGTTGACCACCGCCCGCTCAGTTGCTTCGATGAGGCCATGGCAGGATCCACCACTGGTTTGCTGAGGTTTTCTTGTTTGAATCTCAGACGCAATCCCTTAGACGAACTTACGACTGAACAATGGATGGCGTTTGCAGACGTCGACACAGATTCCTTTGCTCCAGAAACTTTGTGTACCATACAGCGTGATTCAATTCAAAGGAGCAACGGGCTGTGGCAGGGCCACGCGTCTGCTGGCGATTTGCTGCACTGCCGGAGGGTAAAAAGAATTGAAGGTCAGAGCCAGGTCAGGCCAGATGGGAAGCGTTTCACGGTGACATTGTACTTATCCGGAAAAGGAAAATGACTCGCGTTGACTGGATCTGGTATTCCTTTTAGGCTTTGCGTCAAATGGATGACTCCGCGTCTCCCTGGGCCTCCTTTGTGGCCGCAATCCGCAGCGTTTTTGTGGTTAGAATCCGCGAGAGTGTTGCAGTCGATGGTGTGTGGGACGTCTGAGGATTCCGATCGCAAACAAAATCCCTCAGGTCTTCCTGGGGGGTTTTTTGTTGAATCACGATTCGCCTGTCAGTCTCGGAAATCAGCAATCATGAAGGCTGTACAGCTGTACGACACGACTTTGCGCGATGGCTCTCAGGGAGAAGGAGTCAACTTCTCTCTGCAGGATAAACTCATGATTGCGGTACGCCTCGACGAGCTGGGTTTTGATTACATCGAAGCCGGCTACCCGCTTTCCAATCCCAAGGATGAAGAATTCTTTCGACTTGCCGCAGACATGACCTGGAAGCATGCGAGGGTGGCCGCATTCGGCATGACCCGCCGCAAGGGGATTCTTGCCAGTGACGACATCGGCATGAAGGCACTGGTTGACAGCAAGGCCCCAGTCATCACGATCGTCGGTAAAGCCTGGGATTTGCATGTCACGGATGTGCTGAACATTTCGTTGAGGGAGAATCTGGAGATGATCCGTGACTCCGTTGCCTACGCGAAGTCAGAAGGACGTGAAGTGATTTACGACGCTGAACACTGCTTCGATGGCTGGCGGTCGGATCCGGACTACGCACTCCACACATGCCAGGCCGCTGCTGAAGCGGGCGCCGATATGATCTGTATGTGTGATACCAATGGAGGCAGCCTGCCGCTGCAAATCACAGAAACCGTGACATCACTGGTCGAAAATCTGGACACTGCGATTGGAATCCATACCCACAACGACAGTGAACTGGGTGTTGCCAATACCCTGGCTGCCGTTGAAGCGGGCGCCATTCAGGTGCAGGGTACGATCAATGGCCTTGGAGAACGCTGTGGAAACGCGGACCTCATTTCAGTGTCCGCAAATCTGTCTTTGAAGCTGGGCTATGATGTTCTGACGGACGGTGGGATCTCTCGTCTGACGGAGCTTTCACGTTATGTCTATGAGATTGCTAACATGAACTTTCGCAACGGCCAGCCATTTGTCGGATCCAGCGCATTCGCTCACAAAGGCGGGATGCACGTCCACGCAGTCAGCAAGATCGCTCACAGCTACGAACACGTTCCGCCCGATGCTGTGGGTAACGTCCGAAGGGTTCTGGTCAGCGAACTGTCAGGTCGGTCCAGTATCATAGCCAAAACCACCAAATTCCGTATGCAGAAAGACAGGGAACTGCAGGTGAAGATTCTGAGTGCCGTCCAGAATCTCGAAAATGAAGGCTATCAGTTCGAAGCTGCTGAAGCATCATTTGATCTTCTGGTCATGAAGCATGCCGGCACGTTCCGGAAGTCGTTTGTGCTGGGTCACTATCGAGTCAACGTACTGAATCAGGATTGTGACCCGGTCACGGAATCCATCATCAAACTGACGGTCCATGGCGAAGAACAGCACGTCGTGGGCGAAGGGGACGGTCCGGTGAATGCGCTGGACACGGCTCTGCGGAAAGCCCTTTCCGATGCTTTTCCGAGACTGTCAGAAATGAGCCTCGTGGATTACAAGGTACGTGTGATTAACAGCAGAGAGGGCACGGCGGCTCGCGTCCGAGTCATCATCGAGAGTCGAGACAGAGATGACGTCTGGAGCACAATCGGAGTCAGTGAGAACATCATCGAAGCCAGCTGGGTCGCTTTGGTGGATGCCGTGGAATACAAAATTCACAAAGACTGCGGAGTGGTTGCGGGAGAATAGTGTTCCGTTTTCAGTGGCTCAGTCTTCACGTTAGTGCGGAATGACGTATCGGTCGTTTGAAGAACTGGACGTCTGGAAACACAGTGATCAGCTGACTGTCCGGATTTACAGATTGCTGTGGGGTTGTGGAGACTTTGTCATCAAAGACCAAATTTAACGTGCCCCAGTGTCCACTACCTCCAGTATTGCTGAAGGTTCTGAACGTGGGAGACAAGACTTCGATCGATTTCTTCGAGTGGTATCGGGCTCAGCTACAGAGCTTTGTAGATATGTGTATATCGCCCAAAGAATTGGAGTCTTCACCAACACTCAGTCCGGTTCTTTGATCACTCACTTGAAAAACGATCACAAAGCTCCGACGCTCCCTACACCCTGAAAACTGAACCACCGAAGCCCATGTCCCAACTTCCGAAAACCTACGATCCTTCTGCCGCTCAGGAGCGGTGGATTGCACACTGGGAATCTCAGGGTTACTGCGACGCCGATCCGCATCCGGGTCGCGAGCAGCATACCATCATGATACCTCTGCCCAATGTTACCGGCGCACTGCACATGGGCCATTGCCTGAATGGCACGATTCAGGATCTGCTCACGCGGTGGCGCCGCATGCAAGGTCGGGTGGCGCTCTGGATGCCTGGCATCGACCATGCCGGCATCGCGACTCAGGCGGTTGTAGAACGACGAATGCTGGAAGAAGAAGGACTCACTCGTCGAGACATCGGGCGAGATGCACTGGTGGAACGCATCTGGAAATGGAAAGACCAGTACGAAGAACGCATCCTCAACCAGCTCAGGCAACTCGGAGCCAGCTGCGACTGGCGCCGCGTGCGATTTACCCTGGACGATATCTGCAGTCAGGCCGTACGCCGCACGTTCTTTAAAATGTTCTGCGATGGACTGATATTTCGAGGTAAACGGCTGGTGAACTGGGATACCCACCTGCAGACTGCAGTCGCCGATGACGAAGTCTTCACCGAAGACATTGACGGGCAATTCTGGACATTTAATTACCCGGTTGTAGATGTCGATAATAATGCGACCAACCAGCTGATCCGATTCTCCACCACGCGTCCGGAAACGATGCTGGGCGACACAGCAGTCTGCGTCCATCCGACCGATGAACGCTACAGGGATCTCATAGGCAGGAACGTTCAGATCCCGCTCAATGGGCGGATCATCCCTATCATTGCAGATGCACGACTGGCGGATAAAGAACTGGGAACCGGCGCCGTGAAGGTGACTCCGGCGCATGATCCGAACGATTACGCCTGTGGTTTGCGGAACGATCTGCAGATGATCAACATCCTCGACCCTGACGGCAGCATCAACGCGGAGGGTGGTGACTTTCAGGGGATGGATCGCTATGCCGCACGCAGCGCGATCGTCGCGAAGATGGATGAACTCGGGCACTACGACGGAACGGAAGACCGCAAAATCCCTGTCAAACACAGTGATCGCAGCAAGACTCCAATTGAACCCTATTTGAGTGACCAGTGGTTCGTGAAGATGGATCAGCTCGCTCAGTCTGCAATGGATGCGGTGGATGACGGACGAGTCCGAATCTTTCCTCATCGCTACACGAAGACTTACATGGACTGGCTGGGGGAAAAACGTGACTGGTGCATCAGCCGCCAGCTGTGGTGGGGACACCGGATTCCCGTGTGGTCGAAAATGGTTGTCGCTGCAGACGACACGGATGCCGAGACTGTCGCCATACTTACGATGACTGAGATTTTCGGAGACATCAGCCAGACGGCTGGCAACCGTCGTTGTGGAACTGCAGAGATTGGTGACTCATCCGCTGTGTCCTGGCATGCAGTCGATGATGACGGAGGTGACCGCAACGAATTTGTGTTCATTTTTAAGGCGGGGAGAGCGCCGGGCACGTGCTCTATCCAGGTGTGTGTCGATGCTGGAAACGCCGAAATTGAAGCCCAGCTGGTCGAGAATGGCTTTGAACAGGATCCGGACGTTCTTGATACTTGGTTCAGTTCCGCACTGTGGCCGCATGCGACGCTCGGCTGGCCGGATTTGGAGAACAATCCGCCTCTGGCAGTCACCGCTCAGAAAAGTGGAGTTCCTGCTGATCCTCCCAATGCGCCTGAAGTGCAACGGCTCCCTGGGAGTCTCTCCTTCCCCAACGAATCGGGCAACGAAGTCCTCGACTTCTTCTACCCGGGCTCTGTCCTGGTCACATCGCGCGACATCATTACTTTGTGGGTCGCACGCATGGTGCTCACCGGGCTGTACAACATGGATGACGTCCCATTCCGTCACGTCTACATTCATCCCAAAATCCTGGACGGCCTTGGTCAGACGATGTCCAAGTCGAAAGGCAACGGCGTCGATCCACTGGAATTGATCGACAAATATGGTACCGACGCAGTCAGGTTCACAATCTCTTCACTGGCCGGAGAAACACAGGACGTGCGTTTGCCGGTCGGCTACGAATGTCCGCACTGTGAAAACGTGACACTTCAGACGAAACATCACCAGGATATGAAACCCATGGGCGGAGAGACCCCGTCCATCCGGTGCGGCAAGTGCAAGAAGGACTTTCAGTTCCCCAGTCCCTGGTTCACTCCCGACAAAGGTGCGTCCGTTGCCAGGATTGTCAGCGAACGCTTTGAATACGGTCGTAATTTCTGCAACAAGTTATGGAACGCATCGCGTTTCGCTTTCATGAATCTGGAGGGCTACACCCCGGGCGCCGTCAGTGATGCCGAGATGCAAATGGAAGATCGATGGGTGTTGAGTCGCCTGGCAACGACTGCACAAAGGGTCACGAGCCTGCTGGACCGTTATCAGTTCGACCAGGCAACCCGAACGATTCGCGATTTCACATGGAATGAATTCTGCGACTGGTATCTGGAGATGATCAAGCCCCGTTTGCGTGATGATAAAACTCGGCCTGCCGCTCAGCGTATACTGGTGGAAGTGGTCGATACACTCATTCGATTACTTCACCCATTCGCCCCGTTCATCACCGAGGAACTCTGGCATCAACTGAATCAACGGGCACCTGTTCGCGGCCTGACAGAACAATTCCAGGCACCTGAGAGCGTGATGATCGCGTCGTGGCCGGAACTCTCGACCGATCTGACCGACGAAGCACTGGAAAAACGCTTTGAACGTTTGCAGGAAATCATCGTTGCCGTGCGGAACGTACGGGGGCTGTACAAAATCAGTCCCCGGGAACCACTCAAGCTGTTCATGCGCTGCGCACCGGAGGTCGCCGAACAAATGCATGCGGTAGCGGATCAGTTCGACAATCTGTCTCGTACTATGCTGGCGGCGGCCGGGCTGGACGTTAACCGCCCAGAGGCGAGTGCCAATTTCAGTCTGGAAGATGCTGAAGGCTATATCCCGCTCAAAGGTCTCATCGACCTCGACGCGGAACTGGAACGACAGCAGAAAAAAGCAAGTGAACTCAGTGGCCACATCACTCGGTCAGAGAAGAAGCTGGGCAACAGCAACTTTGTTGACAAAGCCCCGGAACACGTGGTGAACGAAGTTCGTGAGACCCTGGCAGGGTTGAAGAATCAGCTGGCGAACGTGGAACGGACCATCGAAGAACTGAGCTGAGTCCAGGTGCAGAAACTCACGGCTGGCAGTCTGTCTTACGACTTACCGAATCGGTTGCCGTTCCCGTTCCAGATCAAACCTGCCATGTTCCATAAATGTAGTGACTGCGGTGACACAGCGGCGGTCCGACGTCAGGAATGAATGAATCACAGGTAACAGCAGAAAATCGGCGGCCCCCTTCAGACGCGCACTGCGGACGGTGACTGTACTGTCATTGTCACCGTGCAGTAAGGGATTGAAGCCTTTTACTCCGCCTCGTCCACCAGCGATCACGCCGAACTCGAATTCCGGAATTGGCAGGTCTGCGATGAGACCCTCTTCATGAGAAGTGAGCTGTTGTCCGGCCGGGCCACAAATGGCACGATACAGAGGGTTGGTGTGCAGCCGGTCGGCAATCTGAGCACCATGATTGGGTGCTCCTAACAGGACCGCCCGACGAATTCTTTCGTCGCAGTGGTCACGCAGGTAACACCGCAGGATCACTCCGCCCATACTGTGCACCACCAAGTCGATCGTCTCAATTCCTTCAAGTGACTCGATGACCTGAGCCAGACAATTGGCAGCCACCGGGATGGAGCTGCGTGTGCTGGGATAATCAAATCGCACAATCGTGCACCCCTCGGGTTTAAGCTTGCGCGCCAGCACATCAAATGAACGGGAGCTGCGAATGAGACCATGCACCAGGATGACAGCTCGACCGCTCATCGGCGGCAACTGCTGTGTTTTACGGACAATGCTTAGCGCTGCGTCGCATTCTTTCAGAGTGCCGTGACTGTGCCGACGGTTCTCCGGATCCAGCAGACGATAATGCTCGGTGAACACGTTCTGCTGGATGCGCCAACCTCGAAAGAACCGCACGTCGCTCCAGAACTGTCGCCCCCCCAGCGTCTGTGACGTCGATTTCCGGAGTGTTTGAACAATGCCGGACAAGGTGGACTTCCGGGAATTCTGTGTTGGATTATCGGCTTCCTGGGCTACCACCACATCAGCAACAAGAATGATCAAAAGAACCCGACTCACGGTATGCATCACCTCTGCCAGCTGGAACAATGAACCGTGGCTATCGTACTGAGGACCCGGCTTACCCGCCAGACTTGTCAAACCGGATTACTTTGCCAATTCGCGACGAATCCGATCGACTTGAAGACGCATGGGTTCCTGTCGAGTCTTCATGTCTTCAGGCCGGGCGGGTTCCACTTTCAGCCAGCAGAAGCCCGGGCCGCTGGATTGCAAGAACGAGGTGGCCTGGTCCTGCCATGACTGTGCGTCGTGAAAAGTGACGACGGTTTCGAAACCGATCGATCGCGCCATTTCGTCAAATCGCACGTTCGAATCGCTCGCCGCTGTTTTTTGTCCTCCGGTGACATCATAGACGCTGTTGTCCAGCAGGATGATGGATAGATTCGTACATCGAGCGGAAACAACAGACACCAGCGAACCCAGACTCATCAGGAGTGACCCGTCGCCTGACAATGCGATCACTGTGCGTTCCGGTTGTGCAAGTGCGATTCCCATTGCTAACGGAACCGCTCCGCCCATCGTTGAGGGATTGAAATGAAAATCCAAACGATGGTTCTCGATCAGCGGCCAGACTCGGGATGACCCCATGTTGGTTACGACGAGATCCCCATCCCGGCGTGCGTTTGCCAGCGTGGCAAGCGACTGTCGAAAGGGAATTTGTGAACAGGTGGTGCCATCACCACTGATTTGCATTTCAGGCTACTCCGCAAGCAGGACTGCACCCGGCTGCCCTGTCTCCAGACAGCTGCGCACAAAGTTACTGAATTTAGGTTTGTCGGATTTGGCAGCCACGAGCTGATACTCGAAGCCCCAGGCTTCGAGTATGGGTTCTGCAAATCTCCTGGCCGTATCGGTGGATCCAGCATTCAGCCAGTTTCTTGCGCCGATGATGGAGATCACCGGAACATCGAGGTCAAACAAAATGTTTCTCAATGCATCTCCGGATTCAAACAAACCTGTTGTCTGCATGATCACCACCGGTGTTTTCCCACCAAAAATGAGACCTGCTGCCAGTGGCCACGCTTCACCTTCTCGACAGATCCGAATCAACCGCACATTCGGTGAAGCCACTAGGGCGGATTCCCAGGTTCCCAAGGCAGCATCAGGGACCCAGATCGCATGAGTGATTCCCAGGCTGGTGAGTTCAGCAACGATTTCTTCGCCGGAGAAAACCATAGTCAAAGTGGATTGCTTTATCGATGTGGATATTCGAACCCAATAAGTCATACCTCTGACCGTGATGATACCGAGCCACAACAGCCAGGTCGATCAATCCGGCTCGCCGGACCCCATGGCTCCGTGGACTACCAACAAAACGGACGACACTCCCTTCAATGTCGGCAGAGTTTCCGGAGGTAGCTCGACGGAGCTGTAGAACACCAGCGGGATGGAAACGAGGATTCAGGCTGAAGATTTCGGTGTCCCGTTTCGCTGCCGGAAATATCGTACAGGTACCGGACTGCAGGGACGTGTCCACTAGATCAAAGTCACCATATATACACCTACAATCCAGTCAGAGGGATTTTCCATTACGCCGGTCGAAGTGAAACGGTTCCTCGGCGTGGGCGCTGACGCTCACCTTCAGCGGGGGCGCGATACCGCCCTGATCAACCTGCACGCGCAGAATATTTTCCGCTGCGAACGGTCGGTCATAAATCCATCTGTGCCCGTCACCATGCAGATACAAAACCGGCTTGTCAAATTTCTCTGCCTCGATACTGAATGGCTCGAAGAAGTCTCGATGTTTGTCCTGAGGATTCGCGTGCCCAAACAAAACCAGCGAACTGACATCGTTGCCAAACTGTGCGAGGTTCCGCCGAATCCACTGTAATCCATCGGCGTGCCGCTGCTTCCATTCGGTGGGATCATGGATGCGTCCGCCGACCATGTTGATGCCGATGAACAGGACTCCGTTTTTCACAAACGAAAAATTTTCTTCATGTTCAAGCTGACGGAACAAAGGGAAAGTGTGATTCCAGCGGCGGTCAAAGCGGCGAAAATATCTGTTCCAGTATGTCCACGCCTCAGCTGGTTCTGTGCAGTCGTTCCACTCATTGTCGCCCGGTATGATGAACACGGGTGCCTTGGCTTTGCTGAGCATCCCGGACACTTTGATGTAAACAGCCTTATCACAGGGGGTAGCACCGTCTTTGATGTCCCCCACATGCAGGACAAACTCCGCGTCGGATGGCAACTCCGCTATCTGTCGCGGCAGCAGCTCATCTTCTGCCGGCTGATAAGGAACGTCTCCCATGGCGTAAAACGTGACGAGCTCCGTTTCCTTCCGTCCAGTCTGTTCCTCAGCGATGACGGACGAAACAGTGATGATCGCACTCAGCATTGGTGCGATGTGTAGGCAGGCGATTTTCATGCAGGAAGTCCTGTAGCAACGGCAAAGTAATGATGAATACTCAGTCTTTGATCGGGGGACCGGACCCAGGCAGGTATTCGTATGTTTGATTTACGTGTCCGACACCGCGAGCACACGGTTCTTCGCAGGGAAGCTGACAGGGTTGGAGTAGTGATTGACCCTGCACACTTCTTTCCCGTCGCGCAGAACCGGAGTGGGCTGTTCGATCACGAAGTCACAGAAATGAGGAGCGTTGAAGACGGCGAAGGCCAGACGCACACTGGCGACTGGTGGATCGAACCGCCTGCTCAGGTCGGGGAAGGCGACGGGGCCGGTGTCGACCTGCCAGATACCGTCGTCGACGGCGATGTTCATCGTCTTCACAGGATACTCCATGATGCAGCGCATCCCCCCCGACTTGTGGGTGACCTCGGTCTGCGCAACCAGCGGCACGTCGGTCGCCGTGGCGTCCCGAATCTCCTCGAAAGTCTTGAGTTCGGTGACCGTGCTGCCGTAGTGAAGGCGCATGATCGGCTCTCCCCAGACATCGTTAACCTCTCGGACTTCCCTGTATCGTTCGCGGGCGTCGACGTGCCGGCGGAGGATCAGCATGTGGTCACCACCGTAGATTGGCATGAAGTCATAATTGTCTTCATGCAGTAGGTTCTTCCTGGCGAAAGTGTGCTCGCTCTTACAGGAGCCGCACTGATAGATAACCGTCTGCGTTCCGGCCGCGTCGTCGATGAGAATCGTCCGGCTCTCGACCCAGAATCGAACGGCGTTGGCCGGAGACTTGTTGCCGATGAAGGAGTGACCGTAGTCCAGACAGCGGATCATGCCGCTGTCGTCGGTGGCGGATGAGTTCAGCAAGGCGGTTGTCCCTCCGGCAGAAAATCCGGTGGCTAGAAAGTTGCGTCGAGTAGGGTTCATGTTTTTCTCCGGCTTAAATCTTGGTCGTCCTGTTCATTTCCTGACGAAGTCCTCTTCGCACAGTTCCACGGCGACCGATGGAATCTGCTTCCGATTCCGATCCCAGTTGTAACGAGTGAACACCCAGAGGACACCAGGCTTCCGCTCGATGAGATAGGGATAGGCCAGCTGGGATCCGGACTCACGAGCGATCACAACGGGTTTCGACCAGGAATCGCCGTCGTCCTCGGAGAATGCGATGGACAGTTCCTCGCGGTGCCACGAAGGCCGGCTGGCCGAGCCAGTGCCAGGCTCATGCCTCAATACCTTGATCGCGCCCTCGGGTTTGAGACGATTCCACACGAAAACCAGGCGCCCACTGTCAAGTCTCCGCACCCAGCCCGGGGCACTGCTTGCATCTAGGCTGGTTGGTCGAATCTCGCGCCAGGAGCTTCCGCCGTCGTCCGAGTACGCCTTCCAGAATCTGTCGAGGGTCGTACGGATGAGCATCATCAGTCGACCGTCATTCAGTTCCGTCACCGTCGGTTCGATCGCACCGTCGTGATGGCCACGTCCGCCCAGATCGATCCAGTTACTGCGTATCCAGGTTTTGCGTATCCAGGTTTTGCCTTCATCCGTCGAGCGGAACGAACAAACCACCCAGCGTCCGAGGTCCGGTGCCATGTGCTCGACACTGGCCACCAACGCTCCGTCACGCGTCTGGATGAACCCCATAAAGTCGGCGTTGTACCCACCGAGCAATCGCTGTCGATCCTCCCAGGTTTTGCCGCCGTCACGACTGCAAATCGACCAGAGCTCAAGCCGGCAGTCGGGATTCGGCGCGCCGCGCTGGTCGTCCCAGCTCCATTTGTAGGTATCCATGTCAAGGAAGAGGATGACGAGGGCCCCTGACCGCGTCATCAGTGGCTGGCCGACATGGCCAAAGTGAGTGAGGTTGATCCCGGAGTGAATCGGTCCGCCCTGCCTAGTCCACGTCTTGCCGCCGTCGGTACTCTTCACGAGCAAATTTTTTTCGACTGCGAGAAGAGCCTCATTCCCAAGTTGGATGAAGGGACCGTCCTTCGTGCATTCAAGCGGCTTCGTATCAGGGTGTAGCCAGCGTTCGTCCGGGAAGGCGCACGATGTCATCAGACCGAAGAGAACCGGAATCATTATGACTATGCGCGTTGTCCTGTTTGTCATTCCTGGAGTATGGCTCCCGCGCGCAGCGTGGATCCATAGATGTATACTCAGTCTGCAACCCGGAAGCCGGACGCAGACAGGGATCCGGATGTTTGACTGCGGCACGGTCATGAGCAAGTGTATCTCGCGTGGAAAAGGCAGGTGTGTTCACGGACGACCACCTTGGCATCAGCCGGTTCTCCATGACTGATATCCTGGAGGGCTTGATGGCCGGACCCAGGAACGTCCGTTGCTGAGCGGCCTTCCGCCACAGAGGATACACAGTTCAGGCGGGCATTACCTAGATTGCTTTGTGGTTTCGACGCTGTCTGCGGTAATCCAGTCCCTCCGTTGACTCTTTCTGTCGGCCGGTGTTGGAACAGAATCCACACATGCATGCCTTCCCAGGACCGTCTCCGTTGCGAAACTGATTCTGCTCCCAGGGTTCGCATTTTGATTCCTCACTGGTTTGAAGTTCCTGCATCGGCACTGTCACATGGCTGAAGCCGGGCTTCAATATCGATGAACCCCGTCCATGATTCACCGGACTGCAGGACTCTAAGTCCCGCATCGATGCCCTGTTGCTGAAGATTAATTGCATCGGTCGTGCAAGTGTAAGGCTCCAGGCAAACAGCGGACGTCCAGGGCGGAGTAAACGCTACCAGCTCCTGAAAATCTGCTGAGAACCGCTGAATGACTTTGTGACCGGAATCCGGATCAGCCACACTGGTTTCGATATAACCGTCGGACGCTGCCTGCATTCCCGCGAAAGCATTATCCAGTGTCAATGAACCATAGTCCGGGGACTCCTGCAGCCGGGCGTTTTCGGGCACGTCCGTCGTTGCACCAGTGGGCAGGTATTCCTGCAGTTCACGCGACTGGATCACGGGAGCAAAAACCGTGCAATGTTCCGCTGAAGCGCCGCCAAGCGGTAATTGGAAATATGCATGAGTCCCGAGGCCCCAGGGTAATGGTTTGGCATCCGGGTTGTGGACGGTGAATTCCGACTGCAGTATTGACCCCGTAATCGAGTAACGAACCAACAGTTCCGCATCTGCCGGCCACAAAGCAGCACGCTCCGCGGCGTCTTCACTGATTCGAAAAACAGCCGTCACCCACGACTCCGCCTGTTCTACAATTCGCCAGGGGCGGTCCATGCAGAAACCGTGAATCGCGTTTCCCGATCCGTCATAGCCGACCCGTGATTCCGGCAATTCGTAATCCTTGCCATCCCACGAATATTTTCCGGAACGGATGCGATTCGGAAAAGGAAACAGTATTGGAATGCCATTGTGGCTGGGTGGGTGGCTGCCGTCTTCGAATCCGTCTTCGGCATTGATTACGTCGAGTTCAATGTCGTCCTGTCGAGCTACAAAGCGGAAACAATTGAAGCCGGTATCAACGGCAATACTGGCATGCGAACCGGACTGAGCATCACAGATTTGAACGACCGACATGGAGAGTCTCTTTCCACGAAACAGGCAACCGTTCACAACGGCATTCAGGAGCAGCCAACTCGAAAACTCTCCAAGGATTTACCGGATTCGCACATGAAAAGCTACCTCGTACAGGAAGACTCAGCGTACCGGATCATGATACACTCGTAATGAATCTGCCCGACTGCTCTCTGAATTGCTGATCAGGAGAGTTGGCAGCATACTTGTATGGTTAGCCCTCTGAGTGAGTCGCAAAGCATCATGGCAGGTATCGTACCGTTAAAAGAGTACCAGCATTCTGGTCAGGCAACGATAAGTTCGGATGCTCGGAGAACAGGCCGTCTCGTGTCTCTGGATGCCTTCCGGGGCTTTATCATGATTGTCCTCGCGGCTGAGGGGTTTGGGTTCAGGGATTTCGCCAAATTACCGAATGACGCGCCTGCATGGAAAATCGTCGACTATGACACATGGCAGACGATTGGCCATCATTTTAGGCACGCAAATTGGGTCGCTATTGATACGACATATGGTATCGCGTTCTGGGATCTCATTCAGCCGGCATTCATGTTCATGGTCGGCGTCGCCATGCCGTTGTCCTACGCACGGCGTAAAGCACGCGGACAGTCGTCTGCAAATCGGTTGCTGCACGCACTCATTCGATCCGTCATCTTGGTGCTGATGGGCGTTTTCCTGTACTCGCTGCAATACCCTCGCACGAACTGGCTCTTTACCAACGTGCTCGCACAGATCGGCCTCGGCTATTTCTTCGCCTACTTGCTGCTGAAACGTACACCAAAGATTCAGCGATGGGCGATCGCCGTCATTCTGACTGGATACTGGGCGTTGTTCTACTTCAGCCCTCCGCCGGACGGTTACGACTACAAAGCTGTCGGCGTGAGTATCGAAAACGGTGAAGTCATTACGGATCACGAGGTCCCCTGGTACTACCGCTGGATTCAACGCAGTGTTGCCCAAAACGACGGCGAAGTCTTTACGAATCACATGGCTCCCTGGTCCAAAAACGGGAACATCGCGTTTCGTTTCGACCAGTGGCTCCTGCCGAAGCTCAGGACCACCGGGACAAATGAATCGGAGAAACCAGTACTGGACTCCACGCAGGCTGCGGATTCTGAGGATGACAACACAGCCCTTGGGGCTGATGTTCTGCAGGATCAGCCGAATCGCATGGGATTGCTGCGGAGGTGGCTCTTCAGCAATCCGCAAGAGTATGCATTCAACCAAAGCGGCTATACGACTCTGAATTTTGTTCCTTCCATTGCCACAGCATTGCTCGGTGTTCTGTGTGGTCAGCTGTTGATTTGCGGGAAACGGCCCATCGCTGTCGTTTTCCGGTTGCTGATTGGCGGCGCAATCTGCGTGGGACTCGGTCTGGCTGCCCATGTGACGATATGCCCCGTCATTAAGATCATCTGGACTCCGAGCTGGACATTATTCAGCGGTGGCTGTGTGATCTGGATGCTGGCAGTCTTCTACTTGCTGTTCGATGTCCTGCCGCTGAAAAAAGTCGCCTGGCCGCTTCAGGTTATCGGCATCAATTCTTTGGCCGTGTATCTGATGGGTCAGTTGCTTGGTGGCTGGGTCGAGGACAAGGTGGTCGCGATCCACCTGTCAGGTTTCATGGAAACGGTCTGCGGAACGGATGTACTGGGTGACAACACGTTTGGTCACATAATTGGTCCCACCTCAGTGGCCGTCGTATTCTGGCTGCTAACGGTCTATATGTACCGACGCCGAATTCATATCCGTATTTGATTCCAGCTGTGGGTCAGGTTCGCACATCGGTGGCCAGTGCCCGGTTTGAGCAGACCGAGATCAACTCGGCAGGAGTTGAATTACCGGAGAGATTGTCTGACGATGCGGGATCGCACGAATCAGCCCCGGCGAACCACAGGACCGTGCCCAGATGATCACATGCACGCGTCGACAGTTTCTTTCCTCCTCGCTCATCCTGGCCACAGGCAGCACCACGCTCGGCCGCTCCGCCCGGGTGCTGGCCACTCCTCCGGATGACGGCAACCAGAGTTACCTGCTGACGACGAACCGGGATCCGCAGGACCACCATGATTCCCACCTGCACCTATTCATCGATCACCAAGAAATCGCGGAGCAACAGTACGTCAAGCGGATCATGAACCGGCTGGGGAAACACCCCCGCCCTGTGCTGATGGCCGACCGGCCGTGGGAAGGCGAACGGGCCCAGGCCTGGGGCAGCGTGATCCAGGAACCGGACCGGCTGTTCCGGATGTGGTACTTCGCCTTTAACACCCAGAGACGCTTCGACCAACTCGATGTCGGTGGTTATGCCTACGCCGAAAGCCGCGATGGAGTCCACTGGCACAAGCCCAACCTTGGGGTTGTTGATTTCCGGGGCAGCAGGAGAAACAACCTCTTCTACAGCTGTCATCCTCAGGGAAAGAACCTTGTCGACGAGGAATTTGCCCGACGGGGCTGGGTCTTCCGGCCATCGACGAAAATGGCGACCAGATCGGCGTGATCAATAACCTTGACGGGCTGACCGTAGTCCGTGACGATGACGATCCCGACCCGATGCGGCGGTACAAGGTGATCGCCCACATGCAGGACCACCGCATGGGGCTCGCCACTATCCCAAGCGATACCCCGGAGTCAGCCGTGAGCAGGTGGCCCGGTCACGCGATGTTTTCGGGCAGTACATGGACACCAGCGCCGACGGCATCCACTGGACCCGGCGGCCGCAGCGCGTCGCTGAGAACCAGTCAGGACTGGAAGAAGTGGTCTCAGCTCGAGGTGGTTTTCGGCAAGGGCTCCGACCCCGAGTTCAATAAGACCTTCCAGTGGCACGGAGCTATTACACCGTTCAACTACGGCAACGTCGAGTACCTGAAACACACACCGATCCGGGTCGCCGTCATCGGCCCCGACGGATCGCCGCTCCCGGGTTATTCGCTCGAAGAATCGCGAATTCCTGTCGACAACAAGCGGCTGTATTCGATCGCCCGCTGGAAGACCAGGCCCGACCTCGGTGAACTGGTCGGCCGGCAGGTTTCACTGCACTTTGAAATCCGTGGTGCAGTCGTCTACAGCTACCGATTCCATCTCCGGCTGGCCTGACTGTGTCAGCCGACACAGCCAAAACCACAGGTCCATATCGTTGACCAATACGTCAAAGGACTGGCAGCTTGTCTCACCCGGCAGCGGCCGAACGCTTAATGTTTGCGCTTCTTCCCAGCCGATTTCCCGCTGGTGGATTTTTTCCTGGCTGACTGCTTTGCTGCGGTTGTTCTGCCACGTGCCGATTTTTTTGCCGTCTTCTTTTTTGCAGCAGACGTCCGCGCAGGTCTTTTCACAGCTGTTTTCTTTTTCGTCCCCTTCTTTTTCTTCGCAGTGCTCTTTGCTGGTGTTTTCTTTTTCGTCCCCTTCTTTTTCTTCGCAGTGCTCTTTGCTGGTGTCTTCTTTTTACGAGTTGCTTTCGTCGCAGCCTTTTTCCGGCCAGGCTTCTTCTTCGACCTGCTTCCGGAGGATATCCCATCGGAGAATACGTGGTCCCAGCCTGAGACGAACTTCTTCGAAGCTCCGGTATGCACGGTGTAGCCAGTCATCTTTACATTTCCTTTGAAATTGAGAAGACGGGGACATTATCCACTCAGTTGGCTGATTCAAGCGCACGGCACCGCCAGGTATGACTTTGTTCAAATCCGGAATTCCGGACCACGCCGAAAGATATCGGCCGCTCTCGTTTGAGCGAACGAAGTAAAGTCGAATGTTGCTCCTGCTGGCCTGTGCAGAATGCACCCTGAGCCGGTCCTGGCCGGTATCCGTCCTCGGCTGTTAGCGTTCATGAGCGGTTTTAGGTCTGAAAGGCGACATTTCCTTTCGGCCAGAGAAGCGGTTCATTACGAGTGCCTCGGTGGCCGTCTGTCAGCAACGTATCGCAGGAAATCCACCAGACTGCTGAATCGGAACGTTTCATGCACAAAGTACCGGACGACGTAGAACACGAAGTCACAAAGTGGCAAAAGGACCAGATACATATTGGCAACAGAAGCAACCAGCATAGAGTCTGTATGTCGATCAACAGCAGACCAGCGACGACGGAGCCCGTGGCCAGGAACCTGTCAAATAAATGAGTTTTGGGTTCTGTAGAACTCCCATGGCAGCCACTCACAGATTGACTGTTCAATGCAACAGGATTCGCCAGCCCGTACTCAGATGCGCTGTCCGGCAACATGAACTGGCATCGACGTGGAGCTGTGTTCCATTTCGCGACCGGGATCAACTGCAGTGTGATTCCCCAAAAAAGTTCCGTAGATCGAATAAAACGTCGGTACCAGCACAAGAACCAGCAATGTCGCCAGCGATAACCCAAAGCAGAGACTGACAGCCATGGGAATCACCATCTGAGCCTGAAACGAATCTTCAGTCAAAATTGGCAGCAGACCAGCGATTGTGGTCATCGAAGTAAGTAACACGGGCCGGAATCGCCGGGTACCTGCTTCAAGAATCGCTTCCTGCAGCGGCATGCCGGCCCGAATACGTGAATTGATGAAGTCAACCAATACGATCGAATCGTTCACGACCACACCAGTTAATGCAACCAGGCCAAGCATACTGAAGAGGGTGAGCGGGATCTCCATAATGGCATGTCCCCAGATGGCTCCTATGAACCCAAACGGAATCACCCCCATCACAATGGCCGGCTGGATATAAGACGTGAACTGAATCGTGAGCAACACATACATCACAGTGAGGGCAATACACATTCCAATCATCAGACTGCTGATGGACTCGCTCCGCTGTTCCTGCTGACCCTCCCAGTGGACAGTCAGCCACGGATGATCAGCCAGCTGTTGCTGCAAAAATGTCTGTTGCAGATCCCTCACGATGTTCTCCGCGTTCGCCCGACCTTCGGCCACATCAGCGCTAATGGTGATTGACCGCCGCTGATTAATGCGGTTGATTTCCGAATAGCCGCGAATGACGTCTACTTCGGCCAGTTCCGTGATCGGACGCTGAATTCCGTCACCTGGGTCCACTCGAATTTCATTGAGCGCCACCAGAGAATTCCGGTCTTTCTCCGGATAACGCACCATAAGTTTCACTTCATGGCGACCCCGCTGCAGCCTCATGACTTCTTCGCCGAAGTACGAAGCACGCACCGTGCGTGCGATGCGTTCCAGAGGAATTCCCATGGCCACACCGGTTGCCTGAGCCCTCAGTTGCAGTTCCCACTTGCCAGGCCGTGAATCGTCATCGACATCCTTGACACCATCATAGGCAGCCAGTTTCTGTTTCGTGGCGTCGACGACAGCCTCGAGTTCAGCCATATGTTCCGGGGCTGCCAGCAGCTTGAACTCCACTGCTTTGCCTGCAGGACCATGGGACTGTGTTTGGAATCGCAGTGATTCGACTCCCGGGATCTCACCGACTGCCGACCGCCACAATTCCAGAACCTGGTCGCTGGTCTTGGTGCGTTGTGTGTTGTCTGCCAGCTCCACATAAACGTGACCAGCATGACTCCCTTCGACACGCCCTCCCCGACTGACACCACCGCCCTCGTTGCTGGCAATGCCCACAACGCGATGCACACACCGTACCAGTGCAGCATCTGGTGAAGCGTGCTGTTTCCCGATGGCCAGGATCGCAGTTTCAAGTCGTTGCGTGGCTTCATCCGTGACACTGGCCGGTGTCCCATCAGGAAATGCCACGTCTGCAACGATGCCCGGTGCATCCACCTTGGGAAAAAAGACACGTTCGACAGTCCCATTCGAGACCAGTGTCGAAGTTAGAAGTCCGACTGATACGGCCGTGCAGCACGTGACGGCCGGATTTACTACTGAGAATATGACAATTGGCTTATAGACCCTGGCCAGAAAACTATTGAGCAAGCGCGCAGTGAAACGATTGAGTCCGGCAGTCAGAGCAAACGGTTCTTTTTGGCCGTGCGCCAGGTGACAGGGCAGAATAAACATACTCTCCAGAAGTGAGATGATGAGCATCGCGATCACGGCCATCGGGATCACGGCAAAAAATTTGCCCATAGTACCGGTGACAAACAGCATCGGCGTAAATGCAACCACTGTTGTAGCAATCGACATACCAACTGACGGGATCACTTCCAGTGTGCCGTCGATTGCCGCGGTCACAAACGATTTTCCCTGTTGTCGATGAGCATAGATGTTTTCACCAATGACAATGGCATCATCGACCACGATTCCGAGTGCGATGAGGAAGGCGAACAGCGACAACATATTGATTGTCTGGTCAAAGTAGAGCAGCACCGCGCAAGCCCCCAGCAGCGAAACGGGAATCCCCATCGATACCCAGAATGCCAGTCGGAATTCCAGGAACAGTGCCAGAACAATAAACACCAGTATCAGACCCTGCAGGCCGTTGCGTCGCAGCAGATCAAGACGGTCGCGGACGTTGACGGAAGAGTCACCCCAGATCACAAATTCGTAGCCCGGTGGCGGTGTTGTATTCTTGAGGTGTTCCTTTACCGCGTTAGCCATCGCCAGCAGATCGTCCCGATTTCCCGCGTTGACACTGATGGCCAGTCCCGGGCGTCCGTTGATACGACTGATGGATGTGGTGTCAGCGAACTCATCTTGCACGGTCCCCAGATCGTCGACTGTCAGGACGACACCTTCAGGGCTGGTGAGAATCGGTATCTTGGCGATTTCTGCGCCGCGTAATCTTTTTGCCTTGCCTCTCAGCAGATATGTGTTGCCCTGGCTGCGAATGCTGCCGCCCGGCAGTTCCAGATTGCGCTGTCGCAGTCGCTCGGCGACATCAGTCAGCGTCAGACCATACTGGCGCAACGTTTTTTCCGGAATCTCCACATCAATCTGGTAGTCACGTTCTCCGATAATCTCGGCTGCAGAGATTTGATCGATGAGCAGTAAACGATCGCGAACATTCTCAGTGACATGACGCAGTTCCAGGTCTCGTTTATCTCCGTGAGTCTCCTCAAGGGCCACAATGCCCACGGTGATCGCTGGAGAACGAAATGTGACCTGATGAACTTCCGGTTCCTCCGCCAGATCCGGAAAGCTTGGAATACGGTCGATCTGTGACTGGATGTCGTTCAGCACCTTTTGAACGCTGGGAACGTCAGCCCTCACTTCGACAACGACGTTGCCAGTCCCTTCCATTGCCACCGACGTGATCTTTCTGATGCCGTCCACTGATCGAATTGCTTCTTCGACCTTCTGACAGATTCCAGATTCCACTTCTTCCGGACTGGCACCCGGGTAAGGAACTGCCACCCGAATGATTTCCAGATCAAATTGCGGGAATACTTCACGGCGGAGCATGAATCCGGAAAGAATTCCCACAGCCAGGATTGCGACCATGATCGTGTTCATGGCTGGAGTCTGCCGAATTGACCACGCGATGATCGATCTCATAGTTCGTCTTCCCGACGGACTTCCATTCCATCTTTAACTGACACGAGTGGTGAGATGACCACCTGATCATTATCTGTGAGGTCCGTTTCGTTGGCCCGCAGCAAAATGTACTCATCGGAAGAACGTGCGATGGTGACGCTGTATATCCGTAACACATCATCTCGCACGACCCAAACGTTGCCACCAGGTCTGACGGCTGTGGCGGGAATGCGAAGTAACTTCCGAGAGTCCAGGATTGGGATTCGAACCGTGACAAACATTCCCGCCGACAGCCTGGGGGCGATGATGGCTCGTCCGGCGCGGCGGTTGTCGACGCAGTATTTATGTGGTTCTGCCACGGTCACACGACACGGAAAGGTCCGGGTTTGCCGATTGATTCCGGTAGCCTCGAACCGTGACAGGACTCCGTTCCAACGGACTTCTGTGTCATCGAAATCATAGATGACTTCACAGGGGATGGGAGTGGCCAGTGGATCCTGCAGCACGGCTTCCACAGAATCTGCCAGCTCTCCGGCCTTTTGCAGAATCCAGACCAGATCATCTGCCTGCAGATTACACTTGACCTCGATACAGCTTGAATCGCTGATATGAACCAACTTGTCGCCGTCCCGAATATAGTCACCCTGTTCTGCGATATCGTCGACGATGCGACCATCTGCCGGTGCCGTGATGAAGCAGCGCTCCAGATTGACCTGCGCCTGTTTCAGCTGAGCTGTCACCAGTTTCCTGCTGGCTGCCTTCTGCTTCAGCATCTGCTTCATCGATCGTCTGGAGTTCAGCAGTGTCTGCAGCGCGTTCCGAGCTGTAATTTCCTGACGTGTGGCTTCGTCGACCTCAGATTCAGAAGTTGATTTGCGAGCGTAAGCGTCTTCAATTCTTTCGAGTTGCTTTTTCCGGAGCGAGACATCCTGCTTCGCCAGTTGAATGAGTTCTTCTGTATTGACAATGTCAATTTCAACCGACTTGCTCTCTTCATCTGTCAGACTCAGCTGAGCTTCCAGCCGTTCAAGTTCTAGTCTGTAGTTTGTATCGTCTATTGCGAACAACAGGTCGCCTTCGTGGACAAGCATACCGCTTCGTGCACTGTGCGACCGGTGCTTAATCTGTCCGCCCACCTGAGCAGCCACGGTAATGAGGCGCAGCGAATTCGCATCACCGTCCATCTCAATTATCACGGGTTGAGTGTGCTCCGTGATCGTGGCAGTCCGCACCAGTGGAGCGGTTTCCGAAGTGTCCTGATTCTGAACCACCTCAGGAGGTTTTCCGAACAGCAGATAGCCGCCGACACCTGCACTCAGGATGACCAGACACAGGAATACAGTCGTTGGAATACGCACTTTCGATTACTCCGCGTGACACGCTTTTTGCAACATATCTCAGCGAGGTCCTGATCAATTAGTGGCCACCGTCGGCAGCACCGCCTCGACGTCATTCGTTCGTCAGAACAGTCTTTCAAGAATCGTTTCGGTAACCACAAATGGACTTTGATCCGGGAGAACGGCGACAGGTCGTGCGAAGATTTCTGTGCCGGAAACAGTTCCTGGGTCAGGCAGCGTTGCCGACCGGACGGGAATTCACATCAGTTGTTCTGCGTTAAATTACCTTAAGCACTAAATTGCAGTTGGCGACCGTGAAATCGGCAGCTGAGCATGTTTTTCGGGATTTGAAAATGAAATCACGGTAAAATCGCATAAATTCTTTGTTCGTTCAAAACAAAAAACGCTGAACCAGGATCATCATCGTATCGCGAGGAAACGTCTCATCAGCTGTGTGAATTGACAGAGGGCAGGGTCAATCACACCATGTGTTATTCTTCTCTGTTCGAATCACAAGCACACAGGCGTTGGCCGTGAGACCGTTTCCGATCTGTCTAGCAGGCATATGGATCAGTCTCGGTGTATGTGGGTGGGCAGATGATTCACTGCGCGGCTTCGAGAATTCACAAGTGCGGGTGGCCGTTCAACGCGCCGTCCCTCTCATCGAGAAAGCATCATCCGGTTCAGCCGAGCAACGCCGGTGTTTTACCTGCCACCACCAGGCGATCCCCGTATTGGCGCTGTCAAAAGCACAAAAGCTCGGGTTTGATGTCGACAGCAAAAATCTGGAGCGACAGGTCAGCCACACTCTCGCTCATTTGCAACGAGGGCAGCAGAAATACACAGAGGGCAACGGACAGGGAGGCCGGGTGGTTACAGCTGGTTATGCGTTGTGGACACTGGAGGCGGGGGGCCATCCACCGGATGACGTCACGAGTGCCGTGACGGGATTTCTACTGCAGGACCAGAAAGACAGAAACCACTGGCAACAGGCCAGCAAACGACCGCCGATGTCCGGCAGTCCGTTCATGACCAGCTATGTGGCCATTCGGGGGTTGAACTCGTTCGGCACGAAAGAGCAACAGGACCAGATCGATCAGCGTCGTTCATCGGTGCAGAATTGGTTAGACAGTGCCCAACCAAAAGACACCGAGGATCACGTGTTTCGCCTGCGTCTGGTCTCAACAATGGAAAGTCAAAAACTGACCTTGCCGGCGGTCGCAGACGGATTGCTGACACTGCAGAGACCGGATGGTGGCTGGGCACAATTTCCCGATCAGGCATCCGATGCCTATGCAACTGGAACTGTGGTGGCAGCCCTGCTTTCGACCGGGGCGGAGATCAAAGATGCCGCCAAAATCCGTGACGCGATTGGGTACCTGCTGAACGAACAACGTGATGACGGATCGTGGTTGGTGCGAACACGAGCTGAAGGATTTCAGGAGTATTTCGAAACTGGATTCCCTCACGACGAACACCAGTTCATTTCAACCAGCGCGAGTGCCTGGTCCACGCTCGCGCTGCTGTATTTCCTGAACAATGATACCTTACAAACCGGCGCCCCTTTGCCAGCCGGTTGCATCGATGCGTTTTAGCTCTGCTTCGATCTCGTCTCCTTCGTAGAACGAGAACCAGCCTCGCAGAAGCTGTGACTCCCCGGGATCACAGTCGGGGAACTTTCCGTCGCTGTGAATACAGGGACACGGTGGGTTGAACCAGGTACTGTGGCAGGGCGTCCATGCGGTGATAATCCAGCGACTGGCCACGGAGGATCGTTGAGCAATATACGGTTCCGACTCAACGATATTTTCGGCGTTCGCGTGAGCAAACTCGGGCGCGCTTTTGAGCAAAATACAGTTCTGTACGCGCAGGTCACTGAGTTGTTCCAGTGACCCGTTGCTGAGCCACATTTCCATGTGTAACGCTTCACGCGTTGGCACAACCCGCGTGCCGAATACAACATTATTCGGCAGTCGGCGTTCCATAATCAGCTCACCATCTTTCTGTCGAACCCATTCCAGCGGTTCGAGTGGCAATTGCAGCTTTGTCCACATCGTTGCTACATGTGTGTGTGCCAGATACAGCAGGCCGTGTTTCTGTTCGTTATTGCGCCGAATGGCTTCCGGAATGTCCAGAACAAAGTAATCATGATCATTCCATGGAACGAAAACGCTGATCTTTGTGTCTCGCTGCGGACGCACCGCTCCGTCCAGAAACCCGGTTCGGGGATGACGTCCTCCGGGATAGGGCAGCGTGAGCAGCGGACCGTCTGCGGACCGTTCCGGCCGAGTCTCATTACGGATGTCGAATCGTTGCAGAGCAGCATGCACCTCCTTTGTCGACAGCCCTGTCGCAGTGCGGACTTCGGGAACCGTGTAGCGATGGTGCCAGACCATGTTTTGCAGCCACAACTCCAGATCCGTTTCTCCGGCTGGCCTCCTGCACGCGTCCGGTGACGTACCGGACTTGATGAGTTGTCTCCGGTCATTGATCACAAACTGTGAGTTGCTCGGAACCACTTCGGGATCGACGTAGCGAACGAGATCCCGCAGGGCGATTACCGTGAAGTCGTTTTCCGCCAGATAATTCATATACAGCTGGAAGCTGGCGGCCGGTGTATTGACCCAGGAGTGAGCCGTATCAGGTGCACCATGAAACTGCAGGACAGCAATCCGGCCAAATTGAGCCTGATCGACTGCTCGTTTGAAGTCGTCCAAAGTCCAATCTGGTCGCCCGTCTCCCGCTGATGGAATCAGCAGCGGATGATCCAGACCTGGTTCATAGGCAAATCCCCGCCCGTGTAAATAAGGGTATTCAGGAGATCCACCTCGACGTGCAAACTGGATTCCCAGTTTCCGGAGAGCTGGAAATGCCCCGAGGTCAATTCCATTCCCTGGATAGGCAAACGTTGTGGTACGGGGAATGTCGTAATCCAGGCACCGTACGTTGATTGCTTCAATTTGCTCGACCAGCCGCCGAAGTTTCTCCGGTTTCGTCGGATCCAGCGACATATGGTCGCGTGTGTGGTTGCCGATTTCAAATCCGTCCTGATGCAGTTGCGCGATCTGCTCCCAGGTCATGTAGTCCTGCTTGTTTGTCCGGAAGTCGAATCCCTCAGTGATGAAGAATGTGGCTCCAAATTTATACTTCTGCAGCGTGTCACGTACGACAGTGAAGTGCGATTTCACGGAGTCGTCAAATGTGAGCACCAGCAGTTTATCCGGAATCGGTTCCAGAGCCACTGCCGGTCGTGCGCTCAGACAGGCAAACAACGTCAGCAGGATGGGGCGCATGACAGAGCTTCTAAGTCGCAGAGTCTGATTCATACTGACCGGAACGAAACTGAGTTGAACGCACTGGGGCCAGCTAAATCACGGGTCTCGCTGAAAACGTCAGATCAGGTCATGTGGCGTCACGAGTGAAATCAAACATTGGTGTCGACAGATAGCGTTCGCCGGAGTCCGGCAGGATCACAACAATGGTCTTGCCGGCACTTTCGGCACGCTCGGCAACCTTGATGGCGGCCGCCATCGCCGCTCCACTGCTTATTCCACAGATGATGCCTTCTTCACGTGCGATCCGTGGAGCCAGTTCCAGTGATTCCTCACCTGATACCTGGACGATATCGTCCACCAGTGACACATCCAGATTGTCGGGGATGAATCCCGCGCCAATTCCCTGAATAGGATGCTTGCCAGGTTCTCCACCGGATATTACGGGACTGGTGCTCGGTTCCACGGCAATTGATGTGAGCGGCAGACCTTTTTCCTGCTTCAGAAACTGTGTCACTCCGGTAATCGTACCGCCGGTGCCCACTCCCGAGATCAGAATGTCGACATTACCCTCGGTATCTTCCAGAATCTCCGGACCGGTAGTTTTGAAATGAATGGCCGGGTTGGCCGGGTTGCTGAACTGCTGAGGTAGAAAGAAATTCTCCTGAGCAGCCAATTCTTCAGCTTTGCTGATAGCACCCTTCATGCCCTCAGCTCCCGGTGTAAGTACCAGTTTGGCACCAAATGCGCGCAACATCTGCCGACGCTCCAAAGACATGGTGTCGGGCATTGTCAGTGTCAGTTCATAGCCGCGAGCCGCACAAACGAACGCCAGAGCAATCCCGGTATTACCACTCGTTGGTTCGACGACTTGCATGCCTGCCTTGAGTTTCCCATTTTCTTCCGCATCCCAGATCATAGCCGCTCCAATGCGGCATTTGACGCTGTATGCCGGGTTACGTCCTTCAATTTTTGCCAGTAAAGTGGCTTTCGTGTGGCTTGCCATCCGATTGATCTGCACGAGTGGTGTGCGGCCAATGGACTGAGTGTTGTCTTTGAGAACGGGCATTCCGTTGTTCCTTTTTCAAACAGACAGAAAGTTGAAGCGATATTGCCGAGCACGGACCTGTTGTGTACCAAATCCACGCGTTTTCGCTAAGCGTTCTTGCAGATTCGAATCGGGAGCTTGCCAGATTTTAGCGTTCGAAGGAACAGCGAAGTCGGGTTCCCAAGACTGACTGCGAGGCGGGGATCCTGAAAATCATTCAAACCTCACGGTTGAAGGCTCGAAACCGATTCTTATTCGCTCTATGACACACTCAGCACATTGGGCACTTTGTGCCTGATATAATCTCCTTTGTCCCTGAATCTCTGCAGCCTTATGCAACGTCTGATTCCTCTTGTGTTGTCCGTGGTGTGCCTCGCTGTAATCACGGCGATGATTCCAATGCAGTTTCCTGCCGATCCGCAACGGGAGAACTCCGCTGTCGCCAAGTCAGTTACTCATATACCGGTTCACGCCGACGTGAACCCTGATGCGCAAACGTCGGAGGCTGGTGAAGATGGTCACGAACCTCATGCGGACAACTTTGCGCCGACTGTGGTGGATTCACGGAAACCACCCACAGGATCCTTCTCGGTGATTTCACCGTCGATCCTGCTGACTGGTTACTGTTTGCTGATCGTTGCAGCCTCTTTGTTTGGCGGATTGTTGCCATCACTGATCCAGTTGACCCACATCCGCATGCAAACGATCGTGAGCTTTGTGGGGGGGCTCATGCTCGGGATAGGTGTCTTTCATCTTATCCCTCATGCCGCGCGTCAGCTGGGGGATATGGACACCACAATGGTGTGGATGATCAGCGGAATCCTGCTGATGTTTTTCCTCATCCGTACGTTCCATTTTCACAACCATGGCATAGCAGAGGACACGCAGGACGAAGCTTGTGATCCGTGTGAGCAGGACCATTTTCACAGCCACCGTCATGCACATTCACACCCGGAGGTTCATCAGTTCAGCTGGTTCGGCATTGTCATCGGATTGAGCATCCATACACTGCTCGACGGAATTGCTCTGGGCAGTGCGGTGAGTATTGGTTCTGCATCGCAGGGTGTCCTCCCTGGAATTGGAGTGTTTCTGGCCATCCTGCTGCATAAACCTCTGGATGCCGTGTCCATCAGCACACTGATGGTGGCGGGCGGCTGGAAACGGGGTCATGTGCAGGCAGTCAACACCGGCTTCGCGATGATGTGTCCGCTGGGCGCGGCCCTTGTCCTGCTGGGTGCCAACCAATTTCCGGGAATTCGACAGGAACTCGCGGGTGCAGCCATGGCATTTTCGGCTGGTGTGTTTCTGTGCATCGCTTTAAGCGATCTGCTGCCGGAAATGGAGTTCCACTCCCACCATCGGCTCCGACTCTCCTTGGCACTCGGGCTGGGGGTTGCTGTCGCCTGGGCGATACGGCTTCTGCACAGACACGCTTGAGACTGCCGGACACTGTTCATGGTCGCCAATCGATCGGGCAGCATCAAATGGCCCTTAAGACTACGGCCGCGCTCTGACCTCGCGCGGTTCGGTTCACCGAAATCGCCGTCCGATTTCTGAGCGGCTGAGGTCCGTCCCTGACGACGTTCACACGGCAGCGTGGATCCGGAACTTCATAGTTCAGGGTGGCCGGAACTTCACCATAACGCAGGGCGAGCAGCGTCCCCGCCAATTCCACCGCACCGGCGCCCGCATCAAAATGACCGATGAAACTCTTCAAGGCCGTGACCGGAATTTCCCGGACACAATCGCCCAAAGCGCGGTAGTACGCGCGGGACTCGATGATATCATCGGTCTGAGTGCTCTTACCCTGAGCATTGATATGGCCGATTTCCTCCGGCCGAATACCAGCCCGCCGGATTCCGGAATCGATGGCTCGTACCAATCCCACCCCGCCGGACGCGTTTGCCGCACCCCGACCGTCACACCCCGCTCCCACTCCGATCACTTCGGCATAGATGTCTGCCCCTCGCCGAACAGCGTGCGTATACCTTTCCAGCACGAAGGTGGCAGCACCTTCGCCGACGACCGCACCGTCACGCTCAAAATCAAACGGTCGACAGGCTCGAGAAGGATCATCGGACCGCTGAGACAAGCCTTCAAAGCTGTGGAATTTGGCGATGTCGACCGGATGAATGTTCGAGCTGCAGGCTCCAACAATTATGGCATCGGCTCGATCGGCTTCAATAACTCTCACAGCTTCAGCCAGTGCAAGCAACGCGGATGCGTCACGTGATGTGATCGTGTTGTTGGGACCCTGAGCATTGTGATCGATTGAAACGTGGCATGCTGGCATATTGGGCAATTGACGCAAAAGCCACAGTGGAGTGATCTCACCAAGTCCGTCTTCGCCCCAACGGGTCATGTTGATCACGTTGTCCCCCGTTCGACAGGCTGCCACCGCGGCCGAAAGCTCTTCCGGGTGCATCGTCATGCGACCCGCGCCAAAATTGACGCCAAGTCGCAATGGATCAATATCTCCGGCCTGGAGTCCTGAATCCACAACTGCCTGCCGGGACGAAGCAACGCCAAGCTGCATGTCGCGCGACATGACTTTCAGAAATTTGCGATCAAGCGAGTGCCGTGATGGATCGAAATCCCGCACTTCCGCTGCGAACGCTGACGGCAGACCGCTGTGCGGAACCGACAAAAAATCAATTCCGCTGCGGTTATGCTGAAGACTCGACCAAAACGCGTCTTTGCCGATACCGACAGGCGAGACAACTCCCAGCCCCGTGATGACAATGCGAGCACCGTCGCGCTCAGCCATAGATACGCCTCACATACGCTGACTGTTCCTGTCATTTCTTCGACAGACAACAGTGACCCGGTCTGTTAAATTTTTCCACATGCCTGTTTTTCCAAGGCTAACTCACAGCCCCGGCAAAATATCGACTGATTTGTTGTTCCTGAATCCTGCCTTATGCTGGTATGTCAGCGATACTGCAGTCTTGGTTTCCGGCCGGCACCGTCCCCACCAAGCATCGTAATCCGGAAGACTTAAACTCCAGTGACAGTTGTGGCGTCTCAGCCAGACTCATCAAAATCGCCTCAATTACAGATTTTCACCGATTTTAAGTCAAGATCGGAAATCCGAATCTAGAGACCGACGGTGCTCATTCTTACCAATAGGTCAAAGCACAGCGGCAGATTATGCGAGTTGGAGCGGATGAGTCGCGTCCGTGAACTGACAATCAGGTTCGCACACGCCCCGAACCCGGTTCCATCACGGGCCGACCACGTGTGAGGTCGGGGATTGCCCACCACGATAGTGACACACACGTCAATTGTCGGCCGGCTCAAGAATCCGCGGCCGTGCTGTAACTGGCGGTTTGACATTGCCGCCCGTTTTCCGGTGTCCATCCGCAGGATGTTGTGAGTCGGCCCACACTCTTCAGGAAAATGCAGGATCGGCAGACGATCGAGTTCAGAGGCAGATTAACTGTCAGCCAGTTTAACTCCTGTCGCGACTCATCAGATAAATTAACACCGGGCTGGCAACATACACCGAACTATACGTTCCGACCAGAACACCAAGGGTCAGACAGAATGCAAATCCATGAATGCCTTCGCCTCCGATCACGTAGAGGATCATCACGACGATGAATGTCGTGAGAGAAGTGAGCAACGTCCGTGAGAGCGTTTGGTTGAGTGCCGTATTGACGATTTCTGCATTCAGGTCCGGATTCTTGCCTCGAACTTCACGAATACGGTCAAAGACCACGATTGTATCGTTGAGTGAATAACCGACGATCGTCAGGAAAGCCGCCACCATTGGAAGATTAATCCGGAAGTCAGTGAGCATCATTGCCTGGCCGATTGGATTACCACTGGCCCAGGACGCCAGAGCCACCATGCCCAGTACGATCAACACATCGTGCGTCAGGGCAACCACCGCGGCCACACCGAAAGTGATCCGCTGAAAACGGAACCAGATATACCCGACGATAGCAATTAAACTCACAATAACGGCCATGATAGCCGACTGTTTCATCTCGCTGGCAATAGCACTGGCAAACGTGTTGACTTCGTCGAACAGTGGGCTGGCATTCAGTCGAGTCTGCATACTGGTCAATGCAGACTCCAGGTCTTCCGCCGAAACAACGTCCAGGGTGTGGATTCTGACCTGTTCGTATTTGCGCACACCACGAGCTGTCGCTTCTATGCCAGTGCCTTTTAGCCCTTCGATTCCAAACAATGACGACGCATCCTGATACCTGCTGTCGTCAGATGGATCGAGTCCACTGAAGGCCGAAGCCACGTTGTCACTGATGGTTCCCAGAGCAACCTCGCCGGAAAACGTGACATCGGAAACATGCCCGCCGTTAAAACGGCGATTTCGACTCGCTTCCAGAGAATCGTCGTCATCTTCGATGTCCACTTGCTGCGGATCGGTGAACGTCATGCTGACCTTGCGCAGTTTCATGTCGTCCGCTGTTTCGAATGCATCGTTGACCTTCCGGCTCACTCGCTCCTCGGCAGACAGTTCTGAATCTTCAGTTGCCTTGGAATCTGTCTCCGCTGTTCTCAGCCGAAAATGAATCCCGGACTCGCCTGGTTTGTCACCGGCCAGAGTCAGACGTTCAACAGCAAAGTTGTCGTCGAACCGGGAAGCAAGAATGTCTCGGACTGCATCAGATTCGGCGGCTTCGGTCAGCTGAAATGTCACCATTGTGCCGCCGGTGAAGTCGATGTCGTAGTTGTTGGTGCCGCGTGTGAAGAACGCAACAAGACCGACACCAATCAGAAGGACGGAGAACAGCGCCGCCAGCCTTCTTTTGCCAACGAAGTCCCAGTTAGTTTCGCCAACGAAGCTGAACATGGACAAGTTTTTGATCCAGCCCTTCATTTCTGCGATCTCAAAGATCGTTCGGCCTACAAACAGCGCAGTAAACATACTCATCACGATCCCAATGAAGAGTGTCACGGCAAAACCGCGAACTTGATCGGTGCCGATCATGAATAGAATCACTGCAGTCAGTAATGTCGTGAGATTGGCATCAATAATCGTGGAGAGCGCCTTGGAGAACCCGTTACGGATGGACATCCGCAAACTGGATTTACGCCGTTGCTCCTCGCGAATTCGTTCGAAGATCAGAACGTTTGCATCGACCGCCATGCCAATGGTCAGAACAAGGCCCGCGAGGCCGGGCAGGGTGAACGTAGCATCGATCAGCATCATGGTCGAGAGGACCAGGACGAGGTTCATGATCAGACAGACGATCGCAATCAAGCCCGGCGCGCGATAGTACAGCAGCATAAATCCCACGACAGAAGCTGCAGCAATCATGATGGCCCGAATACCCTTGTTGCGAATGTCTTCGCCAAGTGTCGGGTCAACGGTGGCTTCGCTCAATGGTTTTGGATTGATCGGGACTTCCAGTGCACCGGCATTGAGAACGTCAGTCAGCTCTCTGGCCTCGGCAGCGGTGAAGTTGCCGCTGATACTGCCGTTACTGGTGATCGTTTCCCTGATAGTGGGAGCACTTTGAACTCGACCGTCCAGCACAATTGCCAGACCTCGTTCCGGGTGTCCGTCGCGCGGCCTAAAACGCCCCGTCAACTGACCAAATCGATAGGCTCCCTGTTGATCGAAACGAAATAATACGATCTGGCGGCCATCTTCGGGACTGATTGATGTACTGGCTGATGTCAGAAACTGACCACTGACTCGCTGTTCTTCGGGGTCGACCAGCAGGAGGTATTCTTCTGTCTCGTATTCTTCCTCCGTGTCGGAGGCTGTGGAACGCAGATCTTTGACTTTGCGGCGCACTACGTCCGACCGCCCCAGAAACTGAGGTTCATTAATTCCGTCGATGTTCTTAAGAAAGGCGGGCAGCCACTTTGCGATCACATTTCCACCGGAATCAACGACTTCTTTAGTGCCCGGACCCAGTGCCCGCCCACGCTGAACGATGGCAGATTCTTCGCTCTCATGGGCTGGGATGTAGAATTCGAGAGTTCCGAGTCGGACGATACGTCGTTTGATTTCGTCGACATCCGCCGGGTCTTTCCCGGGAACGATGACTTCGATGCGATCTGCGCCTACCTGGCGGACAGTAATTTCTTCCTGGCCGGACGGATTGATGCGGACAATCACGGCACCGACCATGTTGTCCATGACCGCGTCGTTGACACGTTTCCCTTCAACCTTCTGGACCTCATAGACCAGGTTGGTGCCGCCGGCCAGGTCAATACCCAGCTTCAGCATCTCGTCCAGTCGCTGACCGCGAATCATGTTGAGTGCCAACGGAGTGACACCGATGGAAAGAGCCAGCAGGCAGGCGCCAATTCGCCCAGCGTAGTCTTTCAAATTCAGTGTCCTGGCGATGACAACTCCAAGAAACAAAGGCAGACCCAGGATCATGACGACTTTGAACAACAGCAGGGCGATTATCGCCCAGGTACTACCACTGGCGCCCGCGGCGTCACCTGCGGTCGCTCCTGCATCTGCGGCTGCGGAATCAGTAGTCTGGACGGCTAAAATGAACAACGCGTTCCATGGGTTGAACATCGAAGATTATTCCTGATGGGGCCGGCATCGGCTGCCGCGTGATGGACGACGCGCCATTCCGCCGCATCGTCCCGAATTCATCCATGTTGAAATGTTTGAACCTGGCAGGTCCAATCGTCCAGCCTCTATTTGTCCGCTTCTGTTTTGTCGGCCAGTAAATCCTGAATGCTGCTTCGCGTGAACCTCACACGTGTGTTGTCGTCAATCTTCAGCGTGACACGATCATCAGACACCTCAGCCACCGTCCCGATGATGCCTCCCATCGTGACAACCTTGTCATTTTTCTTCAGATTTTCCATCAGGTGTTCATGCTGTTTGCGCTTGTTCTTTTGCGCTTTCAACTGAGGCCTCATGACTATTAAGTAGAAAATAATTCCGATGAAAACCATCGGAATCAGTGACTGCAGCGGATTTGATGCGTTGTCACCGGCGGGTCCCTCTGCCGGTAATACATCACCCCCGGGGAATTCCGCCTGCTGAGCCAGCAGGATAACGTTGGAGAACTCCACAAAGAATCGATTCCAGCTCACAATTCCACCGTTTGAATTCGGACGAGACAGCAAGCACCCGGCCAGGACTTTTTGCTAACGAATCCGATTCTTCTTTGGATGACTGAAAAAATAGCCGTCTGGCGACTGTTGCAGCCTGGTGTTCTCCAGACTGCCTAATCTCCTGCCCCCATCAGGACTTCCGGAAAAGGGAGGATCTTAAGACCGCCTGTTCCAGCCGGCAAGCTGATTCGCCCGGAACTCAGCCACTGTGCCGTCGTTTACTGCAATTCGGAGTTCCCGCACCAGCTTCTGGTAAAATGTGATGTTATGGAGAGACAGCAGAATCGGCCCCAGCATCTCCTTTGCGTTAAACAGATGCCGCAGATAGGCCCTCGAAAAGCGCCGACAGGCTGTGCACTCACATTGATCATCGAGCGAAGACTCGTCTTTCGAATGGATGGAGTTTCGCAGCCGCACGGGTCCGTGACTCGTAAATGCCATCGCATTGCGGCCATTGCGAGTCGGCATGACACAGTCAAACAGGTCAATTCCTCGACTCACCGCTTCCATAATGTCGGCAGGGGTGCCAACGCCCATCAAATATCGTGGCCGATCCGCCGGCAATTGCGGAACTGTGAAATCCAGTGTTTTATACATTTGTGCGGGAGGCTCACCCACGCTCAATCCTCCAATGGCATACCCCGGAAACTCAAGGGGCAGCAAACCCCCGGCCGACCGTGTTCTGAGACCCTCGTCGGTTCCACCCTGAACAATTCCGAAGAGAGCCTGATCAGTTCGCCGCTGCGCAGATCGGCAACGCCGAGCCCACAGCGTGGTCCGATCGACAGCAGCCCGCAGCCTTTCATAAACCTCGCTGCTTGGCGCACACTCATCCAGGCACATGATACAATCGGCTCCCAGATGCTCCTGAATTCTGACCGCCCGCTCCGGAGATAATTCCATCAAGCTGCCATCGATGTGGGACCGGAAGACCGCCTTATCGTCGTCGAGTCGGCGTAGCCGGGCGAGGCTGAATAGCTGAAATCCGCCGCTGTCCGTAAGGATTGGGGCATCCCAGTCCATGAACCGATGCAGCCCGCCCAGATCTCGTATCAGCTCGGAACCGGCCCGGAGTTCTAAATGGTAGGTGTTTGCCAGCACCATTTGAGCTCCCGCCTGCTTCAGTTGATCCGGCAGCAGCCCCTTAACCGATCCAAGTGTCCCCACCGGCATAAATGCGGGTGTTTCCACGACTCCATGCGGCGTCGTCCAACGTCCGGCTCTTGCCGAAGTCGAAGAATCAACAGCGTCCAGTTCAAATGAAAAGGGAATGGTCAACAGTCTGTTGGGCAACCAAACAAAGATCTGCAGGCTGGAAACCCGCATGTCCAAACGCCGGTATCAATGGTCAGTCACAACTCTTGGTCTCGATCCCTTTGTCAACAATGAGACCAACACCAGAGTTACGAAGCCAAGGGGAATTGTCACGATGCCCGGCTGTGTAAAAGGAGTCAGGGCATCATCTGCCGATAACCCATAGATTTTTTCAAAGGTGTCTGCGCTCAACAGGATCCATCCGAGTGATGAAACCATTCCGACGGTGATCGCAGCGATGACTCCCTGATAGGTGACGTTGCGCCAAAACAAAATCATAACCAGCGAGGGCAGATTGGCCGACGCAGCCACACTGAATGCCCAGCCTACCAGGTAACTGACATTAATCCCTTTGAAGATAATTCCCAGCAAGACTGCAATTCCGCCAACGAATACCGACGCTATCTTTGCAAGTCCAACCTGTTGTTCGTCGGTCATGGGCTGGCGAAGAAAGTTGCTCACCAGGTCATGAGTTACGGCACCAGCTGAAGCCAGAATCAGACCACTGACTGTTCCAAGGACGGTCGTAAAGGCTATCGCAGAAATTGCAGCAAACAACCAGGGTTTGATGCTCTTTGCCAGCAAGGGAGCTGCCATGTTGGAGTTCGTGACGTCCATCGCCCCACTGGTCATCGCTCCCAATCCCAGATAAAGCGTCAGCACGTAGAAAAAACCGATGCAGGCTATACCCACAATGGTACTCTTACGAGCACTTTGTTCGTCCTTTACAGTGTAGTATCGAATCAGAATATGAGGGAGTGAGGCCGTGCCGCAAAACAACGCCAGCATCAATGAGATGAAGTTGAGTCGTCCCCAGTAGTCACTGCCGCGAATGCCCGCGAATCGAGGATGTTCGCCTGGACGCAGCACATGGCTGCCAGGCGTCTTCTTTTGATAGTAGACCGTTGTTGTTTCGTCTTCGGAGATTTTAATTGTTTCGTTGCGCCACAGAACCACCTCGCTTCGCTGAAGAATACGGAAGAATGATGCCAGCCCAACGGGCCCCGTTGACTTCTGATGGTCCGGCAACCGACTGATGAAGCCGACCGGGTGGAGCTCTGGTTGGCCTTTTTTGGTTCCCAGTTGTTCACCGTTGACGAAATCCGGTTGTCCGACGCGTTTGGTGATGCTCTGAGCTTCCACGACATTGACAGTTTCGGCACCATCCTCAGACTCAATATGCCAGACAGTGATTCGATCGGTCTCAGCATCCTGCAATCGAAGGAATTCCGGTGCCTGCGCCCACGCGCCCTCCGGAGGCACTATCCGGCGACCCCCCAGCTGTTGCAGTGGAATACCGTGATTTTTCAGACTGCTCCGTGACACGGTGTAAGTGCTAAAACCGTAGCCGTCATCTCCACCAGTCTTCACTTCGAAGCCGCGATCAAGAATCAGCCATGTGAGAATGGCGCTAAACACCACGAGCAGTGATCCTTTGAGGAACTGCACCCATGTTGTGGACACCATTCCGGCCGTGACGACAATCATGATCACAACTGCGCCAACCAGAACAACTCCGTGCCAGTGTTCCAACCCCAAAAGCGGCTGCACCAGTACGCCGGCGCCAACCATCTGTGGAATCAGATAAAAGATACTGACAGCCAGCGTACTGATTCCAGCAGCGACACGGATGCCTTTTGAGTTGAAGTTTGCGTCAAGCGCATCGGCAAATGTGTATCTGCCCAGTCGCTTGAGTGGCTCAGCAACAACGAACAGTGCCACGATCCACCCGGCCAGATACCCGATGGAATACAGAAATCCGTCATAGCCGTAGAACGCGATCATTCCGCAGATGCCGAGGAACGACGCAGCTGACAGGTAATCACCAGCAAACGCGATGCCATTCACGAACCATGGAATCTGACCGTGTGCCGCAAAATAACCGGCTGATGATTTCGCTTTGCGCCCCAGCCAGAAACTGAGTCCCAGTGTGAACCCAACAAATAAAAAGAACAGGACAATGGCTTCGGGTGCAGCTTCATAAATCACGCGGCACCCCCTTCATCAGAGGCGTTCGCACGGTTGTCACGGCGAGCGGCGAGATACCCGTACACGACTGACAGGACAATGGCGATGATGATCAGAGCGAACCCATACAGAATCGCAAGATTCAATCCCGCCAACGGGGTCCATTCCATCAGTTGCGGCGCTGCGGCGTTGATGAGCACGAAACCGATGTAGATAACCAGGTAGACGCTAAACAGCGTTAGCCCCAGCGGACTGCTGCGTGTTTCCATCGAAGACTTCCGAAGTGGTGACTGAAAAGAGAGGAAGCATAGGAAAAATTTCTGACAATCGCGAGCAGCCGCTACTATGGATCTGCAGTCGCAGACGTCCAGGTATAGCGACCGTCGCGGACATTAAACTGAGCGCCGATCACCGGCTCAACGGACTGTTGATGTAGCCTCCATCAACAATACTTGCGGCTGACCACGCGGCAGTTTTCTTGCAGAACGCGCCACTGACTGCTGGAAGTGCTCCAGTGTGGTGTGGGAGGATCCAATGAAAACAGCATTAAAATCATGTAATCACGACGACCCATTGAGTTGTCAGACGGCTGTACCACGGAGTGAATTCCACAAGTCGTTGTTCAGCCGTGTCGAACAGTGGGTGAAATGGTGGCTCAGTTTTCATCCATCGGTTTCCAGTCGCGTACCTGCAATCTGAGATTTTATTGATCGGACCACATGGCTGGACGTCGTGTGAGAACCGAACTCATTACGCGCACAACGTCGCCGATCTTTAGTTGCCCAGCGTTTCCAGTTGCCGTGACAAGGCAGCAGCCATCAGACCGATGTGACACCTGTGCCTCAGGAAAGTCCGGGAGCCAAATGGTTTCCTGTGTCTCCGGCAGAGACTGACTGACATTAAGGACGGCAAATTCCAGCGACGGACGGGAAATGACTTCTGCCTCCAGCCACACCAATGGTTGATCTTTGTTGGGCATCTCAAGAAGAGTCGGATCACGGATCTCAGTGACAACAGTGTTGTCAGCCGGGACTGCATCACTGGTCACAGCCACACTGACAAAGTCACAGCCGATATCAGATTCACGAAATTGTTGCTGCGTGTGTTCGATGGCCTTGACGACTGACCGGTAATTTTGGTTTTCTGTGACCGAAGCGGCGACTCCGACGATACGAATACCAGGCAACTGACTGACGCCCTGAGCCATTAATAGAGCGTCCTGTCCGGGGCGAATTCCAGGCCCCGGTTTGTCTCCCTGAATCAATATGACGACGGGCTGGTTGGTTCGGAGACCCAGATCGTGTGCAACAATGTGCTCCGCCTGCACAAAATGATCGATGGTCAACAACAGTTCCGTCGACCGGGGAATCCTCCTGATGAGCGTGATTTCGCTTAGGGCCGGTGGAAGACTGACGAGGACGGATGTAATATCGGATTCGGTCACTCGAGCGGCGTCCGGGATCGTGCTGACGGAGACGCCATTGGCTCCATGAGACTGACATAACTCAGAAAACTCGACCGGTACGTGAGGGGGAAGCTGCGGTCTCCACACAGAATTTTTTGCATGAGCCAGACGTGTGGTTCGCTGGACGTACTTCATCAGCAGATCAGCGTCAAAACACATCCGCACCATGGACTCAATTTCGCCTTAAGAGGAAAACTCACAGGTTGTCAAGAAATTCTTCGACGCGCCGCCGTCGCTGCTCAGAACCCCATTCGGGATAGATCACGGAAATGACGTGCAATTGTCGCCCCGCTTCTTCGGTCTTTCCCTGTCGAGCCTGGACTCTGGCCAGCTGCAGGCATGACTCCAGCCACAAATTGGTGCCTTCTTTGCTCTGGGCGCGAATGCGCTTCCAAAAGGCTGATGGCGCCGCTATCTCGCGATCCAATTCGCGTCCGGCGGATTTCATCAGCACCTCTGCAATTCTGACCGCTTGTGCCGCGGTCAGATCCAGCTTCAGCAGCCGTACCAGCAGCTCATTCCAGACCGATTCGTCACCGGTGACATGAACCAACAGGGTCGTCAGCTCCAGTATTTTCGAGAATTCTGCCGACGATACCGTTTGTGAAATCCGATCCCTGAGGAGCAGTTCCATCGTTGCCCCAATCAGGCTGTCGCCTGGTTGAATCAAGCTGTTCACATTAAGGTACCGGGCCAGCCGGGAAGCCGCCTGCAATGGATCACCGATCATTCGTGACATGTATTCCTGCTGTTGTCGCCGCAGGACGGATGAGTCCGTTGAGGTGCGTGCTGTTGCCACCAGCTGCACACGATTCAGACGGTTTTGAGTGATCGGGTCGATGTCTGTCATTGCTGCACCGGCTGCTGCGAACCTCTGATGTAACCGTTCCCAAACTTCCAGCTCGGTTTGTGCATCGGTGCTGAGCGAGGCCTCCAGTACCAGCAATCTTGCCGACTGGTCGGTCAGTGGTCCGATCGTCAGTTCGTGGTCGGCGCAGGCAACTTGCAGCTCACTGACCAGCTCGGACCACGTTTTTGTGGACCGCGACTGACCGTCCACCTGCCAAGCGCGTTCCAGTTGCTCACCCAGCTGAATCACTCTCCGCAGTCGCTCGGGAAATGGGTTCTCTGCAGCTGCTTCCTGAGCGAGAATTTCTGCGGCGTACAGTGGATCGACCTGTTGAGTCAACTTCACGAGCCATTCGGTTGATTGTTGATGTGTTGCCTCGTCCGGCCAGCGCTCACGATGCTGAATGAGGCCGTCGAAATATTTTTGTTTGAGCGTATCGTCTCCCGGTGTGCGTCTCCATTGCTGCCCGATTGCAAACACGTTCAACAACGCTGCCGTTGACGCAGGAGCAGAACGCTCAGCACCTGTAAACAACTTCTCCGCCCGCTGCAGCAAGGGAAGCGCCTGCTCCCACTTCTGCTGGGAGATACAGATCTCACCCATTCGCAGACGGATCGCCGCTCTCGACTGTGCCGAGGCGCCGGGAGGCAGCAGTCGGAGAGCTCGTTGCAGTTCGTGATACGCTCTGTCCGGCTGCCCCGAGGTTCGCAGAGTTTCCACCTTTTCGACGATCGCTGCGGCTTCTGCACCGACATTAACCACAAGCTGATACCGGTGAAGGACGCGCAATGCACCGTCGCGCCAAACGGACGGCTCCCACATCAGTGCAGCCTCAGCATAGCCGGCGACGTCCTCGTCGGTGCGTTTCACCAGTGACCTGTCCTGCAAGTCATCAGCCAGTGTTCTTAAGACGAGCAGTGATTCCAGACGAAGCACGCTCAATTCATTTCCATTGTTCTCTGTGTCGTGAATACTGTCACGACATTGTTGCAGCGCCGATGTCGCTTTACCCTGTCGCAACAGAGATCGAACGTCGAAGACGATTCGCTGTGAGTCACTTAATAACGATTTTCTGTGCCGCAGGCTCAGTTCAAGACCGTCAAAGTCTCTATTATCAAGCTGCAGCTCCGCCAAAAGCCGTTGTGCAGCCTGTCGAGTGGCCGGCAAGCGGGCAGCGCGTTCCAGTGACTTCAGTCGGTTTCTCAATTCGTTCGTCTGTTCCGACAGTGTCCCGTGGTGAGCAGTATCCACTCCGAGGACCAGATGCCGGATTACAGACAGTTCGGCAGCCAGACGCTTCGCGCGTTCCCTCAGCGTATTTGCTCGACGTCGATCCAGCGTACCTCGATTCGCCTGGAGCTGCTTGAGCAGCTCCTCGGCCAGTTCCGTCGCACGGTCAATGAATGGAAGTACATTCATCGGCTGCACATGGCGATACTCACCGGGCGGACCACGATGGCCTGCCTTGTGCAGCCATCGGTTGATTCGGGCCAGATTGAGCAGTCCTTCAATCTGATTCAGTCGCAGAGCCAGATTTGTTTCAGAGGCAACGACATGATCCCGGAGAAATTCAGTGATTGACTCAATCGATTCCTCTGTCAGTGCCCACCGATCTGCAGCCGATTCTTCCCAGGTGCGACGTCGCTGAACGGTTGCCAGCTGATCCATCCAGAACGCACGGGCTTCCTGGTCAGAGCTTCTGCGGAGTCGGGTTCCAGCATAGTCTGATGCAAGATCATAGAGTTTTCGATGGATAAGCTCTCTGAGAAATCGGCTGTCCATTTTCGCCGTATCTGCGGGCGGCGGGACCTGGGCGCGAGCCAGGCTGTTCATCGCCACTGCAAGGACAGCAGTTTGAATCCAGCCAATTCGGAATGACCGCCTGGTAGCTGTGATACCAAAAACGATGCAGTTTGAGGAATTTCCCATAACGAATCAGTATAACCTAGCTTGGCGCATGGACAAAATTTATGGATACGTTCCGTTGCCCGCGTTTATGAACCTTCCCTTTGTTGCACACTGGCCTTCTCGGCAGGACAGGTTGCGGAAAAAACAGGATGTCACAGAAAACGGTACTCAGTGTTGGTCAGTGTGTCCCGGACCACGCTGCTCTGTCGCAATTCTTCGAGAAGCACTTTGATGTGCAGATTATCACGGCGGACCTGCCAGCCGAAACTCTGGAAATACTCCGTACTCGCGCTGTGGACCTGGTATTGATCAACCGCAAGCTGGATGCCGACTACAGTGAGGGCATGGAGATTCTTCGGAGTATCAAAGCTGATCTCGAACTGGCATCAACACCGACCATGATTGTGTCAAATTTTGAAGAGGCCCAACAAGCAGCCGTTGCAGGCGGGGCGGTATACGGCATTGGAAAGGCAGAACTGATGTCACCGGCTGCCAGAGATCGGGTTGCAGCAGTACTCGCCTGAACCATGTCGTCTTTGCTGTCAATCGACCTGGTCGAACCACCGAAAAGAATCCCGATACTTCCGCCAGAGTTCCACGAAATACGACAGCTCAATCCGGAATTCTGTGCCAGGATTCCGTTCTGTTCATCCGCGAATGGACCCTATTAATGCCGGACCACGGCAAGACCGTGGCGATAAACACACAGGAGACGCCAACTTGCTGCGACAGACCACGCAGCAAGTTGCTCATCTTTGCCTGGATTGAAGCAGCGAGGACCCAAATCTCTCCATCATACAAATTCACAAATAGTTCACGGATGCAGCGACGGGCCGGAAACGGGAAATATCTCTACGCCAGAGAAGTCGTTCCCGACATTTCATCAAACACGAGAGTTTGATCACCGTCAGTAACTGAATTCATTTGCTGAATGGCACGAGTTCCCGAAATGCGAAAAACCGCCGGATGACATTCCAGTAACTTGCCCTAATATTTACAGGGACCAGATCCGGCCGGATACGGAGACCGGCTAATAGCGGATTGTGGATGCAGGAGTTCTCGTAACAAATTGATTTCGACAGCGCGACTGAATGACCTTGCTTCATGCCGACCGGATGACCATATCGTCTTGCGAATCTGCATCGACGGTTCAAGCGGTGCCGAAGCCACCTCATTACTGAGCCATGAGCAACAGTCCCGCATGAGATCCACACTCGCCTGAACGTCAGCAGAGTGAATTTTTGGAACTCCCATCGGTTTCCGGAACTTGAAGGACAGATACGTCGGCAGTGCCATGGAAAACAAATCCGTTGCCAATAATGCATTGGTCGACCACGTGGCAGGAACAGCCGTTCCGTACCGTGTTGCGCTAATTCCCGGCATAGTATTTGTATATCTGGCAGTGACTTTTCAACTCACTGTTCCACGTATGGCAACGCAGGAACTGCCATATTTATTCCTTGTTGCTGTCTCTATGTTCTTACTGTCTTTTGTGCACTGGGCGGCAGCGCTGGTAGCAGGCTGCATCTACTGTTTATTTCAGACACTCCTCCTTATGGAACATGTCAATAATCCACGGCCGTGGGATGGGATTGCACTGACAGTATGGCCCGTTGCGCTATTGATCGTGGTGTTGCTGATCGGCATCCTGCTCGGGATTTTGTTTCGACGGTCCGGCCGAAAATATATGGCGCAGGAAAAGGTCGGAGACCCGGATCTGCAGCTCCGGGAGGATCCAGAGGTGCCCGCTGATGCTTGTCCTGTCGCGGGAGGACCGACGAGCAGTATGCGGCCTTTACCGACAGCGAATACCATAAAAAAAACAATTGCCATTGCGATGCCGTTCATTGTTTATGTGGTGAATATTATTCTTGTCTTCCGTGGCTCCCACACCCTGATCTGGTTTATTTGTGCCTCATTACCAGCGGGACTACTGTACGCGGTGTGGATATTACGGCTGAAACTCTCCGGATGGTCGCGAGTTATTAAACTTCATTTATGGTTGTCAATGATTATATGGATGGGTTGTTTGTGGCTGAATTTCTGGTTTCTTCGTATAAATAATTTGTTGCTGCCGTTGTTTGAGTGATAAAGACAATCCTGGAAAATAATATACAGGGCCTGCCATCCAGTGATGTGTTCTGGCGCGAGGAATTGCGACGCTGTTTACGTTTACGCGGTCTGTCTCTTAGTCCTGTCGTGAGGATAACCGGCAGAGTGCCTTGGCGGTTTTCGTTCATAAAAATGTGGTTTCTGTTTTCTTTGTCCGACGCGGACAGGAACTGGGCCACAGGACTGGCCGGGCCTCCTGAGCCGGCAGGTGCAGCCGGTGGTGAAATTCTGAACCGGTGTTGCACGGTCCACAGCGATATGCCTGAGAGGTTCCTGTTAACCAGCCTGCTGTCGTGAGTGTCGATCGAGTGGTTCCGTTCCGTTTCAGGCCCTTGCATGGGATTTTCTGTAACTGCTCCGAGTTTCGTATCTGTCGCAGAAGCCATTGTTTTGATTTTCCCGTGCGGTCGCTTCAGATCATCGATATTGTCGCTGCGGCAGCAGAACCCGCTTCTTCGATTAGCCACGCGTGCATGCTTCTGCGGACGGTGTCGCTCGTGGTTCCCGACACAGAGGTGGCCGGAGTCCGGAGAAAAAGTGCCCGATACTGGAATATCGTGAAGATCTTTGATGCTCCTGGTGTTCTGGATCAGAGACGTGGGAATGTACAGTTTGGGTCGAATGTATGCCGATTGCTCTTGCGGATTTGCAACCAAACTGGAAATCACGACACTGGCAGTATTACGAATGCGATGCGTGTACTGCCACGACACCACACGACTATGGAACCCGGGAAAATGATGCGATGTCTTTCGGTTTCAGTCTCCATTTTGTTGATCCCCCTATTTGTGACAGAGTCGCTGCAGGCCGGTGATGCCACGTATTTCCGGCATGATCATGGGATTGCACAGGACTCAGCAGAGCTGCCCCGGGGATTCGGTGCGGACTCGAATATGCTGTGGCGTGTCGCAGTGGAATCCGGGATCTCGTCGCCGTGTGTGCATGGTCATTACATCTTCATCACGACGTACGATAAAGCGACGTCTGAACTGGCGACTGTGGCACTCAGACGGGACACCGGAGCGACAGTGTGGAAACAATCGGCTCCCGCGACACGGATCGAGACTGTTCACCAGGTCGGTAGTCCGGCGGCATGTACTCCGGCCTGCGATGGTGAACGTGTCTATTCGTTTTTCGGCAGTTGCGGACTGCTGTGCTACAGCCTCGACGGACATCTGGTCTGGTCCCGCGAGCTGGGTCCGTTTCAGGATGAGTTCGGTGCCAGCAGTTCGCCGATTCTGGTCGATGATTTGGTGATATTGAATGAGGATCACGATGTTGACTGCGTGCTGATTGCAATTGACAAGTTCACGGGTGAAGTACGCTGGACAGCGCCGCGCGACGGATTCACTCGGAGCTATTCGTCTCCGATTCTGCTGGAGACGCCACATGAACGGTCCCTGATCGTGGCCGGTTCACTCAGGCTGGTGGCCTATGAGATTGCAACCGGAAAACCGAAATGGTGGGTCAATGGATTGTCCCGAATTGTGGATCCAACTCCAGTTTATGCCGACGGGCACATTTTTATTGCAACATGGACTCCCGGAGGAGATTCATCCAGCCGAATTTCCATGGCACATTATGCGGAAGCTCTGACGACGTACGACAGGGACGGTGACGGACTGATCGCTAAAACGGAATTGTCCGAGGGGCCGGTTCTGACACGGTTCTTCCGCATTGATCTGGATCAGGATGAAAAGCTGAGCAATTCCGAGTGGGATGCTCACGCGCGTGTGTTTGAGCTGGCTCAGAACTCAGCCATGGCCATTCGGCCGGGTGGAACAGGCGATGTGACTGAGTCTGCCATTGAATGGACCTATCGGAAGGGACTGCCAACCGTTCCAAGTTCCATCGTCTATGGTGGTGTTGTGTACATGGTCAAGGACAGCGGGATCATTACGACACTGGATGCGACGACTGGCAGTCTGCTGAAACAGGGACGCGCCCGTGGCCCCGGCAATTACTACGCATCGCTGATTGCCGGTGACGGCAAGGTGTATCTTGCCAGTGAACGCGGCGTGATTACTGTGTTGAATGCCGATCGTGACTGGTCCATTTTAACATCGCACGACTTCGGTGAACGAATCATGGCTACACCGACAATCAAAGACGGAAGAATCTATGTTCGCACCGATGACGCCATGTATTGTTTCGGGAAGTCCTGAGACAGATTCCGACGTCACAGAACAACGGCCGATTGCATTCGGTGGGTGAGGACGACAGCTACACCGCGCGATCGCTGACCGACGCGACGATCACAACAGCCGCACCGCCGGACATATCTCAGTATTCCGGTTTTTTTCTGATCAACGACAATATGCTGCGGCACAAACCCGGCATTAAACCGAATTCGTCACTCTGGAGGTCCCTGTGTTTGTAACGCCACCCGCACGTATTGGCGATCAACTCCAGGATGTTGATACTCCCGCTTTGGTGATTGATCTCGAAGCGATGGAACAAAACATCAGGCGAATGCAAAGCACGGTGGTCGAGCGTGGTGTGCGCTTACGGCCGCATTCCAAGACTCATAAGTGCGCTGTGATTGCCAAACTCCAAATGGACTATGGTGCGGTTGGAGTGTGCGCCCAGAAGGTGGCGGAAGCGGAAGCTCTGGTGCGGGCGGGCATCAGCAACGTATTAGTAAGCAACCAAGTCATCGGTGACCGCAAGCTTCAGCGACTCGCAGCGCTGGCAAGGGAGGCTAAAATTGGTGTCTGTGTCGACGATGCAGGCAACGTGGGCCGCATGAGTGAGCAGGCGGTTCGGTTCGGGGCGCAAATCGATGTACTTGTGGAGATCGAAGTTGGTTCGGAACGCTGTGGAGTACCTCCCGGTGAACCGGCTGTGGACCTCGCGCAGCAGGTTGCTGCTGCCCCCGGGTTGCGCTTCGCGGGTTTGCAGGCTTATCATGGGGGGGCACAACATCTGCGTCGGATTGAGGAGCGCCGTGAGGCAATCGCAAAGGCAGTAGCCGGAACTGGAGATACGATCAGCCGGCTGCAGGCAGTCGGGCTTGATTGCGAAACAGTTGCCGGTGCGGGCACGGGTACGTACGAGTTCGAACGTGACAGCCAGGTTTACAACGAGCTGCAGGTAGGGTCTTATGTTTTCATGGATGCGGACTACGCCAGAAATTTGGACGCCAGCAGTCAACCCGTGAGTGAGTTCAGGCACAGTCTTTTCGTGTATGCCAGCGTGATCAGCCGTACAGGTGATCAGCGAGCCGTCGTTGATGCGGGGCTGAAAGCTTTTAGTTTCGACGCAGGTATGCCCATCGTTGCTGACTATGAAGGACTCAGCTACGCACAACCTTCCGACGAACACGGCCGCATCCAGTCAGAGGACGGCAGTCAGTTGCCGGTACTGGGGGACAAGCTTCGTCTCATCCCCGGTCACTGTGATCCGACTGTCAACCTGTATGACTGGTATGTGTGTATTCGGCAGAACCGGGTGGCTGCACTGTGGCCCATTGTGGCGCGTGGTGCACTGACTTAGCCCGCTTTGCCCACCCTTGGGTGGCGAAATGTGACAGGCTCCCAACGGATCTTCTGTGATCGTCCAACACAAACACCGGCAACCGAATGGTGCCTGTCCCGTTTCCGCTGTCTTTCGTGTCCTCGTTTGTCTCGTTCGGGCTCGGTACTTGTATTTGTTACAGGTTCAGGACAGCAGTAACTCCGGCAGCGATGCACTTCTGGTTCCAGGAACGGGTGCGTTTTCCAGGTTTCGAAATGTAAATACAGCCGAACGCTTTGTCTGGCTGCTGTAGTTACGAGTCGCTGAATGGAAACAGCGAGCATGGAAAAACAGGACGTCTCCGGGTTTCAATTCTGCGGTCACTGCTGTTTCCAGCCACGACTGATTGCATGGCAGATGTGCCCTGAGGAACCGTTGTTCATCAAGACGATCAATTTCGACTGCATTGGAATGAGTACCGGGCAACAGTCTGAGGCATCCATTTTCGACAGATTCCTCTGTTAGTGCGATCCAGACATTTACAAGGTCCGATCGTGAGAACGACCAGAACCGTATATCCTGGTGCCATCCCGTATCACTGCTGTACAGCGGATTCTTGGTCATAATGCAGTTGTGATGGGCCAGTGGCATTACGACGCGGTCTCCGAGTAACTGTTGCAGCCGTCGCAGCAGAAATGGTTCTTTGACCAGTTTGGAGAATACAGGATCACGGCTAAAAGCCTGTCGAAGTCGACGGATGGTATGTCCGCCTTCGGCTTCCAAAGTCGCCGGAGCACCTGGATATTGAACATCGGCTTCATATTCGATGTCACCCAGTCTGCTGGCAGCGTCTCGTTCTGCTACGGTCTTCATTCGCACGAGATAATGAGCAGGCATGAGTCCGCGACAGACGAGAAGCCCATCGCGCGTGAACGCATCCACTTCCTCGGGTGTGAATTGATCAATCGTGGCTTGTACTACAGACATTATTCCCATCCCAGTGGCATACAGGATTCTCGTCCTGCAGGGGCAGTGTTACAAAGACGACCCGGTGGTCAAGGAACAGACCTGTGACCTGTGACTTTCCGAAATTTGAACAGTATCTCGGCTGTCATGAATCGCCTTGCCAAAGAATCGAGTCCGTATCTGCAGCAACACGCCGCCAATCCGGTGGATTGGTATCCATGGGGCGATGAGGCGCTGGAACTGGCCGTTGACCGGGATTGGCCGATCTTCCTGAGCAATCGGGTACAGCGCCTGCCACTGGTGCCATGTGATGGAGCATGAGAGTTTCAGCGATCCTGCCATAGCAGAGCTGATGAACCGGAGTTTCATTAACATCAAAATTGACCGCGAAGAACGACCGGACCTTGATCATATCTACATGAACTCCGTGATGGCGTTGACCGGACGCGGGGGATGGCCAATGTCTGTCTTCCTGACGCCTCAGCTCAAGCCGTTTTTCTGCGGCACTTACTGGCCGCCGGAACCACGGATGAACATGCCTGGATTCCGGCAGATCCTCACCAGACTACGGACTGCCTGGGACGAACGATGTGAAGATATCAACAACAATGCTGCTCAGCTTGCGGAAGCCGTTGTCCGTCTCAGTCAGCCGCAGGGGAATCCGGGAAGGCCGGATGCCACGGTGCTGCAGGCCGCCGAGAATGCACTGCTGCAGGCATTTGATCGACATCACGGGGGTTTTTTCGGAGCCCCGCCCAAATTCCCTCACCCGATGGATCTGCGGGTGCTGATGAGGTGCTGGCAAACATGCGGCAACAGGGCTGCGCCGGAAGCCGTGTAAATCTCCTGTGACCGCATGGCGGCAGGTGGGATCTACGATCATCTGGGAGGCGGATTTCATCGCTATTCAACGGACGAGAAGTGGCCGGTCCCCCACTTCGAAAAAATGCTGTATGACAACGGGCTGCTGACCAGTGTCTATACGGAGCTGATGCAGATCACAAAGAACGCAGACTATTGCCGCGTCGTCAGGGAAACTCTCGACTATATTCTGCGTGAAATGACAATACCTGAAGGCGGATTCTGCAGTACACAGTACACAGGACGCGGACAGTGAAGGTGAAGAAGGTCGGTTCTTTGTGTGGGCTCATGAGGACGTACGGCAAGCACTGGGTGAACGGCGGGCGGAACTGTTCAGTGCCGCCTATGACATCACCGTTCAGGGAAACTGGGAAGGACGGAACGTCCTTAATCGGCCACGTCCTCTGGATGAAATAGCGGCCAATTACGGAATTACAGTCAACGCACTGCAGGAAATTCTGGACCATTCGAAACAAATTCTGTTCAACATCCGCAGCCGGCGCATTGGACCAGAGACTGACGACAAAATCATCATAGCGTGGAATGGCATGTTGATTGCCGGAATGGCGACTGCGGCTCGTACTCTTGGCGACGAACGATATCTTAGAGCGGCTAATGCCGCAGTGGACTACATCCTTACAGTAATGACCGTTGGCGACCGTCTGATGCATACGGCCCGTCATCACAAAGCCGGCGTCCCTGCGTTTCTGGATGACTATACATGTCTGATTGATGGACTCATCGAACTTTACCAGTCCAGTTTTGATGAAATGCGCATACAGCAGGCCTTGCGTCTGGCCGATCGTCTGCTCAGTGACTTCGCCGATCCGGACAACGGAGGTTTTTTCTTCACGCCGGTCGATCAGGTGACACCAATCACACGTGTGAAGGACAGTCAGGACGGAGCGACACCGTCAGGTAACGCGATGGCGGCAACGGCTCTGCTCAAACTGGCGGCGCTCACCGGTCGCGTTGATCTGCTGGAGAAAGCGGAATCGGCGCTGCGACTAATGGATGGACAACTGCGCCGCAGTCCGATGTCCGGAGGACAATCGTTGATCGCCATCGATCATCTGCTCGGTCCTGGAGTCGTTGTGTTGATTCAGTCAAAGTCTGCGAAACCCACGCAAAGCCGTATGCTGTCGCTGCTGAGAAGCAGGTTTACACCGGGACTGCTGGTGTCCTGGCGTGGAGCCAATCATGATTCGGACGATGATTCGGTCCTGGCACAGTTGTATGCTGACCGCGCCGCCATTGCGGCAGCCAGCGAAACCGCGTGGGTTTGCGAACACGGCCGCTGTCTTTCGCCGGTCACCACATCGGACGATCTTTCCGCCGTGATCGACCAGCTGCTGCCGCAACGTCAACAATAGACTCCTGAACACACCGAACCTGGTTGTTTTCGACAAATGGAAACGGCGAACACGCTTCAGGACAGGTAAGGATTCACCCGTCCCAGCGGAGGATGTCGGTTCCGTGAGCCTGCATCGAGGACAATGAGGGAGTTGACACTCCACATAACCCGGTTTGGTTTTTGCTGCCTTACGCCTCACACGAAGACGTCTTCCGTATCGGAGAACAGATCCTGTTCCAGACGGACACGGACCGGTTCGACACAGTTCGCAACGAATGCGTCGACCTGCTCTGGCGCACGTCCGATGTACCGCGAGGCATCAAGTGTCCTTTCCAGGTCGACCTCTGAAAAACTGTCATCGTTCCTGAGACGTTCGATCAGATCGTTTGGCCGGCCCTGAAGTTTCACGACATCGGCTGCGTTTTGACTGTGAACGCGGATTTGTTCATGCAGGGTCTGTCGGTCACCGCCAGCGCGAACAGCGGCCATCAGGATTTCCTCCGTCGCCATGAAAGGCAGTTCAGCGTTAAGCTGCCACGCGATTACATTCGGGTAAACCACCAGTCCGTCCGAAATGCTGCGATAAAGAATCAGGCAGGCGTCGATTGCCAGAAATCCCTGCGGAAGCGTCAGACGGCGAATAGCGCTGTCATCAAGCGTCCGTTCCAGCCATTGCACTGCTGTCGTCGTATCCGTCCCCGACTGCAGACTCATCGCGAATCGCGCCAAAGCACACATGCGTTCAGACCGCATTGGATTTCGCTTGTAGGCCATGGCGGAAGATCCAATCTGCTTCCTGCCAAATGGCTCTTCCACTTCCTTACGGTGTTGCAGGAGGCGAATATCGGATCCCGCTTTGTGACATGACTGGCCGATTCCATTCAGAGCGTGCAGTACCTGTGAGTCCACTTTGCGGGAATACGTCTGTCCCGTGACTGCATGACACGAATCGAATCCCATTTTTCGAGTGACCATTTCATCCAGTTTTTCGACTTTGGCATGGTCTCCGTCAAACAGACTCAGGAACGTCGCCTGCGTTCCGGTTGTTCCTTTAACACCTCGAAATCGCAGGGTCGCCAGGCGATGTTCGATTTCTTCCAGGTCCAGCAACAGGTCCCAGCACCACAGAGTAGCTCGCTTGCCAATTGTGGTTGGTTGCGCCGGCTGCATATGTGTGAATCCAAGGCACGGCAGGTCGCGGTATTTCACGGAAAATTTTGCCAGCTGGTCGATCACCTGCACAAGTCTTCGGCGGATGAGCTGCAGACTCTCACGTGTCTGGATAATCTCAGTGTTATCGGTCACATAGCAACTTGTGGCTCCCAGATGAATATCTTTGCGCGCCGCAGGACATTGATCGCCCCAGGTATGCACGTGAGCCATCACGTCGTGGCGCAGCTCACGTTCGTAACCGGCCGCTGCATCAAAATCGATGTCGTCAACAGTGGCGCGCATTTCCTCCAGTTGTTCATCTGATATGTGCAGGCCAAGTTTCTGCTGAGATTCGGCCAAAGCGAGCCACAAGTGCCGCCATGTGGAATGCTTTTTCTGAGCTGACCAGATCACCGACATTTCCTGCGACGCATAACGAGTATTGAGTGGATTCTGATAACTGGTGTGTGACACGACATCTACTCCGGTTAGCTGGGAGTTGAGCTGCCACCGTCAGCAGTGGCTTGTCGACAACCTCCGGCGGATCGCTCACGTGAGTTGGTTCAGGTCTTTGGATAGACAGATCTGACGCGTTCAACGCGAATCGTGGCAGCAGCGTCGATCCCCATCGCGCACTGAAGACCATTAATCGACGCTTTGACCATTCCACCATCTTCGTTCGTTTCGATGATCTCGCCAATCGCCCCGAGTGCAAATCCGGAATCCGAGAGATACCTCAAAAATCCAGGCTCCTGAGTGACAACCTGGACGAATCTGACCATCTCGCCGACACAACACATATCCAGTGAAATGGTGGAAGGGCTCCCACGCAGCTGGCCGTCCGCCGCAGGAATTGGAGCCCCATGCGGATCGGTATCCGGGTGACCCAAATAGGTGTCAATTCGATCAATCAGATCGTCACTTACCGCATGTTCCAGCACTTCCGCCTCATTGTGAACCTGATCCCAGGTCATTTGCAGGGTATCGATGAGGAACAATTCAATGAGTCGGTGCCGACGCAGGACACGCATTGCCAGGTGGTGGCCGGCTTCGGTGAGTTCGACTCCGTCGTACGGGACATAATCGGCCAGTCCGGAGTCCGACAGCGTTTTCAGCATACTGGTCACTGAACCGGGTGAAACTCCCATGCGAACGGCCAATGCTCCCGGAGAAACTCGCTTGGAAGATTGCCTGAGTTGAATCTGCAGGATTGTCTTGAGGTAGTTTTCGACGGTCAGACTGGGCATGACGGAAGTTTATCGAGGGAATGCAGGCGTTCCCGCCAATTCCGTAAAAGAATCCTGGTGAATGATCCGGTATTCCATATACCCGTAACGATGTACATCAACATCATCCGGTCACTCGAAAACGAGTGGTGCTGTGGATCCCGGTGGTGCCACCCGAAATGCCACTTTCCCATCCATCACGTCCAGCAACAGGCCACCGAACAATTCTGCCCGCCAGCCCTCCAGCATACGGGGAGTGCGACCATTGCGTTCACCAAGTCGGTGAAAACGTACAAGCTCCAAATGGTCCCGATTATTGGCCACCAGTGTGTAGGCCATGTTCAACTCAGCACAACGATTTGATAGTGCCAGTGCCAGCAGCTTGGACAGGACCTGTTCCTCTGAAGAGGCATCTTCACGACGACTGCGGCGTCTCTGGGGCAGCTCATCATCTTCGACCTGCTGCACTGCAGTGATCACGTCAACCACATCCTGTATATGCCGACGGTACTTACGTTGATTCAGATCCCGTGTTGCCAGAGCCTGCTTTTCTGTCCGCGGTTCGCGCCGGGCCAGGTCGACCAGCAGGTCGTCTCGCATAATGCCCCGGACAGGTCGATTCTGTCGACACGCTTCGGCTTCACGCCATTGGGCCAGGCTCTGCAGTACCGCCAGATTGCGTCGTTTCAGCTTATGTATACCAGGCACTCGTTCCCATGGTTCGGCATCGTCACTGCTGTGGATATCGGCAATCAGACGCAGGACTTCTCCCTCCGCCCAGTTCAGCCGACCATGTTCCTGGAGCCAGGCTGACTGTGTTTGGTAGATGTCAATGAGATACTTAACATCTTCCAGGGCGTATTTCAGCTGCGCTTCAGACAGCGGTCGACGAGTCCAGTCGGTTCGGGTCTGGCTGTCATCCACGCCACAGTTAATATATCGGCGCACGATCACGGAATACGACAGCGGATAGCTGCACCGACGAAAGCCTTCGGCTACCTGAATGTCGAAGAGACGCTGAGGTGGTTGTCCCGACTGCTGAAGGCAAAAGCGAATCTCAGCCTGTCCGCCATGAACGACGACCGTGGTTTTATCATCTGCCATAATCTGCCACCACGGCTTCAGGTTGGTGACGAGCAGAGGATCAACGACCGCAGCGCGGTTCCGGGTGGCAAATTGCAACAGCCCCAGTGCCGGTCGATACGTTTGGTCAGATACGAATTCGGTATCAAATCCGACGAGCTGTTCGCTGCGGATATGTTCACAGAGATCGCGAAACTCGTCATCTGTTTCTATAATCTTCGGCTGCATCAAATCCACAGATAGGTCCTTCGTCCGGCAAAGGTGACCACACTCCCAAACCAGCGTCAATACCAATCGATCACTGGTCGCGTGTTCCGGCAGTCTGTGCCGCTGTCGCGATGACTGTTCCCGGATGAGATTTGTTTCTGTTTTTGAATTCCCGCTTCTTGCCACGGAAGTATTGATCGGACCGAAGGTGAGTGTCAGGACCCGTCATGCCAACACATGCAGATAATCTGCACCGAATATCCAATACACAAGAAATCGTTTAATCCGTGTCTCGTGGCATTTCGTTCGGAATTGTGCCGGTTAGGATCTGGGATAGCGGTCCGGTACAACACCAACACCCGACACCGCGGCTGGTCGGGTGTTGTACCGGACCGGAATTCAGACCGTGATTGGCCTTCCGATCCAGTTACGTACTTCAGAGCAAACAAACAGGAAGACACAAATGAAGAGTTCATTCCGGGCCTTCATGCCAATGGCATTGATACTGACCGCTGGCTGCAGTGAAGACTCCCCTGAGCAAACAAAAGATACTGTAGCCCCGACAGAGATCTCAGCTCCGGAGGAAACAGCGGAGGAAGCTGTTCGGGTAATTGTTAACGGATTGTCCGAGGGAAATACGGGAGTTCTTTGGGCCGCCCTGCCGTCCGGATATCAGGATGATGTCAACGGACTTGTTCGGGCGTTTGGCAACGGCATGGACCCCGTACAGTGGGGGCAGATTCAGGGAGTGGTGGCAAAAGTACACGAACTTCTCAGCACCAAGTCGGAATTCTTCGCCAATACCAGTGTGGTTCAAGGAATGGTACAGAGTGATCAGCTGCAGAACGTGATTACGCAGATCGCGGGAATCCTGAAAATTCTGCTGGACCAGACTGATCTGCAATCACTTCAGTCGTTCGACGGCGAGGCTTTCTTTTCCGGTCCGGCTTCGACTATGGTAAGTCAGATGGATGTACTGTCCACGTTGTCTCCGGATGGTGTCTCTTTGTCGTCTCTGAAAGAGGCAACGATTGAGACGATCCGTACTGAAGGCAACAAAGCCACGCTTAAAGTTTCCCAGCCTCCTTTGTTAATGAGGCTACCACCAATGCCCCATGACGCACCCCTCGACCTGCCTCCAAGGGAAATGGAGCTTGTCAGGGTCGACGGTCACTGGTTGCCGGCGGAACTGGCCAGCGACTGGGACAGCAACATTGCCGGCGCAAAAGCAGCGCTGGCCGGATTACCTGCGACTGCCAAGGACAGCGCCATGCAGGTTGCCATGGTAACCGGAATGATCACCAGTGTCCTGGATCCGCTGCAGGCTGCGGAAGACCAGGAGCAGTTTGATGCGGCCGTTGAGAGCCTGCGAGGCAGTTTGGATGGAATGCTGGGACCCATGTTTGGTGGCTTCGGAGGAGGTCCCTTTGGAGCGGACCAGGAAGCTGAGTCGGTATCAGGCTACATATCGCTGGCACCCGGGAGCAAAGCGCCAGCGATTGATCTGGCTGCTGTTGTTCACGGTCCCGAAGTCAGGCCGTTTTCCGGTGAACATGTGGTTGTGGTGGAATTCTGGGCAACGTGGTGTGGCCCCTGTCTCCGGAATATGCCTCACCTCAGTGCACTCCAGCAACAATACGGTTCAGAAGTTCAGTTCATAGGTGTGACGGACGAAGATGAACAGACTGTCACAGAATTTCTGGAGACAGAAGCTGAGGACGGGGAAACCTGGCGCGACAGTCTGTCCTACACAATCGCCGTAGACCGCAACGCTCAGACCAGTATCAACTTCATGCAGGCCGCTCAGCAGCAGGGTATCCCGTGTGCGTTCGTCATTAACAAAGCAGGTCAGGTCGCCTGGATAGGTCACCCTGCGCAGATCGAGAGCCCGCTCGTCGAGATTGTCCGCGGTACATGGGACATCGAAACGGCTCAGCAGCAATTCCTCGGGGCGGCTGAACTGAACGACCCGTTTTCGTTTTCTGAGGACGAAGAGGACGAATTTGTACCAGGCGACGAAACATTCCCTGCGGATGCAGATGAATCAGAGCCGGTGACGACAGAATAGTTCCAGCGTCAGGAACCAGGACTGGGTGAAGGCATGACACCGGATAAAACTGCCTGACCTGGATTGCATGGGTTTCCTGAAAACTGACAAAACCCGTCACCGGCGATCGCTTAGCCACCGAGTGGAAGCCCGGAGTTTTTTGGAAATGCCGGGCTTCTTTCGAGACCGTCGCGGTCACCTATCGTTTTCAGTTCGTTAGTCTGCCAGACCGTACCGCACAATACACCACATCGCTGAGAAGCCATCGCGCCAGCCGATTTTTTTGCCTTCGGCATAGGTACGCCCTGAATAGCTCACGGAGGTCTCGAATACTCGGTGGCGGCCGCGAGCAATACGGGCTGTGATTTCCGGCTCAAAGCCGAACCTGTTTTGTTGCAGTCGCGGAACAACTTCGTCAATGACGGACCGCCGAAACACCTTATAGCAGGTCTCCATATCGGTCAGGTTCAGATTGGTGAAGCAGTTAGACAGCATCGTCAGAAATCGGTTGCCAGCATAGTGCCAGTAATACAGCACGCGGTGGGCCTGACCACCCAGAAACCGACTGCCGTAAACCACATCAGCACGGTCTTCGATGATTGGACGCATCAGACGAGGATACTCAGCCGGGTCGTACTCGAGATCAGCATCCTGAATAATCACGATGTCACCGGAGACGTTTGCAAATCCGGTTCTCAACGCGGCTCCCTTGCCCTGATTGACATCGTGATAGAACGTGCGGACCTGATTGAAGTCGTTACCGGCCGCCTCTTCTTCCAGCGCACGCATGACGTCCCGCGACGAGTCACCGCTGCAATCGTCAACCAGCACCATTTCTTTACGTACTGGCACCTCACGCACTCGGCCAACCAGGTTTCGCAGGGTCCCCGCTTCATTGTAGACCGGAATAACCACCGACAGCCTGAGATCATCGGGAATAACATAAAACCCAACATGACGGCAGGCGGCTTCGCCCATATGTTCTTTTTGAGCTTCAAACCATTCGGACGACCATGGGCGAAGGATGTCCGGACTTGGGTGTTCATTCATGATGAGATTTCTGCAGTCGGTGACGTCTCATTTCGCATCGTCATCAGCAGCACTACTGCTGCTGTTTGACTGCTGTCGATACGATTGAACCAGATTTTCAGCCGCCTCCCGGCTGTCTGTTACGTAGAGCCGCGAATTCACTGCTGCAGGTTGATTCCCGATCATTTCAGGACTCACTCTGATTACCTCTACGATTCCTGCAGCGTCAATCGCCGGATGTTTTCCGTCGGATCTGCGATCTTCCGTCTGATCCATGTACGTGGAATGCAGCCAAACACCTGAGTTCATGGTGCCAAGATGTCGTCGCAACTGCAGGGCCAGACGGCCCATCGTCATTCGTCCATTGACATCATGACACAACCGCAGCACCGGCCGTCGATCCGGAAGCATCACCTGCATACAGTCGATGCCAAGGGGGCCAAAATAGCCCAGGTCTTTCGCCCGCTGTCCAACACGCAAAGCGTGGCCAACCGCTGGACACCAGAGCGAATCATGCTGTGGGGTCAGCATGCTTCCCACATAGCGGCCGTTACGATCGGTGACGAACTCCGTTATGCCGTCAATCTGCACAGCAGAACAGCCAGATGCCGACGGTAACAGATGTAGTTGAATGCCACATTCCCGGATCACCGGCAACCACGGTTCGAGGTATATGTAACCACAGCTGTCAAGTTGTCGGCGGAGCCAGCTTTGTTGGTGAACATTGAGTACCGGTGAGCGTCCAGACAATTGATTTCGTCCCGAGGCGCTATACGCTGGTTTGGCTACCCATTGGCCAATTCCCTGATCCGCCAATTCGACGATACCTTCCTGCAGTTCTGTAATGTTATTGCAAAGTCGACCGAATTTTCCATTGAAGATTCGATCTTCGTTCCCGCCGTGCATGAGATCGAAATCTGCAAGGAACCGCCGGCCATTTACGGCAAGGACGGATGCTTCAGTTGGAACTGCCTCTAAAGATCCAAGTGATTCCGCCAACAGTCGAGCAGTAGAATCCCAGCCCCAGGGAGACAGGAAAACGTTGGTCGATGAAACAGCAGTCTTTTTTTGAATTTCATCGATGGTGATGTAACTTACATGAGACAACGGATCGGGCAAGAGAGATGGAATCTTATCGGGCGAAACGACGACTGTGTCCCCTGGGTTGCCAGTGAGCGCCGTTAACGGGGCCAGTGAATCCATCACACTGCGCAAATGAGTGTGCCTGCGCGTGCGACGACCCGAGATTGAATCTTCAAATAAGAAATTTGGGAGAATCACTCGCAAGGAATCACCGATCCTGGTCCCGTGAGCCTGTGGCCGAATCATGGCCACGTCTGAAAGAGGGGGTGTACTGCTGGTGCTATGTCTACAATACTACGTAATACCTGAAATACTGGTCAGGCGGCGGCTGGGTTAAGAGTCAGCCGTGGCTGTAACGCAGACTAGAAGGTTTGGTACAGATGATCACTTCAGCCGCGTGCAAGCATCGGCGTCGACGGAGATAAAAATGAAAATCGAATTCATGCCATGTTTGGTCACTTCCGGGATGCTACTGGCGTTCGGCTGCCAGGAAAACGTCCAGCAGGAGACCGTGGATCCACCGGACGTGCAGCAGGCAGTTGTTGAGGATCAGTCAGATGATTCGAAGGCTTCGGAGGGAGGCGATGCATTGGCAGCGGACAGCGTTCCCGAAAGTGCGTCGAGTCATGGCTCCCCCAGCCGTCTGCTGGCACCGGGAAACAAAGCGCCAGCGATTGATCTGGCTGCTGTTGTTCACGGTCCCGAAGTCAGGCCGTTTTCCGGTGAACATGTGGTTGTGGTGGAATTCTGGGCAACGTGGTGTGGCCCCTGTCTCCGGAATATGCCTCACCTCAGTGCACTCCAGCAACAATACGGTTCAGAAGTTCAGTTCATAGGTGTGACGGACGAAGATGAACAGACTGTCACAGAATTTCTGGAGACAGAAGCTGAGGACGGGGAAACCTGGCGCGACAGTCTGTCCTACACAATCGCCGTAGACCGCAACGCTCAGACCAGTATCAACTTCATGCAGGCCGCTCAGCAGCAGGGTATCCCGTGTGCGTTCGTCATTAACAAAGCAGGTCAGGTCGCCTGGATAGGTCACCCTGCGCAGATCGAGAGCCCGCTCGTCGAGATTGTCCGCGGTACATGGGACATCGAAACGGCTCAGCAGCAATTCCTCGGGGCGGCCGAACCAGCGGTGACTCCGAATAGACCGGCGCAGGTCGTACCAGCTTTGGAGCCCGGAATACCGGCGCCTGCCATTCAGCTGGCGTCTGTGGTTCACGGGAAACCTTTCGACGGAGTCTTTGCGGACGGCAAAGTCTTTGTGGTGGAATTCTGGGCGACCTGGTGCGGCCCGTGTCTGGCCAGTATGCCTCATATCAGCAAATTGCAACAGTTTCATGGCGACACAGTGCAGTTTGTGGGCGTGACATCAGAAGATCTCGATACGGTGACAAAGTTTCTTGGACAGAATGCACCAGGGGGCGATAAGTGGGCCGACATGCTCAAGTATTCGATCGCTCTGGATAACGCGGGAAAAACCCATAACAGCTATATGGATGCTGCCGGGCAGCAGGGAATACCATGTGCGTTTATTGTCAACCAGAGCGGTGACATTGCATGGGTTGGGCATCCGATGGAAATCGACGAACCGCTGGAAGCCGTTGTGAGTGGAACTTACGACGTCGAATCCGCCGCCATTCTGTTTCGCACTAAACGTGAACTGCGAGCAGCTGTCGATGACGGCCACTTCAATAAAGCTCTGGAGCTGTTGGACGATTTGTCAAAGAGTCAACCAGATAGTTTGCGGTATCAGGGCATGAGACTGCAGCTGTTGTCGCAGCTGGGTAGATGGCCGCAATACAACAAAGTCGCTGCAGCGGTCGTGTCACAGTTGAGCGGCCCGACCGAGTCCAGTGATACCTCAACAGAGGGCAGCGATGACGATGTCGAACGGTGGGGACTGCTTAACGCAATTGCCTGGGAAATCGCGGCGATTCAGACTGGAGATACCCGCGACCTCAATCTGGCGATGGTTGCGGCCATGATGGCCAGCGATGCCACCGGACATTCCAACCCCGCTGTTCTGGACACTGTAGCGCGCGTCTGTTACGAACAGGGTAATGTCCCGCAGGCGGTCGAGTGGCAGAAAAAGGCAGTCCAAAAGGTGCAACGGTTTGAGCCGGAAGAAGTACCAATGGCACATCAACTCAGAGAGACACTTGCATATTACGAAACCAAGCAGTCCGGGACGACTTCAGAAGAGGACAGCGTTGCTGAAGAAAATTTGACAACCACGAACGAATAACGGGCTGATGCTTCGATCAATTGCAACTCCCGCCGCATACTTGGTTGTGGTGCGACCGTGGACGCATAGAATACTGAGAAGAAAGACACAGTACACTTGGCGCACTGTGTGACACAATATGACAACGTGCAGCTCAGGTTTTGACTTGAGTCTGCAAGCACTCTCAGAAATTTCAAGGAGTCATTTCCATGGCAAATTCACTGCCCGAATTGCCGTACGCCTACGACGCGCTCGAGCCGCATTTCGATGTCAGAACAATGGAGATCCATCATACCAAACATCACCAAGCCTATATCGACAAGGTGAATGCTGCTCTGGATGGATCTGACCTTGCTGACAAATGTATCAATGAAGTACTCAGAAACCTCTCAAGCGTTCCTGCGGACATCCAGGGGGCGGTCCGCAACAACGGTGGCGGGCACTCAAATCATTCACTGTTCTGGACGGTTCTGTCACCACAGGGCGGCGGGGATCCGTCCGGTGAATTATCAAATGCAATCACCACCGCATTCGGCAGCGTTGCTGAAATGCGTGAGCAGTTCAATAATGCCGCGGCAACCCGGTTTGGAAGTGGATGGGCCTGGTTGAGCGTCGATTCGGGTGGCAAGCTGGTCGTTGAAAGTACAGCGAATCAGGATACTCCCCTGTCCGACGGGCGTACGCCTGTGCTTGGACTTGACGTCTGGGAACATGCTTATTACCTCAATTATCAGAATCGCCGCCCGGACTACATTGCGGCATTTTGGAATCTCGTGAACTGGGAAGAGGTCGCACGTCGCCACTCGGGGGCCCAAGCCTGAATTTTCAGTCTTAGCCGGAGTTCCATGGCCGGTACACCGGTTGCTGTTTGTGACGACCGGTGTACTTTTCCACAAGTTGCTTGAATCGTCTCAATCACCGCCATACCGTGCGTGGAAGGAGTCGTTCTGTCTTCCGGCAGGTTCTACGACACACGCACGAGAATCCCTGGAGCTTCATTGATGCTCGGCACGGCACGCGTTTTTTTGCTGGGTGCTGTTGTTTGCACTCTGAGCGGTTGTGGAGGTGAGGATGCCACAGAGACAGCGGTGACGGATCGTGGAAAGCTGCCTCAGGCCGCTCCGAACACCGGACCATCAACGCAGACCAGTGCGGCACCAGCACGCCCAGTGCCTGCAGAGACGGTGGCAAAACAACCGAACGCGACAGCCCCGGCGGGCGCACCGTTTCCTGGCAGATTTCCCAATGGTCCTCCGGGCGCACCGTTTCCTGGCAGATTTCCCAATGGTCCTCCGGGCGCCAATCCACAGCCAGCAGGTGAGTCGGCTTTTGAGGACGCCGGTGCGGCTTATATGAGAGGGACTTTGTCATCGGCCGACGGTGCAGGAGATCGACGCAGGGATGACACGGCTTCCCGTCCAGGTCCGGTGGGGCAGAACGTTGCCGGGGAACCGGAAATTTCGTTTCCCGAGTCATTTGCCGACTGGACTGACGAAGACTTCACACGCGCATTGGAGGTCCGAACTGTCAGACTGGGCCCCGCCCTGATGGCGCGCGCTGAGGCTTCTGCCAAGGCTGCGGATTTTGTCCCCCTTGCCAGGAAACTGCTTACCAAGGCGAAACCCCGCGATGCTTTACAGTCTCCCGCTAACCGGTCCGGTCGGCCAGCGCTGACAGGTACTTACGATCGCTCCCGTTTTGGCTCGCAGTCTGGTCGTTCGCGCAGAGGGGGCCACCAATTATTTTCAGGAATCGATGCGGATGAAGACGAGGAGGGTTATGCGGGGAGAGGAACAAAAGGTCCTCCTCCAAGCCAGGCTCCGATGGTCCGCCCGGCCTTTGCAGGTAGTGGATCGTTCACTCCGGAGCCGGTGGCTGATAATGACTCAGCAGTTCCCGGGAGATTTCCCAATGGTCCCCCGGGCGCAGCAGTTCCCGGAAGATTTCCCAATGGTCCCCCGGGCGCAGCAGTTCCCGGAAGATTTCCCAATGGTCCCCCGGGTTCAGCAGTTCCCGGAAGATTTCCCAATGGTCCCCCGGGTTCAGCGAGTCCCGCAGGTCGCTTCGATCCTGGCCGGTTTCAGTCCGGCACGAATCGTCCACCCTTCGCCGGCGAATCGGGAATGAGGAATCGTGGTGTCGGGCGTCGTCATCCCGGAGGAGCAACAGCGCCTCGCAGACAGGGCGGCTGGCTGAGCGACCGTGCTGTCGTACAGGTGATTTTACGCAGCCTGCTGGTCCATGACTCCAAGGATGCCTGGGCGACTTTGCTGTCTGTGCTGAAGGATCAGCAAAAAACGCCACTGGATTTGAAGCAGTCTTCGATCGTTGTCTTTGAAGAGGTGTTTGGCAGTGAGAGGCTGAATACCAGGATGGCGACACAACTTGCTGTATCGGTCGTGAACTTTAAAGATCCGGTACTCCCGGCGATGGAACTCCTGGTATTCCTGGCCAGTCGTGCTGCACGGGTAGACATGCGTCTGAACGACGCGGCTGAAGGTGCACATGCAGATCGCCCGGCAGCTGACACAACTGTGCGTGGTACGATTGCCGATCAGGCTGCTGCTTTCATGACAGGTCGTTTTCCTGGCCGAGAAGAACCACAAAACCCGCCAGCTGGTAAGACTCCGGTTTCACAGCTCACTTCGATCTATTTGCCGACAGACAGTATTCAATCGATCGTCCCGCTGGTTCAAAGCAGTGCTCTGACCGCTGCCGTTCGACGTCGGCTGGAGGAAGTGACAGATCTGTCGTCCGAAAAATTTGTGATTGCACTGGCCAGCATGCTGCCAGGTGCGGGGTTACGCCATACCACCTATAAGGTGCTCAGTGCACACCAGAAAACCGCCGCCAAGACACTCCTGGAGGCGGGCCTTTATGAGGGCATCGCACGCAACCCCGGACACTTACTGGTACTCAAGTCGATGCCGCGACTGCTGACGGACCGATCCGGAGGAAGAAACGCAATACCTCCCGACCCGGCTCGTGTGTCGTGGTCGAAAGCGACGTGGAAGATGGTGAACGCATTACGTAAACAACTCAAACAATCATCTGCGGATCGAGAGATTGCATGGGCGGGCTCGCTGCGACCCCGCCTTCGTCCGGGCACGACTGCTGAAGCAGCCACGAGATTAGTGTTTGGGGAACACCTGGCGGCAACAGGAGAATTGCCCGCCGGTACGCAGGTGTACTATGCACGCTGCAAAGTGACGCCCAGGAATGAACGAGAAATGAAGGAGATCAGTGACTACTACAAGCGTGTGTCCAGGGGGATTCGGCGGGAACGCAGAGAAGAAGGTATTTTGTGGTTTGACGGGATCCGGACGACTCAGGAAGGAGTCCGAACGACACTGGATGTGATCATTGAGGCTGCACAGAAAACGCAGCGGGCTCCTTCCGGGTACGGTGCTGCCGGCAATCGGGCAGGAAACAGAAACACGGCTGGTCAGTCCGGACAAACCTATACGCTGGAAACCATTGCCGTTGTTGCTGCGGATCCGCGAAATCCGTTTCAGCCTGAAGAGACTGAGATTTTCCAGGATCTGACAGAGACTGAGATTTCCCAGGATCCGACAGAGACTGCAGCTCCGGAGGAAACAGCGGAGGAAGCGGTTCAGGTAATTGTTAATGGGTTGTCCGAGGGAAATGCGGGAGTTCTTTGGGCCGCCCTGCCGTCCGGATATCAGAATGATGTCAATGGGCTTGTCCGGACGTTTGGCAACGGCATGGACCCCGTACAGTGGGGGCAGATTCAGGGGGTGGTGGCAAAAGTACACGAACTTCTCAGCACCAAGTCGGAATTCATCGCCAATACCAGTGCGGTTCAGGGAATGGTACAGAGTGATCAGCTGCAGAACGTGATTACGCAGATCGCGGGAATCCTGAAAATTCTGCTGGACCAGACTGATCTGCAATCACTTCAGTCGTTCGACGGCGAGGCTTTCTTTTCCGGTCCGGCTTCGACTATGGTAAGTCAGATGGATGTGCTGTCCACGTTGTCTCCGGATGGTGTCTCTTTGTCGTCTCTGAAAGAGGCAAAGATTAAGACGATCCGTACTGAAGGCAACAAAGCCACGCTCAAAATTTTCAGTCCTCAGGATGATGAGCCTGAGAAAGAAGTGGAGTTTGTCAATGTGGACGGTCACTGGTTGCCGGCGGAACTGGCCAGCGACTGGGACAGCAACATTGCTGGCGCAAAAGCAGCGCTGGCCGGATTACCGGCGACTGTCAAAGACAGTGCCATGCAGGTTGCTATGGTAACCGGAATGGTCAGCAGTGTCCTGGATCCGCTGCAGGCAGCGGAAGACCAGGAGCAGTTTGACGCGGCCGTTGAGAGCCTGTTAGGCAGTATGAATGGAATGCTGGGACCGATGCTTGGTGGCTTCGGTGGAGGTCCCTTTGGAGCGGACCTGCCGCCAGCAGAGAATTAGGCTCCGGTAACACCGGACACGGGATCAGTGTTTGCTCCGAGGATGGATCTGAAACTAGCTGTAATGCAGGGCAATACAGACGTTGTGCGTGAGTATTCGCGGCCGGTTCGGTAAAAAGTGGCGATCAGTTCCGGCAGATCACTTTTGTGATGCTTCATTCGGTTGGCAAGAGCGGGTGTCACAGCTGATTTGGGAGATCACCATAACCCATGGTCGTGAGCTTCCGGTCGTATGACCAGTCGGATCAAATCTGCAGGCAATTGTGTTGCGGTCACTGTTTCCCCCATGCGTGATCCGGGCGCATGTCAGGAGCGTCTGCACTGTCTGCGTCTACGGGACTGAGAACCACATCCCTCGGGAAATATCTTTACTGTGATTTGAAGACTGAGCGGCCATCTGGCCGCCCCTGAAGAGCATTCATGGTTGTGAACTGTGTTTGGTTTTGACAAATGCCTCAGGCTGCGAGTTACAGAACGACCTGTTTTTGTTTTCCAGGGACGAAGTATCGCAAATTTCATCCGGGTGACAAAACAGTGGCTGCAAATGTAGACGAGTCAGAATCGGTGACGACAGAACAGTTCCGGCATCAGGAACCAGGAGAGGATGAAGGCACGAGATCGGGTGAAACTGCCTGAACTGACCGGTGTCTGACACTCCCAGAACCGTTTACCTGAATGACCGGCACAAATTCTGCGGGTTCATCTGGTGGATTTTCCGAAATCAGGCATTTTTTTGATGGTTCACCACGGCTATAATTTGATCGATGTACGCGACACAAATCATCCAGAAATTTTCACTGTCGCTCGGACAGTTGCGGGGTGTCCGGGTACGTCTCAGCCTGCTCATGTTTGTTGCAATGGCTGCTCTGATGTGGCGTTTGGGCAGTCTGCCCCTGGGCCTGCTGGCCAGTGCCATACTGTTGTTGAGTATTCTGCTGCATCAGCTTGCACAGTTCTTTGTCGCGCACGCCACGGGAAACGAACTGTCTGAAATCGTGTTGTGGCCGCTGGGCGGACTGACCACTCAGGCGCCTGATGCCCCGTTCGCTACCCATGCTCAGATTCAGATTGTTGGCCCACTGGTCAACTTGGCTCTGGCAATCACCTGCCTGTTTCAGCTGCAGCACATGAATATCGAGGCGGCAGCACTGAATCCGTTCGCAGGGTTTCAGTTGCAGCCGGATGAGCCGCTGGCGCGGACTGCAGGACGTATGATTTATTTTGCCAATGTGATGTTGCTGTGCGTCAATCTGTTTCCGGTAGTTCCGTTTGATGCTGGTCGGGTCCTGTGTTCCTTTCTGTCCGAACGATATGACGCCGTGAAGGTCACCCATGTTATGCTCAGGCTGGGACTGGCCATCAGTCTGATTGGGATGACTGCGGGGTTCATTTTTGATCAGAGTACCATTGTTGCTTTGTCCGGGTTCGTATTGATTCTGCACCTCTACGAGATAGGCCTGAATTCAACTCGCATTGGTTACGTCCGTATAGAATCAGAGGATGATTACAAAGATGAATTTGCGGAACTGGAGCCGGAACTCGAAGACATCG
>CAUZPL010000006.1:0-150752 GCA_963581585.1 Planctomycetota bacterium
CCCAGACCACAGTACTTGTGGAAGTTGCATGTCCAATAAAAGGTCCGTGACTGACTTCCGGACCCACACGTGTTTGCGTTTGCAGGACGAAGTTCACGATCGGGGTGGGATCGGGGAGGCTATGAGGATGATGCTTGCCTCCCTTCTTGACGATCACTTCGATCCGGCCTCCCAGCTTGCGATAGCGACGCGCAAACTCTGCCGTATGTTTCTTGAACGGAACACTCTCGTCGGCATCTCCACAAACATGGATCAATGGCACCCGGGCCCTGGCCAAGGGGGCCATGCGGTCCATTGCATCTCCTTTAAACTGCTGTGCTTCGACAAGAGTTAAATTGTGGGCTTTCATCCAGGCGCGGACCTGGTCCAGTTCCGGGTGACTCTCATCCAGGTTTTCTACATAGGGACGCAGTCCCAGCACGGGAGCATCGGCATAAATACAGGAGACCCGTTCCGGATGTGCAATCGCCCAGTGATAGATCACCAGGCCCCCGCGGCTCATCCCTTCCAGCACCGGGCGGCAGGAGAAACTGTACTTGCTGGTCAGGTAGACGTAGAACCGGTCCCAGCGGCGGATCGCTTCCGTATTGCCCCACAGGCCGGCTACGTCGCAGTAAACCAGATGAAAACCTTTATCGAGCAGCGCGATATCAGTCTGTGGTTCGTGGCCCCAGAAGCGGGCTCGCCAAATCCAGGGTCGTCCTTCCGCGACTCGATCCGGTCGTACAACCCGGCAGGCAACATCCTCTAGTTCAAAATCAAACCGATCAAAGCCATTCCAGGAAGACAGGCGGCCCGGAAAATTATCTGCTGCCCCGTCCTCTGTCACCGCTGGTCGGACGGCGACCAGCACGATCATGGTCACCAGGGCCGGCAGACGAAGCCGGCCATTATGCTTGAACATAGAGATCCCTGCTTTCACTGCTGCTGGAAGCGGTAGGAGTAGAGATCGGCATCGCGGATTACGAAACGAAGGCGCACCGGCTTCCCTGCCAGGCTGGTGACATCGTTATGTTTGCCTTTCCAGGCAGCGGGCAGGTTAAGCGAATCACCATACAACTCGTGTGATTCGGCAAGCGTGTAACCGGGTACCGGCTGCCCTGTAGCATCCTGAATCTCCACCTGTACGCTGCCTGCCGCTGAAGTGGAGAGGTTGAGTACAAGCTGGTTCCCCTGGAAACGAATCGGCTTCGTGACCAGCTCACCACCCACAAGTGGAGCTGCCAGCGAGACAAATCCATCGATGCGGATTGAGTGCCGACGGAACTGACCTGGATGATCCTGATGAGAGTTCTCACTGACGTAAATGGAGATCTCTGGTGGAGCATCCTCAATCGCCGATTTTGTCTCGACCAGCCCATGGTTCTGATAATTGTCACCATAGAACCAGCTTTGTCGTGTTCGCAAACCGGGTCGTATAAAGGACTCGGGCCAAATGTAAAAATGCTCCCCATCCCGGCCGGCCATGAACATGCCATCGGTCACTGCCGTACCTTCCCGACGAGACCTCGCCGCCCGCCGCCTGCGGTAGTCGTAACGCGGTAACCGGGTCGCCGAATAAGTCCAGCCGCGGTCGATGTAGCGTGTCGGGAAACCCAGATACAGGTGCGGTGCACGATAGTAGGGAATTACCTGGTTGGTATAGAGCTGGCTGACTCGTCCAGGAACATGCGTGGCCGGATCGGCGTCCCTGACCGGAGCAGCTCCCTCTGGCTGGCTCCTGTCACGATGCGCCTCGTAGGAAAGGAAATTGGGATCAGTCCAATGGATGAAATCAGAAGAGGTGCCGGTACGGATGTCACGACCATCGCGGAAATCACGATGGTACTCGCGATAGATACCAGTCTGAGTATCCCAGAAAGCCAGGTTCAACGAGTCAAACGCGCCCTTCGAGATCACCATTTTCTGCTGCAACGGGGTGAATCGCAGGCCATCCGCGGAAATGAATGCCCTGAGTCCCTTCTTGTAGTCACCTGCCAGCGCCTTAAAACGCTGTTCGGGTGGGCAGTGAGGGTTGGCATCCAGAAAGGGGGCGAAGTTATGGCTCCCTGATCCCATCCAGACGATGTTATTCTTCTTGGATCCTTCAAACTCAAACAGGCCCAGTTCCGGCCTGGTCCAGTGAATTCCATCGTGGCTCTCGGCATAGCAGGCTGTTTCCGGATGAGTGTCGGCATATCCATTTTCTTTGTAGACAACGCCGCTACCCCGGTAGTACATGCGGTAAAGATCACCGTCCTTAAAAACCTTCATGTATGTGCAGCTGGCACCTTCCCAGTCCCTGTCACAGACAAAGGAAATTTCTCTTAGTGTCGGCCGATGGAGTCTTAGTTTTGCACCACCGCTGATGTTCCCGATCAAGGTATTTTCCACAAACAGTTCGAGTTGTGATCCAATGTCCATCACCTTCGTCGGATCGGTGTCCGCGACTGAGATGGATTGACTGGTCATCGCTGCGAAACTCAGTGCGGCTGCGTCCCTGATCAGGTCACGCCGCGAAAATGTATTTTTTTTGCACATATCGGAGTTCTCCTGCGAGGGGATGATCACGGCTGACCATTATCTCATATCATAAGGCGGACAGCTACAATCACTCCCAATGGATCATGGGAACCGGCGGAATGGAGTTTATCGGCCTCGATATCGGCTCCACCTCGATTAAGGGAGTGGCCTGGGACCTGGATCGGATGCAGGTCGTGGGAAAACCGGTGCGGGTTGCCAGCCCTGGACCCCTGGCGGGTTTGCCGGCCGGCCATTTCGAGCTGGATCCGCTGGAGGTTAGTAAACTAGTTGGCGAGGTTGTCGATGCACTGTCAGTCGCGGGCAAATGTGATGGCATCGTGAGCTGCACCCAGATGGCTGGCGTGGTGCTGGCCGATGAACAGGGAACCCCGCTGACCAACTACCTTTCCTGGTGAGACCAGCGTCTGCAAGCGAAACATCAGGGTGCAGGGGAAAGCTATTACGACCTCCTTCTCCGGCGGCTTGGCAGCGACGGGCTCAGGCAACTTGACCATGAATGCAAGCTCGGCTCCTCTCCCGCACTCCTCTTTTGGCTCCAGCAAAACGGACAGCTTCCGATCGGCGCGATTCCAATGCTGCTGGGTGATTTTGTCGGCATGCAGCTGGCCCAGGCCGAGCCGGTCACCGAGTACACCAATGCCCTGGGCGCGATGAATCTGGAAACACGCCAGTGGCATGATCAGGCATTTTGTGAACTGGGCATCGATTCTTTGTGCTGGCCTCGCCTTTGTGACCCCTACAGGGCTGTTGGGCAGATCATGCTGAGAGGCAGGAAGGTTCCTTGGTATTCCTCTGTCGGGGACCACCAGTGCGCCCTGGCCGGGACCGTGCTGGGAGAGAACGAGCTTTCGATCAACGCCTCGACCGGTTCACAGGTCAGCATCCTCCGCGACGACTACTGTCCTGGTGACTATCAGGTCCGCCCCTATTTCAATGGTCGCTACCTGAACACGCTGACCCATCTGCCCGCCGGTCGATCGCTGAACGTAATAGTGGACCTGCTCGCAGAACTTGCCGAATCTCAGGGACTGGCGCTCGAGGACCCTTGGCCATATATTCTCTCGGAGGCAGAAAAAGCCAAAACCGACCTGGGCGTGGAACGGACATTTTTCACGGGTCCCCTGGGTGATCGCGGCAGGATCCAGAATATCTCCCTGGAGAACCTGGCGGTCGGGCCACTGTTCCGGGCGGCCTTTGAAAACATGGCCGCGAATTACGGGATCGCTGCCTGCCGACTGGGTATGGAGAGCATCGAGAGGCTGGTCCTTTCCGGTGGTCTGGTCCAGCGAAGTCCCACCCTGCAGCAGATGATTGTCCAGCGGCTGGCTTGTCCACAGCGACTTGTCCAGGTTGAGGAAGAGACGATGGTTGGACTGCTGATGCTGGCGCTCGTCGCCAGTGGAAAGCATGCAAGCCTGACTGCAGCATCCGACTCTCCGTCCATCAAGAGCCTGGACATGTCATAATACCCTTACGTGCTGTTCCACTCGATCCCCACAACTGACGATTTCCAGTCCAATGACGTGCCGGACACAGATCTCAGCCAGGAAACTGTTCTGACATGATATCTCCGGACTGATCTCAGACGGTGTATTTTCCGGTGACGTGTCCGGGGGCACGCGCGGCCGTGCAGAAAATCTGTTGATAGAGTGGATCCGGACCAGGCACGCGAAGTTCAGCTAAACTTTACCGGTGTGGCCTAACGATTCTGATTTGTGATCCATTCTGTGGTGTCCGGTGGAGCACCATGTGCGTTAACATGCCGAACGCCGATCCAAAGATTGATTACCAACTGCAGAATACCAACCAGAATCAGCACTAAAAATCCCCGAGCCCAGTTCTCAGCACGAAGGGACAGGGACGTAGAACCCACCAGGACCGCCATAAAAATCCCATACAGGGCCAGTAATGTCTTAAACTCAGTTGGCCCGAATTGCGCCAATGTAAATTCCCCGATCATTTTCGCTTTAATGTTTGTCAGCACAGCCGTGGCATACAGACAGATCACAGCGACCAATCCCAGATCCAGCCGGGAACAAGAGACACTTAATCCCGACGAGCCAGTAGGAGAACGAGAGAGGGTCTGTAAAGTGATCCAGAAGTTCACCACCATTCCGGCACTGTCCCGTGGTGCGGGCGTGGGTCCCGTCCAGACAGTCTGCGGTGTGATTTCCAAGGACTCCTAATCCTGCCAGTAGTCCACCCCACCAACATCTGGTCGAATAAGAAAAACCCACGGCTGCCAGAATGGCCAGCAGATGCCCGGTCAAAACAATCCCTTCGGGGGGAAAACGACGGGGGATGGGCAGGACCCTATAAAGGTTTTTCAAGGGGGGACCCAGCCACGGGTCGAGGAGGCTGTGCGAAATACGTTTTCCCACGGTTCCAGCCTGAATAGTGTTGTCGGTAATGGAGGCGGTTTTTGAGTATGATATGGTCGGCAACCATGCCCCCCCGGTGACTCGTTAGCAAAAGAATGACGCCCGGGGAATTTTGCTACTGTAGTGGGCGGGGAGTTCAGCGGGAATCGTGGAAGGAATACCGGATGGCTGGCGAGTGTTCTCTTTGATGGGTTCTTGTGTTTGTTCTACCTGATGTACGGCGATTTTCCCGGCGTTTAAGCGACCGAAATGAGATCGGAAAGTTTGAACGCCCAAACGCACAGGGGCCGTTAGTCCGAGGGACGCGGCTGGTCAGTCAACTTTACGGTACAGTCACCGTGCCCACGGCAAGTCAAAGTATTATTCGGCCGGACTGATGGTTATTGGAGATAAATAAAAGCAAACCACGTAAAGGCATAGACAAACAGCGTCGTGATGGACGCGATTATCGAACAGTAGAAAATATTGACCCCTAGTGCGTAATAAAGTATGCATGCGCATCCCACACCGATAACAGCGCAGCCAGTAAACCAAAGTAACAAAGACAGACTAAAGAAACTGGCGACTAAAAACAGCAGAAAATTAGTGATGATATCATGCTTGTGGCGCTCATGCTGTTGTTCCTCAATGTCATCACGTGGAGACTGGCAGCGGTTACAATGCGTGCCAGTGAGGGTAAGAGGCGCGTTGCAGTGTTTACAGCGTTTCAAGATCACGTTCTGTGAATGCCGGCGTGTGGGAGAGATGCCGGTCGGACTGCGAGTTATTTATTGAACTGTTCTGCTTCGTGGCGTGAGTCTCAGGAGCTTGTGAACGTAATGCGCGTCGGAATCGGTACGGAGTTGCTCAATTTTGAGTGAACCGGCCGACAGAGCAACATCAGTTGCAATGATATCAGAAATATTCAGCCTGGTGTCTGCGGGACGCAATCTCCGGCAAGGTGTTCGGGGGGATTTCTCCCGGCGGGTCTGCAGCGGTAACGGAATTACCGTGGATAAAAATCTGAGGGCATCCTGCTGACTGCGTCGTAATGGTGTTATAAGTGAGTTCGACGCATCGTTGTTGAGTGTCAAAGGATCGGGATTACCGAGGGCGAGTCAGGCGCCAGGTCTGGAAGTACAAGATGCACAGACAGGCGATTGAAGCGACTCCGATTAAAGTCCAGTTCGTTGGTACAAGGTGATATTGAGAAAACCCGGGAGTGCCCATGATGCTGAGCGCAGCTGCAACGGGATTCAACTTCAGCAGGGTTTCAACGGTTCGGTGGTTGAATGTTGTATCACGTCCTAACCAGATGAGGAGCGTCCCGGCCCAACACGTCAGAAGCAGTATGTAGGACGTGATGGTTGCCACAGCCGTTTGCCGGAAGAGACTGCTCACTGCGACACTCAACAGGAGCGCGAACAGTGCTGTGAGAAAAAACGTGAACAGTACATATGAAATTTGCTGAGTCAGAGAGGGTTCAATGAAAATCATGACTGCGTAGCCGGGGAGTGTGGCGAAGAGAATCAGGAGCAATGGCCAGAAGGCGCTCAACAGCTTGCCGCGAAGAATTTTGCCTGTTAACAGCGGTGTCGCCTGCAGCAGACTCCATCCTCCGGTCTCTCGTTCAGAACTGATAAGGCCGGAGCCGAGACTGGGGGTGATCAAGCCAATCATGGCGACTTCCAGGACGACCAGCACGCCACCGCCCCAATCCATGGTGCCGCTTGTGGAAGCGTACGTGAGACCCAGGGATGTGACAGCACAAACGGCCACGAGCCGCAGCAGCCATTGGGAGCGGCCGAACCGTCGACAACGAAACTCTTTGACCAGCACAGGGTTGGTGAAGGGCCCGATCAGTCCCGATCGACGTTGAGGGTCGACGATGAAAAAAAAACGCCGCATAAGTTTTTGTAATCCGGTGCGGTCATCTGTGATGACACCTGCCGGGCGGGCTCGGTCAAACATGACAGGCCGGAGACATCGGACAGTGAGCAGCATGCCCAGGAGCGTGGTTCCCAGTGAGATCGCGGCATAACGTCACGGACTGACTTTCGCCACAACCAGGCCGTGCCCGACGATGTCCATCACTGGAGGGATCGGAGAAAGGTAGCGAAACCACAACGATGCATCTGAGATCCAGCCCCAGTCGCTGCCCTGAAGGAACTGATATGGTCCCAGGCTGAGCACAGTGATCAGCAATACAAGGCCATATGTGATCCGCAGCGCCGCATCCGAAGAATTTGCCAAACTGCTGACGAGCAGTCCCAGCGCAGTGCATTGCAGAGCCAGCAGGGGCTTTCACGTCTCAATTCATGCCTGCGAATCGAGCCCGTCTTCCGGGCGGGTCGAGAACTCAAATTCCTGACTCGCAAATGTTCGACAGTTGAGTGGAAAGAATTCCTGCAGACTGGATGATTGAGTCCATGTTCCGATCGATAGACGAAGGTTATTCACCGCACCAGTTCGCAATCTTCCGAATTCTTTTCGGATTGTACCTCGCTCTGCTGTTCGCCGAGCTCATTCCATATTCTGCCGAACTCTTTGGCGGCGCGGCGTACTCACTGGTGAAAGCCGAGATCCAGCCGTTGCCGAACCTGCTTACGTATTTCGGACACCCGGCAGAATTCCTGATCGTCCTTGTGTTGCTTTCGATTCTCTTCGCGGCCGGAATCTTTCGGCGACCGGCGTCGCTCCTGATCTGGTACGGACTTTACTGCCTGTTTCACCAGAATGTGCGAATTGACAATATCGGTCTTGCATACACAGGATGGCTGTTACTGGCCTGCACTCTGGTCCCCACGGGCGAGGCGCTTCGTGTTAGACGAAAATACCAATCCCAGTGGGCTATGCCTCGATTGCTGATTGTTTCGGCCTGGATCATTCTGGCAGTCAGCTACGCCGTCGCCGGAGCGACAAAGTTCAAGGGGGAACTGTGGACGGATGGACGGTTAGTCGGATATCTGTTGGAGTCCGCAATGGCTCGTGACTGGTGGCTGGATCGCTGGCTGCTCCGGTTGCCAGCATCTTTCCTGGCGTTCCTCACATGGTCTGTTGTAGCCGCCGAGCTTTCGTTCTTACCACTTTGTCTCTTCCGTCGAACTCGATTCTTCGCCTGGTTAATCTTGACCCTCATGAACGTCGGAATCATATTCACGCTTGACTTCGCACAATTGACCTGTGCCATCCTGTTGTTTCACCTGTTCGTCTTTGACACACGGTGGATTCGTCGCTATGCAGTGTTCTCTTCTTTAAGTTCCGATAGACGACGGAAGCAGTCAGCTCAACCTCGGTCCTCGTGATACGGCAACCGCCAAGGCAGCATGGCTGCCGGGAATATCGGATCGCGGGACAATCATCCATCGCGTACAGTCCCCGTTCATGGCAGGAATCGTTGATCATCCACTCAATATCGAAATGACAACTTTCAACCTGATGGGGTGTATAGGGTTACCTGTTGAATCAAACCCGTGTGTACCGGGGTGCGCGTCCGGCATATCAGCAGACGAAGAAAATAATGGACTATGCCGGAATCACATAAGAACGACTGGTACTGCCATCCGGATTTAGCCTTACGGCTCCTGACACACTCTGGCGTCCCGACTTTGACGCGAATCATTGTTGTCACTGCATTGTTCTTCCTTTGTTCCGGACCGAAGTCGATCACAAGAGAGACCGGAGCCGCAGTCAACACCGGTCGGAATCAGTCAAAGCTTCTCAAGTGACGGGGTTGGGAGTTTAGTCCCGAATGCCTGGGGGAGCATCGAAGTCCACATCCAGAACCCGACCGACGAACCGATCGACGTTCTGTCGGTCATGTATTTTGATACGGATTCGCGTCGGCAATACTCACGACAGGTTTGGGTTCCTCCGCGATCCCGCCGTTCAACATGGATCGGCGCACTCACTCCGGGCGACTTGTCGCTTTCGACGCGGAGCCTGGGAATCAAGACGATTCTTTATGATGCAGCTGATTCCGGCGTTGGAGGGACGGTGATCCGCAGCAATTCGGGACAAGTCTTCGGAGATGCATTGCTTCCTGTGGTGAACGAACGTCCGACCACTGGTGTGATTTCCGATGGGGACGATGAAGATTCGTATGCCGCTGTCGTTGCGATGCGTCTGGTACGCGGTTTGACTCGCAATATTGCTGGGCTGGATGGAGCTTTCCTGCCGCCGACAATCGAGAGTCTGGAGGGACTCGATCAATTGGTCCTGATGAGTGACCGACCGGCTGGGGATGCCGCTGGAATCTCGGCCATTCGCCAGTGGCTGGAAGCCGGCGGACGGTTGTGGATCATGCTGGATCAGATCGAGTCAGCAACTGCCCTTCGGTTGCTCGGTGCCGCCTTCCAGGTCCATGAAGTCGATCGCGTCGAGCTGATGGGATGCACAATCAAACGCGAGCATGTCCTTGGACTTGCAGCGAATGAATTGCCTCTTCAGTTCAAAAATCCTGTTGAGTTCGTGCGCGTCGTGGCATCGCAGGCAGAAATCCTGCAGACGATTGATGGCTGGCCGGCGTCATTCGAATTGCGGCTGGGAAAGGGATTGATTCTCTGTACGACCCTGGAGGGCTCCGGCTGGGTTCGTCCTCGCACTGCCCAGGATCCGACGTCCAGCAATCCGGAAAAAACTTTGGTACAGGTCGCCACGGGAGCACTCGGGGATATAACCTTCCGTTTTTCGGGACGACGTGCGTTACTCGCACTTAGACCGAACGATTTTCGAGACTTTCTTTTCGAACAGGTCGGTTCCCGGATTGTCAGTCGCGAAATCGTATTGCTGGTGCTGGGCACGTTCTGGTTCTGTGTGCTGGGCTTGGGAATCTGGTTGATGTGTCGCAATCGACTCGTGCATTTGGGGTGGATCGGACCGGGTATCGCAGTGATCACCACCATCATCCTTGTGCGGCTTGGAGATTCTTCCAGAGAGGCTGCACCGGACACCGTCGCACTGGCACAGTTTGTCGAAGTCGCTGAGGGAAGCAATCAGATCGCCGTCAGCGTCATGATGTCTCTCTATCATCAGGAGGAATCGTCGACGTCACTGGGTGCAGTCAGGGGAGGAGTGTTTGTTCCGGAACTGGCAGAACAGTCGGGAAGCTTCCCCCGGATGGTCAGAACGGACATCGACAAGTGGCATTTTGAAGAATTCTCCCAGCCTGCAGGAATGCTGTTCGCACCTTTCAGCCAGACTGGCGTGATCGACGAACCAATTTCAGCAAAGGCAATGTTTGGTCCGGACGGAATCAAGAGGACAATGTCGCTCGGACCATTTCAGGATGTTTCAGATCTCGTGATCGCGACACCAGGCTACGGAGGACTGACTGTACGATCTGTGTCCCGGGGGGAGTTCGCGGCAGAAGCCACTGACGTTGTTCGTGCTGGAGAGTTCATTGGCGGAAGTATCTTCAGCGACGAACAACGTCGCAGACAGGCGGTCTACCGGAACCTGCTGCTTGATTCCGGACGGGAAGATTATCCGCAGCGCCCCACGCTGCTCGCCTGGGCGGAGCCGTTCGATTTGAACTTCAAATTCCCGCTTGACGTCGAACGCAAGGGTGCGGCGTTAATCGCTATTCCGCTGGAATTTGAGCGAGCGCCTCCCGGGACGCGGCTGAGGATTCCTGCTCCATTTCTGCCCTTTCAGCCAGTGGGAGCATCAGGCGCCTATGATGTCACTCAACATCAGTGAATTGCCACCAATCTGGCAAGGCGAACGATGCTGCGGTTCCAGATTCCACGTGGTGTGCTCCCCATTCGACTGGACCGAGCCGTGCTGATGATCTCAATCAAGGCTCCTGCACGAACGGTTGAGATCTTCGCCGGCCGTGGCGCCGACACGGTGTCACTGGAATCCTTTGTGAGCCCAATTGGTTTACTCCACGTGGAAACTGATCAGGCCCAGGGACTGGCGACCGATGCAACAGGCGGCCTGTATTTCGGAATCGACGTCAGCGAACTGCATGGTTCAGACAATGATCCAGCCGAAGATGCGGCGGAAGCGTTTGACTGGGTCATTGAAGATCTGCAACTACAATTAACGGGTGAAGCACTTGGTCCATGAGATGCAGGGTCCCATCGGAGACATGCATGAATCGAAACCATCCTGTTCGGATATTGTCACTCCGGCCTCAGTCACAGCAGATACAAACACGAAGCGGTAGCCAGTATGTCGACCCTGACCTTTCCCCCTGCCTGCGCTTCGAGCTTGTATTATCAGAGAAAACGGCGCTGTCCGGCTTTCCGGGGAACAGCACAATTGCCGTCGTGTTGCGGAGTCATTTTGACCGTGGTGATGTTGGGCGCTTTAACGCTCGCAGCGAACCGGGCAAAGGGAATCGACATCGACACCGTTTTCCAGACCGACCCGCCGTTTTTAGAAGTCCAGGAAGTCATTCGCCCGTGGCCGAAGCGTCAGGACATCTGGCTCCTGGCGCTGGCACGCCCGGAAGTCGAACTCCAGGTGAGGGCGGCGGAGGCGATCGCACTGGCCCATCAGCGCGGCGTACGTGGAGTGAAGAAGACAGTGCCGAATTTGATTTCGGCCCTGAATGCTGTCGATGCTCATCCTTTGCTGCGACTCGCTGCTGTGCGGACATTGATCGTGCTGGATGTCCGCGAAGCAGCAGAGACCCTGATGAATCACGTGCAGCGCGGCGGAGCAACGAAGGCCGAAATGGCTGTGTTAGCCGAACCGGCTCTGGCTGCATGGGGTCACATTCCCATGCGCAGGATCTGGCTTGAACGTCTCCAGATGCCGCGGCGCTCCGGTCACCTGTTGGTGCTGGCAATTCGTGCTGCGGCATCAACGCAACTGACGGAGTCTGCGCCCCAGCTGCGTGAACTGGAGGTGGATCAGGGATTGCCGCCCGACATACGGCTGGAATCGGCGCGCGCGCTGGTGTCGATTCAGCCCGATGGACTTGAATCGGAAGCCCGGCAGATTCTGACCGGCACTGCGTCCGACTCTCGTATCGAATCGCTTGTGGCGGCAATACTCATGTCGCGTCACTCCAGCCTCGACGCGGTGGCATTGCTTCTGGAACTGGCGGGCAATCGTGAACCAGCAGTGATCGCGATCGCTCTCCAGCGGTTGCTGGAAATTGACCCTGTGCTTGTTGAACCAATGAACACTCGGATCTTGGCCCATCCTGATACCAATGTCAGGAGGCTGGCTGTCCGGATTCTCCAGGGACAGCAAACCGTTTCGGCCGTGACTCTCCTGGGAGGGATCCTTGATGACATCCATCCGACGGTAAGGAAAATGGCTCAGGAGTCGTTAATCTCGCTCGACCAACTGACGGAACTCCGGCCGACTGTCCGGGAAGTAGCTATGAAAATGCTGACCTCCGATCGTCGCCGCGGAATGGAACAGGCGGCACTGCTTATCGGCGGAGTCGAGCATGAGCCGGCCAGCGAACAGCTGATCGAATTGCTGGACTCTGTTCATCCGCAGGTTTCTGTTGCCGCCGCCTGGGCGCTCCGTCGACTGCTCGTCCCTGCAACGGCGGAACCGATTTTTAAGAAGCTGCGAATACAAACTAAAGAGTCTCCGCATGCGCCACCGAATCCCGACTGGAATGAAAAACTTGTGGCAACCCTCTACAAGCAGCGTGGACACCTGATCGAAGCCCTTGCGCTCATGGATTATCGCGACCTTGTGCCGCTTTTGCTGGTCTATCTCCCGACGCCGCCGGTGCCACCCGGTGCATATCCTGAAGCTCAGGAATTACGAGTGCAGGCGATCTGGGCGCTGGGCCACATTTTTCAGAACGACCCGCAGCCGGAAATTGTGGCCAGACTTACTGAGCGTCTGAAGACCCCGGATGACACGGTCGTGCGTGGAAAGTCACTGATTCAGGCAATGGCGGCAGTCAGTCTCGGTCGAATGACGTCTGTTGAATCGACAGATCTGTTACGAGGTCTGTACGCCTCTGGAGACAATTACAGCGATCTCAGATACGGTTGTGCCTGGGGAGTGAATCGGATCACAAACGAACCGCTGCCCGAATTCGACATGATCCGTGTGACAGGCCAACCCAGTTCGTTTCTTGACCCGCTTGACGAGTAGCGTCTGCCGATTGTAGCAGTGGAAAACCCAGCCCATGTCGGTCCTGCCTTTCTCTCGAACTATACAAGGTTGTGCATCTGCTGTTCGGAACTGCCCGCTGATTCGACAGTGGAATTCTTATTTCCGGCCGGCATGACGGGAAACAACTGGCTGTGACATGAGTGGAATCGGAGCAGCGCGGCCTTCAATCAGGAGGAGTTGCTGGTCGGCTGCGACGGACTGGAATTCCTGAGTCAGACCGGAAATCCAACGGACCTGCAGGCGGTCGATGACGGTTGCAGAACCCAAACCGAATCGAATCACTCGTTCATTACTGGCGGCAAAGCCATCTCCTGCAGTGAGCTGCTGCATCTGAACAAGGTCGCCTGCCATGCAGGTGACCGATGTTCCGATAGCGTCTCGTTCCGAGTTTATTCCCACCAGGTGCAGACTCAGGTAGTGTCCGGTCGTTGATGTTGTGTTTGTCAGGAGAGCCACCGGGGCGTCAAGGTGCGAAATCACCACGTCGTCGCGACCGTCTCTGTTCCAGTCAACGCGAGCCAGACCACGACCAAGATATTTGCCTTCGAAGAACGGGCCGACGGAAGACGCATCGGCTTCATGGAAATATCCGCGACCATCGTTCAGCATCAATTGCGGAGGCATCTGACAGGGGATATTCATCGATGCTCCCAGTTCATCAATGTTGCCATTGGTGAGTATGAGATCCAGATCCCCGTCGAGTTCCGCATCCAGGAATTGAGTTCCGAATCCCAGTTGCTTGAGACTGGGCTCACGCAATCCTGAGTTCCGTGTCACGTCATCGGACAGCTCGCCGTCGATCATCTGGTAAAGGGTGTTCGACTCGGCGTAGAAATTGGTCACGAAGAGATCAAGACGTTGATCGTGATTCGCGTCGCCGACCGCAATGCCCATACAGGCCTGTGCCAAACCTTCGCTGTCGAATGCCAGACCCGCAAGGGCAGCTGATTCGGTGAATCCTGGGAGCGTACCTGGGCCCGGAGTTTCATTGCGGAAAAAGAAATTGGGAGATAGATCGTTCGCCACAAACAGATCGAGTTTTCCCATGCCTCGAAAGTCGGCAGCTACCACTCCAAGTCCCCTGCCATCCGCGGCTTCAATGCCCGCCGCTGACGAACAATCATTGAATAGTCCGTCTCCTGCATTGAGAAACAGTTGATCGTGACTTGCGTCAAACGATGCGGGCGAACAGGTGACTTCCGTTCCGTCGGCGAGCCGACAGATCCGTGTGAACACGTCGTCGCCTTCCAGGTAGTTGGCATCGAACAATTCCGGAAGATAGTCGCCATTAAGATCGGCGATCAGACAACTGACTGTCCAGCGGTCGCCGGATCCAAGCAGCGACGAAGAGGCATCTGTAAACGTTCCATCACCGTTGTTGATGTAAAGGCGATTGCGACCGATATTCGCGACGTAAAGATCCGGAGCACCATCCTGATTAACGTCGCCGGCGGCCACTCCCTGACTGAATCCATTCTCCTGAAGACATGCCTCTGCGGTCACGTCCAAGAACCGACCGTTTCCCTGGTTGCGGTACAACCGGTCCAGATAATCCTGACGGCTGAAGTTGGCCGGCCAGGTGCAGCCCTGGGTCAGATAGATATCGGGCCAGCCATCGAGATCGTAGTCAAGGATCGCAGCTCCTCCGCCGTTCATCTGATAGAACGATTTGAGCAGGCGACCACCCTCGGGACCATGGCCATTGAAGTAGGTGAAGTTGACACCGGCTGCGCTCGCCCGGTCTTCAAACCGAACGACGTTCGAGGTTGCTGTGTCTGCCTTACGCCCATTCTCCACCCGGGAAGAAATGGACATGTCCGGAAGCGGATAAGAGGACAGGTTAAGATGTATGACGGGACTCGTCTCCGGAGGTGCTCGACTCAGGGGAGCCCGCTCCAGTAACTGAGCCAATGCCCGGGCTCTTCGAGCCGCAAACATCAGTGCCTGCTGATCCGGCTGTTCATTCTTGATGTGGCTGAACGCGATCATCTTCCACCAGGCGAAGGCCTCCCAATACAAGCCCAGTTGATCGGCGAGCTTCGCCGCGTTCTCAATTTTCCAGCCTTTCAGGCCGAATTCACAAGCCTGGATATAATTCTCCAGCATTCGTGAACGTTCGAGCAGGGGCCTGGCATCCTGTTCCCGGCCGAGACGACTGAGAGCCATCCCAAGCTGATAACACACCGTTGCATTGGTCGGATCGAGCTTGAGAGTTTCCCAAAAGCATCGTGCCGCCGCCTCTTTTTGACCATGTTCAGCTGCCCATTTTCCACGCAGATTCCAGACACCCGGATGACGTGCGGCGTTCTCAGGCAGAGTATTCATCCACAACAGAAACCTGGAATCCTGCTTCAACTCAGAAAGGATTTGACCGATCCTGACTATGGTCTCAAGAAAATCCGGACGCAATGCGTGCGCCTGGCGCAGAAAATCGAGAGATTCCTCAGACTGCTCATTCTTCATTGCCAGTTCAGCTAACGCCATCAGAGGTGCCGGATCCTGCGGTGCAGCCTTCTGGTGTTTCTTCCAGAATGCCTCAGTCTGCTCATCATTCTGCAGTGGCTGACCGGTTGCGACCGAGTACAGGTGCTCGGGTGCGATCTCAGACCCCATCAAATTGATCATCCGAAAGGGTGTTGATTCCCAGACTCGTCCTGTCGCTTCAAAGATCTCTGCCAGATGCCGATTTGCAATCTCGTTCCGCAGGTCAATTTCCAGCGCCTGACGGAATCGATTCTCAGCTGCCGACAGTTGTTTCAGTTTCTCCATCAGGATCCCGCCAGCCATACAGCGTGCGTGCAGCGTCTGATCTGACTGCTCTTGGGGATATCGATCATAAAATTCGACAGCCTCTTTGAATTTGTTCTGAGCCTGCAGCGCATCAGCGGCAATCAGCAGAGCCTGGGAATGCTGCGGCTCGCGCCGAAGAATCTGTCGAGCCAATCGTTCACTTGAGGCAAAGTCCTTCTTTTTGAACTCAGTGACTGCCTGGACAGCGAGTTGATTGATCGACTCGCGTCGCCCCCCCCCCCATTTGACCAGTCCCCAAATCGCCAGGGCAGCAACGACGAATGCCATTGGCAACCAACGTCGGATACGAACAGTGGACGCCTGCGCGGATTGTCGTGATGGTTTCCGCTGTGACATCAATCCCATTCAGGATAGAAAAGTTTTCGGGTCGTCGGGCAACAGATCACGAAGATCTTACCCGAATGAATCGGATTTTTCCGGCCCGTCCGGAAAATCGCGATGCCGTAATGTTTCGCCAGCACAGTGTTGACGAAGGTATGATCGGCATAGAGGAATTCGAGTACTGAGCCATCACGACGCATGATGTCGACAAAGAAACCGGATAGGTTCGTCAAACATCGCCTGCCGGAGTTCGTCGGTAAATGCGGGGAAACCGGTCACGGTCAACGCGGGAGAATTGTTCGAACTGCCGAAAGCCGAGCCAGTTGGCGCCGAATTCCGTTGCCAGGCCACGGCTGCGTGTGTCCTGAAGCATGCGCCGGGTTTGCGCGATCAGGACGTCTGGTCGTTGGAGTTCACCGTTAGCGGCACAGTCCAGCAACTCGTCGTCGGGCATGCTCGACCACAGGAAATAGCTCAGTCGACTGGCGAGGGCATAGCCGGACAAAGGGCCCGCAGCCACCCCGTCGGGTGGCAGATCAATTCGGTAACAGAAGTATGACGACATGAGCACGCTGACAACGCTGTCGCGGATTGCGTCTTCGTGGCTGAGATGTTGCTCGTCACGCAGCGTATCATAAAACGCAATCAGCGATTCGCGTTGTGATTGTGAGAGAGGCCTTCGATAGGCGCGCTCTGTAAACTCAAGAAGTGCTTCAAGATGACTGGACTCCGCAGCCTTGCGTGTCGCCTCGACCTATTGAATTTTGGTGGAAATTTCAGCGAAGTAGTGTTCGATCGGTTCGCGGACGTCCATATCCCGGATCTTCTTCAGGTAGAGCATGGCCAGCCGCGCTCTCTTCTCGCTGGAAGTGACATCTGCGACCTCCGGGCGGGCGAAGTCGAATTCAGGAGTCTCCAGCAACTGTGGCGGTTCGGTACGTTCGAAAAAAAGAAAGTCCCGGTACTGACGTGCCGGTACCGCGGTTACGCAATTGAGTTCACCCCACAGAGTGTCGAGTTCCCGCTGCTCAGACTCGTCGAGGATCAGTTCAATGAGGGGTTCATCGTCGCGGAAATATTCCGCCATAAGGTGAAACCCTGCACTCAGCAGCCTCCCTTTATTCTGCTTCCCCTTCTCGACATAGACTCGACCACGTTCGGACACGTAAAACGTGTCCGGAAAAATACGACAGAACTCCGCAACTCCGGCAGAGGTTTCTGTTGAGACTGCCGGCCGACGGCGATGTTCTGCCAGGCGTCGATTCATCATCAGAGTAATCGGCTGCGAACCCGCTGAGAGACCGTCGACCACGGGCCCGGAAATCGAAGTTGAATCCTTGTCGGGTTGAGGAACGTATTTTTGTCGTTCACGAATCACGAAATACCGCATAGCGACGCAGTGCGGACGTACCGCCACTGGTTCGCTCTTCTGTGGCACAGGCAGTGCCCGCCACAGAGTCTGAAGTTCATTGAGGGGTCCGACACCCGGCGATGGACCCCTCAATGCAGCCCAAATCGTTTTCAGGTATTTTGGACTGACCGCTGACTCAGTGGCGGCGCCGGTCAGCGTCAACCCGGATTTGCCAAGTTGCCTGCGGTGATGATACTGCCATGCGGCCAGGAAATAGTCGGCGTAATCGGTCGGCTGTCGTGTGTAAAAATCGACGATGCGATGAACACAGTATTTGTCACGATCCGTATCGGTGACGGCGGGATGCGGTGCAAAGACAAATCCATTCGGTTTCAGCACGATGTGATCGGCCACGCGTTTTGCTGCAGCCAGATATTTTTTGAGCAGACCAGGTGACATTGTGAGCGACTCGCCCGAATTATCGAAGCCTGCCTCGTTCGCCGGATCAACGGGAATTCCTGAGTCGGACGGATGTCGACACCGGTCAGATCGTGAATCGTGTTGTCATATTCCGCATTGCTCAGCCTTCGTGCCAGTACGGGACCGGGATCTCCGGCATGCCGCTGCGCTTCGTGTTTGCGAAGCCTCTTCAGCCAGTCCATGATGGCACGACGCTCCTCCGCGGGCGGGTGGCGTTTTGCTTCCTCAGGTGGCATTTCTTTTTTTTCGAGTCGTTCAAGAACGATGTCCCAAAGTCCGGCAGCCCTTGCGATTTTCTCCACGGAGGAGTAACTACTCAGATTCGACTTTCCTTCCTGTTTCTTCGCGCCGTGACAATCGAAGCAGTATGTCGTGAGAAACGGACGCACCGTGTCGTCAAAGGACTGGTGCAGTTCACGTTTGGCAGGGTCAGTGGCGTCGGCACACAGGGAGGTGGTGAATGTGCTGGAGATGAAGCACCCGATCAGTAAGACGATGATCATGGCCTCGCTCTTTTTTATCACCGATCTGCTTACCACGACAGATTTCAGACGACTGCCACACATCCATCGTACGGAATTCCCCGGGGGTTGTCATTTGGTGATGCTGCTGAAAAAAAAAACGGGATACTGGTCGACTCTTCAGGAGCGATCGCATTTTCATTCTTTATGGCTGGATTGCTCTAAAGGATGCCTTCAGGTGAATGGGCAGCGCAACGTATCAGTCTTTTGTTGAGAATACCGCGTCCCTACAGTGCTGGTGGCAGGTGTGTCGACCGTTTTCGCATTTGATTGAATTCGATTAAGCGGCGTTGAGCATTGAACGGTCTGCAGCGGACGGATACCGTCAGCAGTGCAGTCGCGTCAAATGCTGACAGCGACTTCATGATTCATTTCACTCCGGATTCATCACATGTCAACTCAGGAAACTACCCAACAACGCAGATTGAGTGATCGCCAGATTCAGCTGATTGCCAGCGGTGATCTGCGACTTTCGGCGAATCAGATGTGCTGGCAGGCTCAGGCAGATATGGAAAGGCAACTGAACCGGGCCGTCGAACAGCTGGGCTTCGAAATCATTCGAGCACACAAATTCGACGAAACTCAGCAGCATGGGTTCATTTCATCACAGCGACACGGAATTAACGTCTTCCGGACTATCGATCCGGATGCTCCCCTGATCGTGGCGGAAGCCGTCTGGCAGTACTCTCATCATGTGCTGGCTGGACTCTCCACACACCGAGGCCCGATATTGACTGTCGCGAACTGGTCGGGGACCTGGCCTGGACTCGTTGGCATGCTGAACCTGAACGGCTCGCTCACAAAGGCGCAAGTCAATTACTCAACGCTGTGGAGCGCCGACTTCGACGATGATTACTTCCTGGGTCGGCTGGAGACGTGGCTCCGGACAGGTTCGTGTGCTCACGAAACTGCGCACGTAGCGGAATTCAATGCAGGACAGCTCAATGACAGTGAAGCGGCAACCGCATTGGCGCTGGCCTGTGAACTCAAAGGCGACAAAGCGATCATGGGTGTGTTCGATGAAGGGTGCATGGGCATGTTCAATGCCATTCTGCCTGATCATCTGTTGAATGAAACCGGCGTCTTCAAAGAACGCCTCAGCCAGTCAGCGCTGTATCACGAATCGACACAGGTCTCAGAGGCCGAAGCGGAAGGCGTCTACAACTGGTTTGTCGATCAGGGTATGAAATTCGAACTTGGTTCCGACCACGATACCGAACTGACGCGGGAACAGATTCTTCAGCAGTGTCGGATGTATATCGCTGCAGTCCGTATCGCCGATGATTTCGGCTGCGATCTCATTGGGATTCAATATCAACAGGGGCTCAAAGATCTCCTGCCAGCCAGCGACCTGGCCGAAGGTGCTCTCAACAACACAGTTCGTCCGCCTGTGAAATCTCGCTGTGGTTCCGAAACCCTTTTCGAAGGCAGCCCGGTCATTCATTTTAACGAAGTGGACGAGGCTGCCGGACTGGATGCTTTGCTGACCAATCGAGTTCATGCTGCTCTGCAGCAACCAGTCGAAACAACTCTGCACGATATTCGCTGGGGCGATGTTGATGCATCCGGAACAGTGACGGACTATGTGTGGGTATTTTTGATCAGTGGAGCGGCCCCGCCGGAACACTTCATTGACGGCTGGGCCGGTGCGAAAGGTCATCGTCAGCCAGCCATGTATTTCCCAAACGGCGGCAGTACTTTGTGCGGTGTTTCGAAGCCTGGTGAAATTGTCTGGTCACGGATTTTCGTCGAGGACGATCAGCTGAAAATGGACATCGGGCGAGGACACGTCGTTGAATTACCGGAAAAGGAAACCCGGCGGCGGTGGCAGGAAACAACTTACCAGTGGCCCATCATGCATGCCGTGCTGAGCGATGTCGACAAGAATCAGCTGATGGCGAAGCATAAAAGCAACCACATTCAGGTGGCCTACGCGAACTCTGCCGGAGATGCCGATGCCATTGTACGAGTCAAAAGCGGTATGGCGGCGGAACTCGGTATTGTAGTGCAGGTCTGTGGCGCAAAGTCGGTGTTCAAATAGAGTCAACAGCATGATGTGCAAAGGCGATTAGTATGACGCAGGGTTACCTTGGAATCGACGTCGGCACGCAGGGACTGTCCGTCGTCTTCGCCGACGAGCAACTGGCCGTCATTGCCGTGGGTGAAGCCGAATACCGGATGGTGCCCGGCCTGCCGGACGGTTGTTATGAACAGTCACCTTCTGACTGGGAAAAAGCCCTGCAGCAGGCAATGAGTGTGCTCAGGAAGTCACTCCCGGCCAAGCACAGCAATCTCGAAATACGATGTATTGGCATCTCGGGACAAATGCATGGAGAAGTCCTCGTGGACAGAGATTTGCAGACTCTTGGAACTGCGCGGTTGTGGTGTGACGGTCGCAATGATGCTGAGGGACACGAACTCACCGAACGATTTGGCGTTAAAATGCCGCGGCGCATGACTGCAACTCGGTGGCTGTGGACAATCCGTAATCGACCGGACAAAGCCAAATCCACGCAGCACATCACGACTCCGGCCGGGTGGATCTCTCATCAGCTGACCGGTGACTGGTTTCTTGGGATTGGTGAAGCGTCGGGTATGTTTCCCATTGACCAGTTGACGCTGAACTACAACGAAGCGATGTTCCGATCCTTCTCCGAGTTAGTGGACCAAAGTGAGTCGGAGTCACTGCAGGGGCTTCTTCCAAAGGTGTGTCTCGCGGGGGAGCATGGAGGCATTCTTAATTCGAACGGTGCGAAACTGCTGGGTCTTCCGGCTGGAATACCGGTTGCACCGGCAGAGGGTGACCAGCCAGCCTCAATGGCCGGTTCCCTGATTGGTGAGGCCGGAATGGTCTCAGTCAGTTTTGGTACTTCGCTGTGCGCGAATTCTGTTGGCGACCGCACCTTTGAGGGTGTGAGTCCCGCGGTCGACCATTTCTGTGCGGCAGACGGTAAACCGATCAACATGGTGTGGCTGCAGAACGGTACGACATTCATGAATTGTGTCGTTGAGATGTTCTGTGCGGCCTCAGATACAGATCGACAGGATGATTTTGCCGCGGTCATGCATAAATTACTGGAAGCGGACCATGATTGCGGCGGTATCCTCGCCATACCGTTCATTAATGACGAACCAGGAATCAGAATCCACGACGGCGGAACAGGTTCGATCGTTGGACTCAACCCGGGAAATGCGAGTCCCGGTAATGTCGCTCGAGCGGCACTGCTGTCAGCAATGTTCAACCTGCGACTCGGCAGCGAGGAACTTGACCGACAGGGATATCCACGAACGGAACTGGTGCTCGCCGGTGGACTGGCAAAAACACCGGAAACCGGACAAATTCTTTCTGACGTTTTTCGTACACCCGTGACGTTGCTGGAAAGTGCCGAAGAAGGTACGGCCTGGGGGTCCGCTGTGCTCGCGGCTTATCGTCATCTGATTCTGCAGGAGGGCCAAGCTGACTGGGCGAGCTACCTGCAGAGTCTGGCTTCCGACACCAAAACACATTTTGTGCCGCATTCAGCAGCGGCGGACATCTATGACACGTCGTATGCTCGCTATCTGAGATTGCTGGAGGCACAACCGCAGCTGAATGTCGGAGCTGTCCAGGGCAGTCCTGACTGAATATTTCGGAGCGTTTTAAGGTGGGATATTCTCAGCCGATTTTGTGCGAAGTAGACTGTAAAGCCGCATTCCGACGTGATGGAAAACCAGCCGTGTTTGTCCCGTGTTTTTTTCGATTCATTTCTGCCGCCTGTGCGCAGCTGTCGTTTCATCTTCCGGTAATCATAATGGGTGACCAGCCTGCACAGAACGTGTTCGGGAGACGGAACGGGTCTCTGTCCCGTTCTGTGAACCTTTACCCTCTGAACTTCCGCTCGTGACAACAGGACTGCCTACTCTTTCGGATGACAGCCGACGAACTCGCGCCCACGTAGCGCCTTTGGTGACGTTCCTCGTGTGTTTGGTGATTCCTGATCTGATGGCTCTGCTTGGGTTTGATAGAAACGACGAAACCCAGCCCTGGTATGTCACAACACCGGAACAGTGGTTATTTCCCGTGCAGTCGATGTTGACGTTGGGGCTGCTGGTTGGTTTCAGACGCTACTATGACTTTCGACCGTGCGAAGGCCTGGGACTGGCTGCACTCGTCGGCACGTTCGGCATCGCCATCTGGATCACACCCGGCTTTCTGTTTCACTATTTCGAGCTGAACGACAGCGTATTGAAGTTCCTGGGCTTTGCCGAACGCACAGAAGGATTCAGTCCGGACCGTGTCGCCACGGATGGTGGCTGGCTTTACGGCACCATAGTTGTAATGCGGTTCATCCGGCTGGTGATCGTAGTTCCACTGGCGGAGGAGATTTTCTGGCGAGGGTTCCTGATGCGGTATCTCATCGATCCACACGGTGATTTCTGGACAGTGCCATTCGGGCAGCATCGGGGCTCAAGTTTTGTCATCGTCACGGCACTGTTTACCGTGGCTCATGCGTCAGTTGACTATGCTGCGGCGGTTGTCTTTGGATCGTTGATCTACTGGCTCGCCGTCAGAACGAAGAGCCTTACAGCATGTGTGTTGGCCCATACAGTGGCTAATCTGATTCTGGGTGTCTATGTCATGGTGTCGAAGCAGTGGGGGTACTGGTAATGCTCAACAGCTCTCATAACATCCTCGGCGGCTCAGGTGTTCAGTGTGGGGATGTCAGATTTGGTTGATCTCATGAAAACGCAAAAAGGAATTGCAACGATCACGGCCATCGCGACAGTCATCTTCGCCGTGTTGGTCGTCGGAAGACACACGGCGTATCGAACGACCGCTGCCGATGCGCTGCCGTTAAACAGGGAGAGTGTTTTTGCAAAACCACTAATTCAGGCCAGGGTGGCGCTGTTAAGAAGGGAATTTGCTCTGCTGTTTCGGCATAAAAACTACGAGCAGGCAAAACAGCGCTGTTCAGCGCTGGTGGAACTGCTGCCGGAAGATCCCGTCAGTCATTACAACCTTGGTTGTGCATTTGCTCAACTCAACAACCCCAATGAGGCGATGGCCAGCCTGGAAAGTGCAGTGAAGCTCGGGTTTCGGAATCCGCGACAGTTGCAGAAGGACACGGATTTACTGTCGCTTCACGATCGAACGGACTGGGATGAGCTACTGAAGGCCGCGGAAATACCATTTGAGCGTACGGCCAGAAAAAGCACGATCAAACCGGCGGCGATTACAAACGGCGTCGCCATTGTTGGCGAATCCAACAGTCTGTGGGACCCCAGGACTCTTCACATTCGCGCATTCTTTAGTGGCGACCGCTCAAATGCGGCGGATTTGGATATCGCCACGCAACAGGACGCAGTCGGCAGGTTGCTGAGAAAGTGGCAAAAGGAAGCAACTGCAGCGGGGCATGTCGGCGTGCTTTACGATAATCACGACAGAGGCCACTCCAAATTTCCCTGGCAGTCGTATCCGCAGCTGACGAGAGTGGAATATTCCAGAAGCGCAAAGCAGTACAATCTGGACACCGGAGCACAGCGTTTCATCCACTTTAACGGGATTGTGTTCGGAAATTCTTCCACCGCAGTTACGGATCGTTCTTACTGGAGAAGTCTGCCACGTTTGATGTATTGCGACCGGCATGCGGCAACGACTCTGGCCATGCAGTATTTTGGCAACCACATATATATGTACCCGGAACACAGAGATTACGACCCGGGTACCAACGGCGATGGTGGGTTCGGTGATGTCTATCCCGCAAACACACCGTACGTGATCATTTCTCAGGGTTCTTCTTCATCTGATCGCGTTTTCATGGATGCCATCGCTGCAACACTCGCCGCATTTCGAGTCGAAACACGGCGCGCGCTGATGCAGAAGTCGGCGCTGATGCCGTGTGTGCAGATGATCTTTCGCAGTTGCAATTCGCAGGTCCAAACAGCAGATGACTACCTTAAAGGAGTCGCGCATCCACCCGTTTTTCAGGGACGTCAGGTCAACAAGATGAAGATGGTCAGAATGGCTCACGACATGCTGTCGGATGATCTGCCGCCGGTCGCCCTCATTGAGGTCCTGAACGAAGACAATTTTGAAGTGGGTCGGGATTACTTTGATGTCGGCCCACGTGAGTCGGTATTCACAACTCCGGCGGCGGTCGCTCGAGCCTGTCGTGCCGTTGACCAGACACGTCGCATGACAGTATCGGCAAAGAGAAGTCTGGATCTGAACCAGAAGCAACTGACCTGGCATTGGGTGGTTCTGCAGGGAGATCCATCTTTAATCGAGATTGAACCTCAGGACGATGAACAGACCGAAGCTGCGATACTGGTGAGGCATCACAAACGACGGTCCATTCGTGAAGACTCTTCGATGCAGTCCAGCCGTGTGGACATCGGAGTCTTTGTACATAACGGCACGTACTATTCCGCCCCGGCCGTGATTTCATTTTACTGGCCGGAGAATGAAATTCGGCGGTACGATGAAGAGGGCCGAATTCTCTCGGTCGACTATAAGACGATGGACGCGGGAGGTCTTTACGCGGATCCGATGCTGGTGACCGGCCGAAACTGGACAGACCAGTACAACTACGACGATGAAAACCGCCTCGTCGGCTGGGACCGGATTCGTGGCGAAGATCGTCAGTCGTTCACGCGGGACGGGTATCTTGTTACGAAAAAAGACAAACTCGGACGACCAGTTGAAGCAATCAACGTGCAGTATGTGGCTGAGAAAAAACGTAACAAGCCGCCAATACTGCAGGAGCGTCCCGGCACATCCACGTTTACCTGGGAGTATTCATCAGACGACGACCGTCTGGGAACGCTCACAGGGCGCAGTGTGACTGACGAGTCAAAGTAGCTGGCACCGACTTCACACCGTACGGCTTACCAATTCAATGCTGGAACAGAAACTCGTTGGAATTGATGAGGGCCCAGAGCAGATCTTCGAACAAGTCCTCGGAAGATCGGTCTTTATGTCGAGCAACAAACTGTTCGAACCCGCTCATTTCCGGATCGGTTGGCATTCGCGACCAGGCAGCGAGATAATATTCTTCCATGATCTCGCGAAGCGACTTCGTTTCTCTGAGCAGTTGGCGCAGACGATTGTCGACACTGGTCAGTTTGCCATGCACCAAAGAGCCGTTGGCGACCTGCAGAGCCTGTGACAGATTGAGATCGTCTGAACGGTCACAGCGGCAGACGGATTTTGTCAACCCGCAGCGCCGAGTTCGCTTACGCCAGAATCTCACGCACAACACGTCCGTAGACGTCTGTCAGTCTGAAATCACGACCAAGGTGTGGATAGGTCAGTCGTTCGTGGTCAATGCCGAGCAGGTGCTGCAGTGTCGCGTGAAGGTCGTGAAGATGCACCCGTCCCTGAATCGGACGATAGCCGAAATCATCGGTTTCCCCGTGTACAAAGCCGGTCTTTAATCCCGCGCCGGCAAGCAGGGTGCAGAAGCTTTCCTGTTGATGCTCACGGCCATGAGTCTCAATTGGACTGGTACCCGAAAGATCCTGGCTCCAGTAGGTGCGGCCGAATTCGCCGGCCACCATCACCAGCGTGTCTTCCAGAAGGCCACGTTGTTTCAGATCCCGGATCAAACCGGCGATCGGTCTGTCAGCGCCTGCGCAGGATTTGGGAAGCTCGCCGCGAATATTACGGTGATGGTCCCAGCCGTCTATCGTCACCTGTACACAACGAACTCCCGCTTCACTCAGCCGGCGTGCCATGAGACAGGCGCGGCCGGTCACGTCGCTCGCACCACCGTCGATGCCGTACATTTCCTGCGTAGTTTTCGACGTGCCCGACAGATCCACAAGTTTTGGTGTATTCGCCTGCATGCGAAAAGCCAGCTCAAAGGACTGGATGATTCCTTCCATCTGTGCATCGGTTTCGACGCGGTTCAGGAGGCGGCGATTAGCGCGCTGCAGAAAGTTCAGTCGGTGACGCTGGACATCGAAACTGGTATCGGGATCACGGAGATCGGAGATGGCCAGTTCACCATCTTGGCGTGGCACACGCAGCGGTGTACCCTGATGAGTGGCCGGCAGGAATCCCGCTCCGTGTGTTCGTCCGTCGGAAGGTGGATGAATGGTGATGAAACCTGGCAGATTCCGATTCTCCGTCCCCAGGCCGTAACTCAGCCACGCGCCCATGGACGGACGTGCCTCGACGATGTGTCCCGTGTGGAACTGCAGCGTGGCGGCCGCGTGGGCTTTGTTGTCCGATACCACTGCTCGCAGCAGACAAAGGTCATCGGCCACACCGGCCAGCCCGGGAAGCAGGTCAGACATCATCATCCCCGACTGTCCACGGGGTTTCACCGGAGCAATCGGTGCCATGGGAAGAAACTGCGCGACTCCGACACGCAACTGCCCATCGTCGCCAACCGGCGAATCAATGGCTTTTCCATGTCTTTTGGTGATATGGGCTTTCGGGGCAAACAGATCGCCCTGCGACGGTCCACCGTGCAGAAACACAAAGATCATTCGTTTCGCTCGTGGAGCAAAGTGCGGGGCACGAACGCCGGGTGGACTTGCGGCACGTGCTGTTTCATTCATCATTCCACTGAGTGCCAGACCGCCAAAGCCGCAGGCGGCAGAATGCAGAAATGTTTTGCGGGAAACTGGCGAGGTTTTCATGGTCAGAGTCTCATCAGGAATTCGTTACTGGCCAGAAGTGCGTGACACAATTCAACCCAGGCGTTTTCTCCGGCTTCCGTTATGAAGTCTGTGGTGTCCTGCTGTTCTGTTTTGGTGAGCGGACGGTTGAGCAGCGTCAGCCAGAGGAGTTCCAGACGCTGCATTTCATCTTCCTGCTGTTTGATCCGTTCCGCCAGTGCCGCGGCGTGTTTTTTCACGACAGGACTGTTCATCAGGAACAGTGCCTGCGTGGGGACTGCGGTGATCGCTCGCTGCCCGACGAACTGCGATGGTTGAGCGAAATCGAACACGTTACGCAGAGTCGCTGGCCCCGGCTGCGCCGCTGAACGGATGATCGGCAGATAAATTGTCCGTTCAAACTCCTGATCAGGCCGCCATTTCGTGATCGTGAAGTTGGGCGGGTTCACATTCTTTGGATCGAGTCCAGCGACATTTTCGGGGAATTCCAGAGGGATTGCAGGACCACCATCGGAGATTTTAAGCCGGCCGGCGACGAAGATCATGGCGTCGCGTAATGCTTCCGCGTCAAGTCGAAAGCGATTCATACGCCACAGCAAACGGTTATGTGCGTCAACGGCATAGGCGTCTTTGTCATGGGTGCTGTCCAGTCCATACGACCGACTCAGCACCAGCGAACGGATCAGCTGTTTCTGTGACCAGCCACCACGTGTGAACCGCAGTGCCAGGTGATCGAGTAGTTCGGGGTGCGAAGGCCTGTCGCCTGGCAGGCCAAAGTAGTCAACGGAACGGACCAGTCCTTCGCCGAAAAGTTTCTGCCAGATGCGATTCACGGCGATTCGGGCAGAGAGTGGGTTGTCGTCTCGCGAGATCCATTCTGCCAGATTCAGGCGGCCACTTTGGTCCGGTGCAATCACCAGCTGTTCATCCGAGAGTACTTGTGGAAAACCGCGCGGAACCTGGCCAGCCAGTGCACGCGGATTACCACGAATGGTGATTCTCATATTGTCAGGGTTGGTCTTATCGTGGACCGCATATGTTCGCGGAACTACGGGCGCGAAGAATTCCGCGTGCATGATCTTTTTCTTTAGGGGCCCAATACGTGCTGCGACATCGTCGCGCTCTTTGGTCAGTTTGGTATGCTCGTCCTTTGACAGATCCGTGTTGCTCAGCAGCCCTTCCAGGCGGGCTTTTTGGTCCTGTGCCTGCTTATGTTCCTGTTTCCATCCTTCAAGCACTTCGGCATGCTGTTTGGCCTGCTTTTCACGTTCGGCCGCCTGAGCGTCCGTTTCGGGCAGCTCGGCAACATTGACGTCGCTCCACACACCGCGATCGGTTTTGTAAATAGTCGAAGTTCCGTGAAAGAAACCGGCCATTGCGTAGTAGTCTCGCTGCGAAACCGGATCGAACTTGTGATCGTGACATCGCGCACATTCAAGCGTTAATCCCAGGAACACCTTACCAACCTTGTTCAGCTGCTGATCGATGATGTCGACGAGCAGTTTGGCTTTGTCGGCTTCGACAATCTGAATGTCGCCCAGGACGAGGAATCCGGTGGCCACCAGGCTGGCCGCACGTTCCCGGACGCTGTTGTGCGGCAGGAGGTCGCCGGCAATCTGCTCACGAATGAATCGGTCAAACGGCTTATCTTCATTGAAGGCGTCGATAACGTAATCGCGATAACGCCATGCGTGTTCTGCGAAGACGTTGTTGGAAGTCCCGATCTGGTCCGCGTAGCCCACGAGATCCAGCCAGTGTCGCGCCCATCGTTCGCCAAATTCACGCGACGACAACAGGCGGTCCACAACGGTCTCACGTGACCGGGCTGAATTGTCTGCACTGAATTCACGAATCTTCCGGACCGTGGGAGGGAGACCTGTGAGATCGAAACTGACCCGCCGCAGCCATGTATACCGATCGGCATCTGCGACGGGATGCAGGCCTGACTCTTCAAGTTTCGCAAGTATGTATCGGTCCACATCATCGTGCGGCCAGTGCTCGTCCTGTATTACCGGCGGTGAAACATCATTGACTGGTCGAAATGCCCAGTGCTGTCGACCGGATTCAATGTCGATTCCTGTTTCAGTCACCATAGACTTCGTCACGCGAGGATCATAGGCACCAGCTGCGACCCAGCGTTCCAGTCGTTCAATGACGTCGTCCGGTAGTTTACCTGAGGGCGGCATTTCGTTTTCTTCATAACGGACTGCCTGGATGAGCAGGCTTTCATTGGGTCGGCCGGGAACAACGGCCGGACCGGATTCACCTCCGTTTGCCCAGCCGCTGCGTGAATCAAGTACCAGTCCGCCTTTCACCTTCTTCGCGTTGTGACTGTGGCACTCATAACAGTGCTTTCGGAGAATTGGCAGCACGTTCTGACGAAACGACTCCGCAGCCACTTCGTTCGCGACCGCCTGGTCCTCGGCCAGGCTGGCACGGTTCAACGGCAGTAATGATATCGCCGTGAAAGCGACAACGAACGAACGCAGATTCACAGAACGTCGATGGTTCATTGATAACACGCCTGAACAGGTACCAGCGACGGCACTCAGCCACCCCACGAGAACGTCTCAGAACGGGTCTTCGGCACGACCGCGTGAGACAGGACGCGGAGAATAGTTAATTTGTAACGAGTGGTCTGTTCTGTCGCAACGACAACGTTGAAGTTACGGGCCAATGGTTGCTTGCATTCGATTCCAAAACCGCATGGGCTACCGGAAAAATGATCACAAAACAGATGCTCAGTCTGCTGTAGCAGAGTCACACCCGTACGCACACACCCTGATTCAGACTGAGTTTTATATTTGGCATGTCCGGCCGTGATTCTCATATTGACTTGGTGTACTGTTGGCACGATGCGTTGAAGCCGGTATTTCTTCGGCGGAAGGTGTGTGCGTTTCGATGCTGTATTGCGGCGTTCGAATTCTGACGAATTGGGCGACTGACGTCTTCTTTGGTCTGCGATGAAATTTTTTGTACTCAGTTTGCTCGCTCAACAAGCGGCACCTCAAGGGCTGCAGGCGCTCGATTACCTTGTGATTCTGGTGTACCTCGGTGGAGTGCTGGTCGCCGGGTGGTACTTCTCTCGTGAACAGGAAGAACAGGAAGACTACTTTGTCGCCGGCCGGCAACTGCCGTGGCTGGCGGTGGGTCTGAGCATCATTGCGACGATGCTGTCCACGGTCACATACCTGGCGGCTCCCGGTGAAATTATTCAACATGGTGTCGCACTTTCCTGCGGCTGGCTGGCGCTGCCGCTGGCGTTTTTAATCGTTAACTTCATGTGGGTGCCGTTTTTTATGCGGCTGGGAGTGACGAGTATTTATGAGTATCTGGACGACCGATTCGGCCTGGCAGCGCGGCTCACCGGCGTTGTTCTGTTCGTCCTGATTCTCCGTTTGCTATGGATGGCCACCATCGTACTGACCGGTTCACGAGCGGTCGCTCAGATTACGCACACAAGCCTGGTGCAGACATTCGGTCTGAACTGGTCGCTCGATCAGTGGCTGCTGGTCGTCCTTTGCAGTGTCGGAGTGTTCGCAACACTCTACACGATGCTGGGCGGAATCAAGGCGGTTGTATGGACAGACGTGGTGCAGTTTGTGGCCCTGGTCGGAGGCGTTGTGCTGACGCTGTTTTTCGTCGCGTGGAAGACAGGCACAGGCCCCGTCGACTGGTGGGTGACGGCAACCAGTCAGGAAGCCGGGGGACACGAATTTCCACCACTGGCCAGTTGGGACATCACGACACGGAATACAATCCTGTTCACGGTTCTAAATGCCACGTTTTGGTATGCCTGTACGTTCATCGGTGATCAGGTGGCAGTCCAGCGATATTTGACTACGCCATCTGTCCGGGCGGCGGTGAAGGGAAATATCGTCAACTTCGTTGGTGATTTGGTGATCATGATTTTACTGGCAATGTGCGGAATGGCTCTGCTCACTTACTACCTTGACCCGGCCTTTCAATCGGAGATTGCAGACGGCATTACGGACCCTCGCAATGAACGTGTGGCCGATCAGGTCTTCCCGCATTACATTCAGTACGGATTACCCGTGGGAGTTTCCGGTCTGGTCGTCGCCGCGCTGTTTGCCGTGGCCATGTCGAGTCTCGATTCGGGCATCAATTCGGTCGCTGCCGTGTTGACCATCGATGTGTTCGGACGGCTGAAAATTGGCGGCTCCTCCACGCACACACTCTGGTTGCCTCGGACCATCACAGTTTTCGTTGGAATTGTCTGCACTGTGCTGGCCTGGGCCATGCTCAGTATCCCCGATCGTTACAATATTATCGGCATTACGGCGCGGACCTTCAATTGCGCACTGGGTCCCCTGGCAACCATGTTCGTGGTGGGCATGTTCATCCGACGAGCCGGTCAGATCTCCGTCGTGATTGCGGCGTGGATCGGGCTGGCTGCAGCGATCTGTCTGGCATGGTGGGTGGAATTGAACTGGGTGTTCGGCCTCACAGATTACGCAGCGTTGTCCGACGCGACCGAGAATCTGCTCGGGCCGAGTCCCTTTCTGATCACCCCGATTTCGGCTACGTTTACTTTCCTGATGGCAATGATCCTGAGTGTGATCTTCCCGAACTCAAAGACCGAGACAACCGATCAGCTGCTTTGGCGGGCCGTCGTTGCTCGCGAGACACCTGATGAAATCGCGATGTGAGCTGCACTATCGAGTCGATCAATCGGGATGTTTGGGATGCCCTCAGGTTCCCTGCTGGTTGCCTTTCGTTTTACTCAACAACAAACATTCTGACGAAGATGCGCCGCTATGAATTACGGTGTACTTGGTTCCAGTGGTCTTTTGGTTTCACCAATTTGCCTCGGAACAATGACATTCGGTGAACCGGTGGCTGAGGCTGAAGCCATCAGGCTTGTACACGGTGCCCTGGATCTCGGTATCAACTTCATTGACACTGCTAATGTGTATGAAGGTTACAAACGATTTTTTGGAAGCCCCGGCGGTACGGCTGAAGAAATCGTTGGCAAGGCCATCCAGGGACGACGAGACAATTTTATCGTGGCGACAAAAGTTTGCGCTCCGGTGGGACCGGGGCCACAGGACCGTGGTCTTTCAGCAAGTCACATTCTGCGAGAGCTGGACCGCAGTCTCAAACGACTGCAAACCGATTATATCGATCTGTACATCATTCACTGGCCGGACAAAGATGTGCCTTTGGAGACGACCATGGGCGCCATGGAGCAGGCGGTCCGTCAGGGGAAAATCCGCTGTTTTGGTGCATCAAATCATAATGCCGCACAGCTTTGCGAGATGTTGTGGCTGGCGGACACGAACGGCTGTCCGCGTGTCGTTTCCTCGCAGATCCCGTACAGTCTGCTGCGGCGTGAATTTCACCACGACCTGACGTTTTGCCAGCGGCACTCCATCGCTGTGACGCCTTATCAACCGCTCCAGGGCGGATTGCTGACCGGTAAGTACACGCGTGGTGTGGCTCCGCCCGATGATTCACGCGCCGCAGAGAAACCTGCGTGGATGTGGACATTCGGCGATGAGTTGTTCGATCAGCTGGAAAAAGTGGAAGTACTGTCGGCGGAGATTGACTGTCCGACAGCTCAGTATTCGCTCGCCTGGACTCTGTCACAAACAGCAATGAGTTCTTTGGTAGTCGGTGTGAAGAGTATGAAGCAAATCCAGGACGCTGTTGACTCTGTCGGTATAGAAATCCCCGCCAGTCACATTGAGCAACTTGATCAGATCTGCCCGCCTCCATGGCAACAGCAGGATCCCATACGCGGTGGCTGATCCGCAGACGCATCTGCGACCGGTCAGAGTTGCGAGTTTCGTTTTAGGTCATTTTTCTGCCATGCAGCCAAACGTTGGGCATAGTCGTTTGCCTGCGCTACAAAGTCGACTCCTACGTTTTTCTTCCATGAATTCAACAGAGTCTGAAAGACCGGTCCCGGTCCGCCGTCGCCGATCGTCTGACCCTCGAATGATGCGGCATGAACGACAGAGAAACTGGTGGAGGTACAGAATATTTCATCTGCCGTCAGAGCGTCGTAGCGGCCGAGATTCGTTTCGCAGACCTGAATATCCCTGCTTCGTGCAAGTCCGATCGTTGTGCTGCGACTGACTCCGTTCAATACATTGCGTGGTTCAGGCGTGAAGACCATCCCGTCACGGACCAGAAAAATATTCCAGCCAGGGCCTTCGGCCAAAAATCCATCAGGGTCAAGCAGCACGGGCCAGTTGCCGCCGGCGCGCTGTCCCTGCATCTCAGCCAGTCGGTAATGGACACGACTTCGCGTTTTCGCTTTCAGGTCTAGCAGATGTGCCGGGATCGTTTGCTGAGCCGGGATCATAATTTTCACACCTGTTTCGTAATTCTTTGCGAAACTTCCCATGTGTGTGATCAAAGGCCAGCAGTTAATCGACACCGTGGGATGCACACCTTCCGGAAAGGCACTGGCGTACAGCGCCAGTGGGCCACGTGAAACGTCGTGCATCAGTTGCCAGTCCACGTCGTCTGTTTCTGTCGGTATATTTCTGTCCAGAGTATCGAGTGTTGCCTGTTCCATCTCTTCAATTGACATTCCGCAGTCGATTTCGAGCAGTCGCAGTGAGGCGTAAAGACGTTCGAGATGTGCACGCAGACGAAACGGCTTGTGACCGAATGTGCGCGTCATCTCAAACGCCATGTCGCCATACATCAGTGCGGAATCGAAAATTGACACCCGAGCTTCGGATTCCGGAATCAAATTTCCGTTAAACCAGACGGTACGCGCTGACATAGATACGCCCTGTTGAAGAAAGGGGTGTGTGATTCTGCGGACGGATCCAGTGTATATCAGCGCGGGAAAAAAGTTCAGTTTCCTGATAGGCTTTTCCTCTGATGGCTGTAATCGCCTGGATTGAACAACAAAAGACGGAAATGACTGGATTGAAAATGAACACGATTCGAGTGGGAATTATCGGGCTTGGAGCGAACACGCGGCTGCGACATGTTCCAGGACTGCGGAGGTGTGAAAACGTCGAGATCGTGAGCGTCTGCAACCGCACACCGGAATCGACCCAACGCGCTGCCAGCGAATACGGGATTCCAAAAATGTTCAACGACTGGCCTGTACTCGTCACTGATGACGACATCGATGCTGTCGTTATCGGTACCTGGCCCTACCTGCACTGTGACGCAACAGTCGCTGCCTTGCAGGCAGGCAAGCATGTCTTGGTTGAGGCCCGAATGGCTCGCAATGCAGACGAAGCGCATCGCATGTACGAGGTGAGCCGGCAGCATGACAACCTGGTCGCACAGATCGTACCCAGTCCGTTAGGCCTGCAGGTTCACCAGGTCGTGAAGGAGATGCTGGAAGACGGATATGTAGGTGAGTTGCGTGAAGTCGTTGTCCTGGGCTGTCATCCGGGGCAGGCTGATCCTTCGTCGCCATTGCATTGGCGGCAGTCGGCGGAGCTGAGTGGTTTGAACATGCTCGCTATGGGGATCCTTCACGAAACATTAATTCGCTGGGTACCCGATCCCGTACGCGTGCTGGCGCAAACTCAAATCTTCACGCGTCAGCGACCCGATCCTGATACAAATAAGCCTGTTGAAGTTGGCACGCCGGACAGTGTTCACGTACTGACCGAACTTCCTGACGGGGCTCGCGGAGTCTATCATCTGAGCGGTGTTACCTACCATGCACCGCCAATGCAGATCCGTATCTTTGGGAGCGAAGGCACACTGCAGTGTGTGTGCGATCCGGATGACCGGCTGCTGGCTGCACGTAAAGGCGACAGTGAGCTGAAGGACATTCCGGTTCCTGCATCGAAACAGGGTGGCTGGCGTGTCGAAGAAGATTTTATTGATGCGATTCGCGGGGGCACAGCAATCAAGCTGACGGACTTCAAAACAGGAGTGCGATACATGGAATTTACCGAAGCAGTCGCACGCAGCGCCACAGACGGACAGGCGGTTCGGTTACCGCTGGAATGAAGATCAATCTGTTCCTCGACCGTGAGGAGAGGGCCAAATCGTTCACAGGCCCTGATTGGTCTTCGTGCTTTCCCGGAGCTTCCACGATGACTAAGATCGTCCGGGCCGTTATCCCACATTTTCTGCGAGTCTGCCTGCCGGCAGTGAGAAGTCAAAATGAACACATCATCATTATCCCGATTTGTCTTAACACTGATGGCAGTGATGGTGACGGCTGAACTGCTGGCAGCCGAGTGGCTGCAGTTTCGTGGTCCGGGTGGTCAGGGTACGACCAGCGAAACAAATCTGCCGCTGACATGGAGCGACACAAAAAACATTGCCTGGAAGACAGAGCTGCCTGGCTTTGGTGCATCCAGTCCGATTGTGCTGGACGACCGTCTGTACGTGACGTGCTACAGTGGCTACGGTATCGACCAGAAGAACCCTGGACAGATGGAAGACCTGTTGCTGCACGTTGTTTGCCTCAGTGACGACGGGAATATTGTTTGGGACCAGCGCGTGCAGCCGAAGCTGCCCGAGTCTGAACGAGTGCGGGACCACGGCTATGCCGGGCCGACGCCGGCCACAGACGGGAAACACCTGTTCGTGTTTTTCGGCAGGTCCGGTGTGTTTAAATTCGACCTGGAAGGTAAACAGTGCTGGCAGGCCGATGTTGGTGAAGACACGCACAGCTGGGGCTGCGGTACATCGCCCGTTTTGTTCGGAGATCTGGTCATTGTCAATGCCAGTGTGGAAAGCGGTTCACTGGTTGCGATCAACAAAGACAGTGGGGACGAAGTTTGGCGAGCCGGGGGAATGAACCGCTCATGGAACACCCCGCATCTGGTCGACCCAGGTGACGGCAGGCTGGAATTGGTCGTGAGTGTCAAAAATCAGATACTGGCATTCGATCCCGCAACAGGTGAGCCGATCTGGAACTGCGAAGGGATTCCGGATTATGTTTGTCCCAGTGTTGTTTCTCACAAAGGTGTGGTCTACGTCATCGGAGGCCGCAGCTCAAAAGCCATCGCCATTCGTGCCGGCGGCCGAGGTGACGTCACGCAGTCACACCGGCTGTGGGAAACAAAAGCGGGGGCAAATGTTACCTCACCGGTCGTGCATGACGGTCATCTTTACTGGGTCAGTGACCGCAACAAGATTGCCTATTGTGTGAAGCTGCAGGATGGCGAGATCGTTTACGCCGAACGCTTTCCGGAGCAGCCCTATGCTTCAGCTTTGGTGGGTGACGGCAAGCTCTATATTGTCACTCGTTATGGCGGTACCTATGTCCTGGCAGCCCGGCCCGAATTCCAGGAACTGGCTCACAACCAGCTCGATGATCGTTCGACCTTCAACGCCAGTCCCATTGTGGCCAACGGGCATTTGTTCCTGCGGAGCGACCGATACCTGTATTGTATTACCAGGTAATGAACTGTTTTGGATTGATCGTTACCGGCCGCATGGGAAAGCTCATGCTCTGCTGAATCGTTGCGTGTGTCCTGTGGAATGGACCAGCCGGGACCACTAAACTGGGGCCGCAGATGCCATGTTACTTCTTTAGTTGATAACCCTCACTTAAGGTCTTTGACAGTGATCACGCATTCATTTCGCAGGATTCCCTGCTGGCTCCGTTTGGTGGCTGCCACAATTTTTCTGGGCAGCCCTGGCAGCGTGACAGCAGACGTTGTAGTGCCCAACATCTTCAGTGATTCGATGGTGCTTCAGCGTGGCCAGAATAACCGTGTTTGGGGTCGGGCGGATGCGGGTGAAAACGTGACCGTCACCATTGGTGACCAGTCTCACCAGACTGTGGCGGATGCGGACGGCAATTGGCATGTCATGCTGTCGCCTTTGTTTGTCGGCGCACCTCTGACGCTGAGTGTTAAAGGGAACAATGAAATCAGAGTGAGTGATGTACTGGTTGGTGAAGTCTGGATTTGCTCAGGTCAGTCGAACATGGCCTGGACCGTCAACCGCAGTAACGACGCTGATCTGGAAGGTGCTGCTGCGGATTTCCCCCGGATCCGCATGATTAATTTTCCGCGTGTCGGTGCACAGGAACCCGTCTGGACACACGACGAGTCTTCATGGATGGTTTGTTCACCAGCCACCGTTGGTGAATTCTCTGCGGTTGGTTATTTCTTTGGTCGTCAGATTCACCAAATAATCAACGTTCCCGTTGGTCTGATTAATAATGCCTGGGGCGGATCTGCCTGTGAAGCATGGGTCCGTCGGGATTTGCTGGCGGCCGATCCTGACTACCAGCCAATGCTGCAGCGCTGGGGTGTGATGCAGGACACCTATGAGGAGTTGAAATCCCGGCCATCTTTGAACGAGGAACAGAAGAAGGAACTTTCCGGACTTCAGCGCCAGCTGGGCGGAAATCATAATCCGTCAAATATCTACAATGGGGTTCTGAAGTCACACCTTGGATACGGGATTCGCGGAGCCATTTGGTACCAGGGGGAGTCCAACGCCAGCCGAGCTTGGCAGTACCGCAAGCTTTTTCCGCTGATGATTTCAAACTGGCGTGATGAGTGGGGACAGGACGACTTTCCGTTCTACTGGGTTCAACTGGCTGATTTCCGAAGCGAAACCTCAGAACCGGGAGAAAGCAGTTGGGCCGAATTGCGCGAGGCTCAGACAATGACTATGGATAAGCTTCCCAATACAGGTGAAGCCGTCATCATCGAGACAGGAGAGGCGTATGACATTCATCCAAAAAACAAGCAGACGGTCGGCCGCCGACTGGCACGCTGGGCACTGGCCAGGGAATACGGTATCAGTATTCCATATCGGAGCCCCCGATACAGTTCGATGGAGACGTCCGGCAGCACTGTGACACTGACATTTGATCATGCGGGCAGTGGCTGGCGCACTTTTGATGTGGGTGAGGTACGTGGGTTCACGATTGCAGGGGATGACAGAAAGTTCGTTCATGCCCAGGCCAGGATTCTGGACGACGGCCGGATCGAAGTGTCGAGTCAAAATGTTTCTGTTTCTGTTCCTGTTGCTGTTCGCTATGGGTGGGCTGACAACCCGATCGTCAACATGTTTAACAATTCGGGATTACCGCTCACTCCGTTTCGCACGGACGACTGGCCCGGTATAACCGTCGATGCAAATTGACAGGCACTCTGAAAAGACTACTGAGGTTTGCCGCATTTAATGGAGTGTGATTTCAGATTGGCACTTTGGGTCAGTTGTTCACTATGTCTGATGATGAGCGGACTTGGGTGTCAGAGTCGGACGATCTATTCGAATTCGGGACTTTTGCACTTCCTGTTCCAGTGAGGTAGAATCCACACAGGGTGTCAAAACACTAATTCAATCCGTGTAACAGCTGTCGATTAACCCTGGTGAAAAAGATACTCAGACAGGGGCCACATGGAAAATCGTTATCTGGGGGCTGTCTGCGAAACCGGAAATGGAAGTCCCATATTTCTGGTTCCCTCCGCTGGCAGCACTTTTTTTTCATTTGTCACACTGGCAAAGACGCTGGAACCGAAGCGTCCGGTCTATTCATTCGATCTGACAGAATTGAAGGTCACTGCATCGGTCCACGCCACGATAGGTGACATAGCAGACAGCCTTTTAGCCGAGATTCGATCTGTGCGGCCATCAGGGCCCTATTGCATTGGTGGCCACTGCTGGGGGGGACTTGTTGCGCTGGAGATCGCAGCCAAACTCGAAGCCGCCGATGAAACAGTGTCTGCATTGATCCTGCTTGAGTCGTTTGTGCCCTGCGCCTGCGGCATTCGTTCGTCTCGAACCAGCGGGGATGCCGATCAGAGTCCGGAGAAACTCGAGGCTGAACTCAATCAGATCCTTGAGGACACCCTGATGCATGCCAGAGCCAGATTGTCTTCTATGCCCGGGCAATATGCAGACCGGCTTGTACAACTCACCCATGATCAGATCAAAACGAGCAGCATGTACCAGGCACCGACGATTGACGCTCCCATCTTCCTTTTGAGAACCAGGACTCACGGCGATCTCGTCTTTCGTGGCTGGGAATCCCTGACCAGAAGTACTCTGGTGGAAAAGACCATCCCAGGGGACACACACTCCATCCTGGAGAATCCGGATGTAGAGGCAATGTCTTCCGAGATACAAAGAGTGCTGGCGCGCCTCTCGTAAAGGTATTGCACGACTTCGCCAACCCCTGGAAGCAAACTTCTCTAAGCGTAGGATACGAAGTCGAGCAGATTACGCTGATAAAATTCCAGCATGCTTTCATATTTCTGAGCGAGCGCACTGACCTTCCAGGCAGGGGACTTCATCCCTTTCTGCATTTGCTCACAAATCCACATATCTTCAAAAATCGAGTTCCCCGATTCCAGCGGATGGGACTTAATCGCCTCCAATCGAATCACCCCTTCTCTCTCAAGACCTCCAAATCGACCTTTGAACTCTGATGATGACCGGATCTTTTCAGCCGCATCCGGCATCACTCGAACGCGAACCTCCAGGAATGTTCGGTCCACCGCCAGTGGTTTTGCATGAAACGAATTCCACTGATACGCCATGGCTGCCCAGCCGAGATTGGGGAAGAGCAGGTGGAACCGTGCACCAAAGTCGTCCCCGCCCAGACCCGGGACACAATCGGTAGAGGTAATCCCCGTACGCTGAAGAAAGTCTGCCATTTTGTCGGCGTCCTGGGGTTCATAAATCAGAAAATGTCTGCCTGCCGAGTTGAATTCCGCTTTGGCATGATCGTACATCGGGACGCTGGACCGATGTAGATAGAACAGGTGATAGGTATCCAAATAGTTTTCAATCACGGTCTTCCAGTTGGCCTTGACCTCAAATTGAAACCGACCGATTTCAACCAATAGGTCAGGGTGGTGTGGGCCGATCACCGGCTCGAGATCCGAGAGAAATGAATCAAACGTTTCTTCTGGGTTTTCATCCGGATGGACAAAGACCAATCCACGGAATATGCCTATGGAGGCGGGTCGCAAACCCAAAGATGGTTTTTCCAGATCGGGAAACAACTCGGCCTCTTTAGGAACAGAGCGGAGGCGACCATCGGGTTTAAAGAAGCCAGTGATGATACGGACAGGTAAAACCCTTCAGCGATTGACCGCACCCCTCGACCAGTACAACGCCTCGATGAGTACAGAGGTTATGAAAGGCACGAAGTTCCCCCGCTCGATCGCGAACGAGCAGGACTGGGAATGGTCCCACGTCTATACACTGATATTGTCCCGGACTAGCCAGATCGTCTGACATTCCCACAAAATTCCAGCAACAACCAAAGAGGTCTGCAATCTCTGCGTCAAAGAATCCGGGATCGGTATACGCTGCAGCGTGCAGGATTTGATGCCCCAGGTGGTTGTATGAATGATGAATCGCCATCGCTCCGGAAAAGATTAATTGCTCAGGCTGACGCTGGGACCAGAGTGTCGTCAACCAGCTTTCCAAGAATCGAAATCGTCGATTGATTCAGCAGCGCCGACAGCGGCAAATGCACATCAAATGTGTCTTTCAGAGAGACTTGAAGCATGACTGCAGTAATCGAATCGCCACCCAGTTCAATGAACTCATCGTCAACGCCAATCGGTGAAATTCCGAGGGTGGTTTCGAATATATTCTTAAGCAGTTCCTCGGTAATGGTTTCAGGCTCTCGATACACGGTCTCCACGACACGTGGATGGTTCGCACTGACCAGATGTCTAGCAGTCCGGGTCTGAGTATCGAGGGTCCTGGCTGCCGCCAGGACCTGCGCGGGTGTTTCGTCGGAAGAAATCAATCGTCTTAACACCTTAATCCCATCAAGCACGGCTATGCCTGTACCGAATCGACTGGTAAAACGCTGAATGGCTATGTCCTTTGGCGTCATGGCCTGGTCGATGTTAAAGACGACTTTTCCTATGTGCTGAGTACGAGCTAAATATTTGAATCCCTTTCCTAAATCGTCAAACGAAAACACCTGGACCGGACTTGGGCAAAGTTGTCCTGCGGCGAAGCGCTGCATCAGACTTTCAAACATTTGTAAGTGGTCGTCCGGCCGATGCGTGCGGAACTGTCCCAGGTCGATCCCAAAATAGGAAAGGTTGTTCCGAAATGGATAGAGGTCCATCTTGGCATTAGCGTAGATATCCTTTTTACCGAGCTCAATGAACCGACCAAAAGGTTTTAACAGGCTGAGGCCGGCTGGAATAAACTCACCTGCGAGAGAATTCAGCACAACATCGACACCCTTTCCACCAGTGAGTTCATTGACCCGGTCAACAAAATCCAGACTGCGCGAATCCAGAACATGCTCCACACCCAGGTCCTGGAGGTACTCGCGTTTGAAGTCGTGGCCCGCTGTCGCAAAGATTTCAGCACCGATGTGCTGAGCCATTTGTACTGCAGCCAGACCAACGCCTCCCGATGCTGCATGGATAAGGATTTTCTCGCCGGACTTCAGACGTGCCGCCTCATTGAGTGCATAATCCACTGTGAGGAACGTGACGGGAATGCTGGCTCCATCAGTAAAGCTCAGAGATTCGGGCAAAAGGGTTGCCATATGTCCGGCAGTCACGACATTTGTCGAGAAGCAGTGTTTGCCCAGCGCCAGGACCCGATCTCCTGTCCTCAGATGCTTAACGGCACTGCCGACTTCTGTGACGATCCCGCTGCACTCGGAGCCTCTCATGTCGTGAGTGGGATCGTCTTCAGGAAGCTGACCCAGCGCAGACAGTACGTCTCGAAAGTTGAGACCGGCAGCTTTCACCTGGATGCGGATCTCATCCGCCGCAAGTGGTGCTTGTTCTAACGCTGTGATTTCGAATGAATCAAAGACTCCCGGTGTTTTCAAAACCATTCGATGGTCGATGGTCGGACCGTACTCCAGTTTGTCTTCAGTGCCCGCTGCCGTGTGGAATATGTCACGCATCATGTAAGTGCGCAGTTCAACGATCAGGTTCCCATCCAGGTCCGTTACAAAAAGATCATGGGTGTGACCATGTTCGGAATCGCGGAGATAGCCGAATGAGAGCGTTTGAGCGGGCATGGGAGCATAGATACGAATTCGGTCACAGGAGTAGGGAAGCAAAACACCATGATAGTGCTCTGTCAGTTTGTGAATCGAGCGATCAAATATTGATGGATGCAGACCATAATTTACGACTTCCTCAGCAAACTCCGGAGAGAGTACGTTTTTTATGGCGACTCCATCTTCCGTCTCGACGGCCACGCTGCCGCAGTTCCAACGAGGTCCATGGCGTTTTAATGCGGGATCATCCCAATTCAGGGACTGTTTGTCTCTTACCTGCGTGAGTTGCTTCTGAATCATCAGATCCAAACTGCGATCGTCTTCTGTCTCCCGGATTGTCGCCGTAGAGGTCACATGCCAGTCTGGTCCTTCACCGTTGAGTCTGGTCCGAAGTTCAACCTGATAGCCATCCCCCTCACGCGAGAAGAGAAGCTCGTAGTCAGTGACATCGTCAACGGCGAACTGCGTGACAAAGGTCACGTCTAAAAGTTCAATTGCGCCGCTCGGTGAAAAAAAATCCACAAATCCTGCCCGGACCATCTCAATGATAGTCGTTGCCGAAACTACCGAGCGGCCCCCGATCTGATGTTCCACAGTGATCCAGTGCTCACCTTTAACCAAACTGCCCGAGAACAGCACATCGCCATCAGGAAATACTCTGTAGGATTCCAGGAGAGGATGTGAGGTCGAATGCTTCTCAGGTCCCAGTTCAGCGAGATCCTTTTTGCGAAACAGCGATGTCGAAGATAAATCACCTGCCTTGTACTCCCACGCCATTCCAGCATCCCGCCAGGCTCCCCAGCCAACAGCACAACTCAGCCCGGGATGTTGCTGCTGTCGGCGAGTGGCCAGTCGATCCAGTACTGAATTTGCCGAACAGTAGTCCACCTGCCCCTTAGACGGACGAAGAGACGCTTGAGATGAAAAGTGAATCAGCATATCCAGGGGTTTGTCAGCAAAGATCGTGTCGATGACATAAGCGCTCCCCACTTTTGCCGCGAACACCCGCTCCGCACTCTGAAATGTCTTCTGCAGAGACGGACCATCCTCAAGAATGCCTGCGGTATGAACCACTCCGTGTATCGGACCGAATTCAGCCTCGGCATCAGCCACCAGTCGTTCCATATCTTCAGGAGAGCTGGCATCCGCTTTCAGGATTATGATCTCCGCTCCCTGTTCTACCAGCGGACACAGTACGCGCATGGCCCGCCCGATTTTCGACTCTGCATCAAGATAATCGGTCCACTTGTCCGGAGCTGGCGGAACCCATCGGGAGGTCAGGACCAGGCGAGCATTCATAGACTGAAAAAGTTCTTCCGCCACTTTAAGTCCCAAACCTCCGACCCCGCCCGTAATCAAAGCGGTTCCCCCATAGCGGAAACGTGGGGCGCACTGAGCAATTTGGGGTAATTCGAAGAGATGTTCTGCGTATCGCCCACCGTGTCGCAGCGCAACGACGGGCTCTTCCGCGTCGACTCGGATCTCTCTAAAGATGTCATCGAACAGAGAACTGTCGGAGAACTCATAGGGGTTACCTGGTATATCGATGCAGCGGATGGAGAGACCGGTTACTTCCTGCGTACTCACTCGAACCGGGCCGAGAAGCACACCTTTCTCGGGGTAGATTGGGTCTTTGGAGGGATCAACCTGAGCAAGTCCGTCAACATAGATCTGTACGTCCAGCCGATTAAGCAGATGACACTCACGAGCCACCTGCATCAGGGCGATCAGGGTGTGAAAACCCTTCATTTTGGCGGCCTGATAGGCCACCACATCGGATTCGGGAACGTTTTCACCGGTCATATTCCAAAAGTGCAAAACTCCCAGCCGCGCTTCTTCGTCCTGCAGCTGAATTGTCGATAGAACTTGAAACAAGTCTTCTTTTGAACCGGGGAGGATTTCGTACACACCATCCGAGAGTTTGAGAAACTGGTCACCCACTTCCACCACAGTGACGTGGGCCCCGGTATCCTTCAGCCTCACCAGGATCTCGTCAGCAAATCCGTGATCGTCGGCAAAGATCAGCCACTCGGATGTCAATTCACGTGGTGACTTTTTTTCAAGATCCTTGCTCACCCACCCTGGTTCATAGAGACTCAGCGAGTACTTGTGATCGGAAGCTTCTTTAGGCTGCGAAACATCCTGCCAGTAGTGATAACGCTGAAACGGATAGGTCGGCAGGTTCAGTTTAGAGACAGGATATTCTTCGGATCTTTTTCTCCACTGAATATTCGCACCCATCGACCAGGCCCTTCCGACGGAGTCAAGAGCGATCAAATGGGCATCGCTGACCGAATCCTGGCGACTACGAAACAGGCAGGTAATTGTGTCGTGACTGCTGTCATTTTGATTGACAAAACCACTCAGGGTTCGCCCGGGCCCGACTTCCACAAAGATGGGATTATCATCATTCAGGAATAAATTCAGTCCATCAGAGAACCGGACAGGCTGTCTTCGTTGCTCGATCCAGTAGTTGGGGTCCTGGGCCTGTTCGTCGGTCATAGGACTCCCGGTAACGCCGGAGATTGTCAACTTCCTGGGAGGATGAAACTCAAAATCCTGCAACTCGTGGCGAAATTCTTCCAGGGTTTCATCGAGCATTCTCGAATGAAATGCATGGGAGGTGTTGAGTGCCTGACTGATTATCTTTTTCGACTTCAAAACGGCTGCAAATTTCTCGATCTCATCTACGGGGCCCGCTACGACATTTCTTTTCGTGCTATTGACAGCAGCCAGGTCCAGCTCCTCAGGTATGATTTCCAGGAGGTCATCCAGTGGCAGGGAAACCGCCAGCATCGAACCCGGCAGACACTTCTGCATCAGGCGGCTGCGAATCGCAACCAACTGCAACCCCTCATCAAGAGAAAACACGCCCGCCAAACAGGCTGACACGAGTTCGCCGAGAGAGTGTCCAATCATCGTAGTGGGCACGAGACCCCAATGCTCAAGTTGCCTGGCCAGGGCATATTCCACCACGAAGAGCGCCGGCTGAGCAATCGACGTGTCTGTCAGGGCCGCTTTTGCATCCTGTTCGGAAATACCATTGCGCCTGTAAACGCAGTTACGCAAATCAAAACCGAGTTTTCGTGCAAGGACGTCCGCGCAGTAATCAAATAACTCACGGAACACACTTTCGTTTTCGTAAAGTCCCTGCCCCATACCGACAGTCTGGGAGCCCTGGCCAGGAAAAAGAAAAACCACAGGTCGGCTCTGCTTTACATTCGTTCCAGTGGGTTTGGCTCGCCTCAAACGGTCAGAGAGGTCTCCCACCGTTTCTGAATCCACTGCCAGATGCGTCCTGAACGCCATGGTTTGGCGCCCCACCTGTAAAGTATGAGCAAAGTCTGCTGTCGGAGTCTCCGGTTCCTGCTCGCAGAAGATGGCCAGGTCGTTCAAACGACGCTGAAACGCTGATTCCGTCTTCGCCGAAACAATCAATAGTTCTTGAGCGTTCGAATAAGAGGACGTCGTATGGGAACTAGGCAGGAACTCTTCCACAACAACATGGGCGTTCGAACCACCAAAGCCAAATGCCGACACGGCGGCCCGATGAGGCTCACCTTCGCCATTCCATTGCGTCGCTGACTCAGGCACATAGAAAGGCGTATCTTCCAATCTGAGGTTCGGATTCAAAGCTCTAAAATTAGCGAGTGGGGGAATCACTCGTTTTGACAGCACCAGACATGTTTTGATCAGACTGACCACGCCGGCGGCAGGACCCAAATGTCCGATATTTGCTTTTACCGAACCAAGGGCACAGATCCCTTTGTCAGTCGTACGTTCCGCAAACACCTCTCGAAGGGAGGCGATTTCGACCGGATCTCCAAGGCGTGTCGCCGTACCGTGGCATTCCATAAAACCAATCGTGGACGGATCGACTGCTGATTCGTTTAGGGCTTCTTCGATAGCACGCTTCTGTCCCGAAGTGGTGGGTGCAATAAAACTCAACTTGTCATTGGGTTGACCATCATTGCAGAACCCAGTACCTCGAATGACTGCCTGGATTTGGTTCCCGTCGCGGATCGCAGCATCCAGCATCTTGAGAACCACAACGCCGGCCCCGTCACCAAAAATCATACCATCGGCATCCGCATCAAACGGCCGGATCACCCCCGAAACCGATATCATCCCGTCGAGGCCTGACCGATATCCGGCTCTTCGGGGAAGTTCAACCCGAGCACCACCTGCCAGAGCCGTGGTGCACTTTCCGGCACGAAGGCTTTGAGCCGCAAGGTTCACGGCCATTAGCGAGGATGAGCAAGTCGCCAGCACCGTCACACTGGGACCCTTCAAATCCAGTGCATGGGACACGCGGAGCGCAATATAGTCATTAACGTTGCCCAATCGTTTCGGAACGCGGATTGCCGGAATCTCGTCTTCTTTTTCAGCCAGGTTACTTGGGTAATAGTAGCTTTCCACACTTGCAAAAACACCCGTTCGCTCCTCGACATCACCCGGAACAACAGCACTTTGTTCCATGGCCTCCCAGACACATTCAAGAAACAGGCGGTGTGTCGGATCCATGATCTTTGCCTCCATTTCGGAGATACCAAAGAAACGAGCATCGAAGGTCTCCATGCGGTCGATCAGGGGCTTCGATGCCACGAAAGCCGAGTCCGTGATTTGGCTCCCTGGTGTCCCCGCACGTTCCTGTTGACCCACATCAGGCCGAGAGAGGCAATCCCGACCAGAAACGATGTTGGTCCAGAACTCATCGAGCGTATTGGCTCTGGGGACGCGAAGTGCCATCCCTACAATCGCTATGTCGCGAACTTTCTCTTCTATCATTATCATGTCTGCATTCCCTGTCGCACGTTTTCAAAATAAGAAAACATGCGATAACGTCACAACGACCGAGCGTTCATATTTACGCCTGTACTTTGACGGAGATTTATTCCATCCCTGGTTCAACCCATAACTGCGCAGTCCTGTACTGGTACTTCAAGATAGTTCACGAAGCTCTCTGTTCATTCATCCATATAGAGAATGTTCAGGAGGCAGATAATGGTCTCACTGGAATATGAACTAACCTCAGGACAAACCTGAAACAACGGTAAAAATTGATACACATTGTTTTAAAGAACTTAATATGAGCGTGTTTCGTGATTCTGTGGACTGCTGGCTCGGTGCTGGAGATGGGGCATTTGTCGGTGAGTCACCGTATTATTAACTGGCCACTGATTGGTCGGCTTCTTTGCCCACAACGTCGGTCGGCAGATACGGTGTGCGGAAGTAGCTTTCGTCCAGGGTGACAACCTGGCGGGACTCGGAATGCTGACCATCGGGAAAGCCTGACACAATAATCAGCATGCGTTCCCGGATTTCGTTCGGTTCAGAATTCACGCAACGCAGTTTGACCCTGGTTGGTGGCTGATTTATGTGGTGCAGCGAAATGGTCTTGTGTGGGACACAACATTTTCCGGATCAGATTCCTGAACAGGCTGAACTGGTCCAGGTTCACCGGACTACTCAGCGTGGGCCGGCTGCAGCTCACAAGCGCGACGTCGAACACAATGCATTGAACCGTGTCCCGTGATAAAACCTTCAGCTGACAGGTGCTGGTTGTCGTCGCACGCAGCGACAACAACATGCAATTCGTGAAGGCATCAGGAAACAGCGGGCTTGTGGATCGTATTGTGGACAGCGGTATCAGAACGGGACACGTTTCTGTAGCGCAGGATCAACAGCCTGCCAGGTCGGAAGACTGTGCGAGCAGTCCGATCACGCGTTCTAAAAAACCGGTTGCTCCGGCCAAGGCCGGTGTGGCACCAGGGCAGGATTTCAACAGACGCCATGAATCGACTCTACTGTCATTCCCTTGAACTGCTCACCGACCTCTATCAGCTGACCATGGCGTATGGCTACTGGAAGTCCTCTGTGGCTGAGAAGGAAGCCGTCTTCCATCTGTTCTACCGTCGAAATCCATTTGGGGGTGGATATGCGATTGCGAGTGGTCTGGAATATGTGGTGGAGTTGCTGCAGGACTTTCGATTTCGGGACGAGGATCTGGAATATCTGTCAGGGTTGCAGGGGAATGACGATGGTCCGTTGTTTGAGCATGATTTCCTTGAGGAACTGAGTTCTGCGAAATTCGTCTGTGACGTTGACGCCATTCCCGAAGGGACGGTTGTATTTCCGCATGAGCCGCTCATTCGTGTGATCGGTCCGATCGTCCAGTGCCAGATTCTGGAAACGGCTTTGCTGAACATGGTTAACTTCCAGACGCTGATCGCCACCAAGTCATCACGAATCTGTCATGCCGCGGACGGTGATCCCGTCCTGGAATTTGGACTAAGACGGGCGCAGGGTATCGATGGAGCCCTGGCCGCCAGTCGAGCTGCCTTCATCGGCGGATGTGCAGCAACGTCCAATGTACTCGCCGGAAAACTCTTTGGAATTCCCGTGAAGGGGACACATGCACACAGCTGGATCATGTCATTCGACACAGAAGCGGAAGCATTCGATGCTTACGCTCAGGCAATGCCAAATAACTGTGTATTTCTGGTCGACACGTATGATACGCTTGAGGGAGTGCGGCATGCTGTGGAGACGGGTCGGCGTCTTCGAGCACGAGGCCATGAGATGGTCGGTATTCGTCTGGATTCAGGTGATCTTTCGTATCTCAGCATCCAGGCGCGGCAGATTCTGAACGAAGCCGGATTCGATCATGCCATCATTGTTGCCAGCAATGATCTGGATGAAGAGCTCATTGCGAACCTCAAACAGAACGGTGCCGCGATCAATGTCTGGGGCGTGGGTACCAGACTGGTAACCGGATACGATCAACCAGCACTGGGTGGGGTCTACAAACTTTCGGCGCTGCGGCAGCCAGGCGGGGAGTGGGACTACCGGATTAAACTTTCGGAGCAGGCCATCAAAATTTCCAATCCTGGTATCCTGCAGGTGCGAAGATTTCGCCGCGGCGATCGATTTACGGCGGATGTAATCTTTAACGAATGTGAGGGAATTCCCAATTGCTGTTCGATGGTCGATCCACTGGATCCGAGCCGGCAACAACTGATCGATCAGCATGAGTCCGGAAATGACCTTTTGGTACCGATTTTTCGTCGAGGAAAACGTGTTTATGCACTGCCTGACATCAGAGAAATTCGTGAACATCGCGCACGACAAATGGAAGCCGTTTCTCCGGAAGTCAAAATGCGTAAGCATGCTCACCGGTATCCCGTTGGTCTGGAAGCCGGACTCCACGATCTTAAGACTCAGCTGATCCAGGAGATGCGCAGCCGAAGCGGCTGAGTGAATCTTTCGTGCTCGTGGGAAGTGTCTGAACGAGGAAGTCTGAACAATGCCAAATTGTGCTCTGATACTCGTCGACATCCAGAACGATTTTCTGCCCGGCGGCACCCTTGCCGTGCCACAGGGCAATGAAGTGATCACCACGGCGAATCGTTTGATCGAAAAATTCCAGCTGGTTGTGGCGACTCAGGACTGGCATCCGGCGGGCCATGGCAGCTTCGCCAGCCAGTACCAGGGTCGCGAGGTAGGTGAATCTGTTCTGCTCGGCGATCTCCAGCAGATACTTTGGCCGGATCATTGTGTGCAGGGAACACCAGGGGCAGAGTTCGCCGCGCCATTGAATGCTGCTGGAATTCAACGTGTCTTTCGTAAGGGAACGGATCCCATGATCGACAGTTACAGTGGCTTCTTTGACAACGGTCATCGCAGGTCGACAGGTTTGAGTGATTTCCTGACGGCGGAGGATGTCGGACGCGTGATTATCGTCGGACTAGCAACAGACTACTGCGTCAAATTCACAGCCATGGATGCTGTGGAACTTGGATTTGAGACGATACTGGTCGAAGATGGCTGCCGAGGTGTTGACCTGAATCCCGACGATTCTCAGACAGCGATCGCGGCGATGTCCTCGGCAGGCGTATCGATTTGTTTGAGTGCCGATATTTTATGACGAAAATCAGGAATGTCTGACTCCAAAATAATTGCTGAGGGCAATTTTTTGCGACTTGTTGACACTCATGGATGGGAATTTGCGCAGCGGACTCAGTCGTCCGGTGCGGTGTGTATTGTGGCGATCACTGCCAGCCGCCGGTTGTTGCTCGTAGAACAATTCCGTCCGCCACTCAATTGCTCTGTTATTGAACTGCCTGCCGGACTCGCGGGGGATGGCGAGGATGCCGGTGAATCACTGGAAAATGCCGCGCGACGTGAGTTGATGGAGGAGACAGGTTACGAAGCAGCCCATTGGACTCGGCTGTGTGACACTGTTTCATCTGCCGGACTGACGGATGAAGTCATTACGGTGTTTCGGGCGAGCCAGCTGAGCAGGATGGGACCAGGCGGGGGAGACGCAACGGAATCGATTCTGCTTCATGAAGTTGATGTTGATGAACTGGCGAACTGGCTATCTGATGCAGCGTGCGATGGAAAATGCATTGATTCCCGAGTCTACGCCGCAAGGATGTTCCTGGAGATGTGAGAGTCCCGTCGGAGGCACACCGGGCGGACGATGACTGGCGGCCGACAGGGCACAGGACTACAAAAAGAGACTCCGCTGAGCAAAGTTTCTTGAGGCTCCTGCGGCATTTTGTGGAACACCGGCTGCGAATACAGGCCGGTGACGCGGTGTCTGACTCAATTCGGTTGTGTGGCCGTACCGATCATGATGCTGTCTCCACGAATTTTTTCCCCGGACCATCGTTCTCAGATGTGTGGCTGAAGAATCTGATCTGTTCAGTCGAGCGGATTTCATCTTCGGATGCGACGGTTGACCGGCGCTGATCTGATATGACGCTTACGTCGCGGTCGTTAGACTGTCGTTCTCCTGGCGTACTGCGTCCTTCGTCAATGTACCGTTGCAGCAGTGCCTGGAGTTGTTTGACCACATCGAGGTGATCGGCCTGAATGTTATTCTGCTCTGAGATATCCGTCGCAAGATTAAACAGCTGAATGGGCGGGAGATTCTGTTGCCTGGCTTCGGGAGGTTGTGGGTCACTCCAGCCACCGGATCCGGGACACAGACACAGCTTCCACGGGCCTCGACGAATCGAAAACGATCCATTGATTGAATGATGTACGGTGGCTTCCCTTACCGGACCATCTGTGGCTTGCTGCATCAGCGGCACAATGCTTACCGAATCTTCTCCAGCATTAGCGGGGAGTTCAAATCCGGTGATATCGGCTACCGTTGCCAGCAGGTCTGTGTGACAGATGGTGGCCTCAGAAACGGTTCCGGCTTCTATCGAAGCCGGCCATCGTGCAACAAATGCGACCCGGTGTCCACCTTCGAAGATGTCTGCCTTGTGGCCTCGAAACCGGGCGCTGGGATCGTGGCCCCTGCTGCCAAGTTCTTCGAAGTCCGCTCCTGGTGTCGCGCCATTGTCGCTGGTAACGATAAACAGCGTGTTTTGGCTGAAGCCCTTCGATTCGATGGTCTGCATGACCTGGCCGATTGTCCAATCGACCTGCATCACGAAATCGCCCCATTCGTTGAGTCCGCTTCTGTTCCGGAATCGGTCTGTCGGAAGAATCGGTTTGTGAGGTGCCGACAGAGGGAAGTACAGGAAGAATGGCTGATCTGCAGTTTGACGGTTCAGGTACTCGAGGGCTTTTTCAGTGAGCTTATCGAGAACTTCAATGTGCTGAAAATCGTCGCCAATCGGACCCCTGCGCCAGAATTGTTTACCTTCGGAGCCGTCCACGATGTGAGTGGGTACACTGGTGACGTTGCGGTCCTGGATGTAGACGTGAGGGTACATGTCGAGTGATGCTGAGATACCGAACCAGGAATCAAATCCGACCTGAATTGGCCCGGAGACAATCGGTTTCGCAAAATCGTAGTTGTGCCACAGTTCGGCTGAGCTGTCGACAGGTGGGATACTTGGATCTTTGCGCGCCCATTCCAGCCCCAGGTGCCACTTGCCAACACAGTTGGTGTTGTAACCCAGTCGTTTCAACATGGAGGCCACGGTCATTCGGCCTTTTGCGATCAGTGGTGTCGAATAGCCCCACAGAACACCGGATTTCAACCGTGTCCGCCACGCATAGCGGCCAGTGAGGATACCGTAACGAGTGGGAGTACATACCGCCGAACCGGAATGTGCATCGGTAAACTTCATACCCTCCGCTGCCAGACGATCCAGATTTGGTGTGGCGATTTGCCCTTCTGCATTGAAGGCGCCGACGTCTCCGATGCCCAGATCATCGGCGAGGATGTAAACGATGTTGGGTCGGTGAATGCCGGGTTCTGCAGCAACTGAGCGTACTGACAGACAGATGGCGAACAGAAGAATCGTCAGAGGGAACGTGTCAAAGCGGGGCTTCATGAGCAACTCCGAACAGCAGTGGAATGATGCGTCTGATTGTCTCAGGCCTGGCCGGTGTTACCAGGCAACTGAAGAGAAAAAGTGACGAAGGGAACTCAGGTCAGCGGATTTCAAACGGTCTGAATATTTGATAGTCCGTTTATCTATTGACATAGCCTGGCGAGTTCCTGACTCGATATATTCCTCTGTATCACAGGTGAGACGTTTTGGGCTGACTGCGGGGTGGTGCGGTCCGGTTCCGACTTGATGAAGCTACGGTCGAATTGAAGAGGAATGAAGGTGGAAAGTAATCTGTCGGCTGTTTCCTCAGTCTATGAGTCCACGACAGGAGGGAATCCAGACGAAGTCAACATCCTCCGATTCTCCTGGACCGTCTGTAAGCGCGGTGGGAGCCACATCTCGGTTTTTTTTGCAGAGCAGCAAGACGCCTCGTAAGTAACGACATCGATTGGAAGCCCAGCGCTGACTTTGACGAAAGAAAAATCGCCAATATTTTGCGATTGAGAGCGAACTGATGGAATAGTGAAACCGACTGACAACGATCGGAAACTGATGTGGTGCAGTGGTTGTGAGAAAATTGTGGCTCTGGCACACGATTCTGTGAGCCAAGGGCTCCAGTAAGTCAGCAGGTAAGCAAAAACTGAATCCAGCCGGTCCTTCTCTCCATCTTCTTCCGGGAAAGACTTGACATGAAACGTGTCTTCACACTGTTTGTTCTTACGGGGTTGATTGCCGGATGCGCGCGTGAGGACGAACCACAGCCTGCTGATTCGGGGTTGAGTTCGGGTCAGCAAACGGCTGGTTTTGAGTCACCGGCAGCTGCCTTTGATGCGTTCCAGAAAGCTGCGCGTGCAGATGACTTTCCGGCCGTTGTTTCCTGTCTCAGTCTTGAATCTCAGAAGGCGATGGCAGCCATGGTTTCTCTGCCACTGGCAATGGTCGCTGCGTTCGACACGAGCAAAGAAGGAGAAATCAAAGAACTGTTCGGAAAGCACGGTATCTCATCGGATGACGATGAGTTTGACTTTGAATCCGTGCCGAACATGGGAGCCTTCATTGCTGACGTAATGCAGTGGATAGAGTGCAACACGGAAACCACCGATATTGAAAAAGCTCCTCTGCTGTCCGGCGGGCTCGCGAATATCCTTTATGATGGAACGCTCAGCGCCTTTTGCGGCGTGCGTGGGGAGGAGGGAACACTGGGAGAGGTCACTGTCGAAGGCGATTCTGCCAGAGCAGCGCTGACAATTGATTCCGGGGAATCTGATGAAGTGGAATTTCGGTACATCGACGGCCGGTGGTTTGTGCATTTTTCGCCCGAACCGCAGTTCACACCCGGGATGCCGTTGAGCAGTGAAGACTTCGAGTTTCAGTCGGACGATTACGAGGTCTTTGTCGAAGGAAACACATCACCTGATCCTCTGGCAGCGGTCACACGAGAGCAGTTTGATGCGGCATGGCAGATTAGCCTGGATGTCAAGGACCAGACAGCTCAAAATCTGCTTGCAGGCCTGGCGGATGAACTGGGACTGGGCTTTGCCCTGGACGCCGACATTGCCACTATGCTGCAGAAACCGGTGTCGCTTGACCTTGCCGGTGTATCGCGATTCGAGGCGATCGAGTCCATTTGCCAACAGATCGATGTAACGCCCGTGTATACGCCGGTTTCTCTCAGTCTTGAGCCAGGTAAGCGTACAATGCCCACTGTCGTTACGGGCCCGTTTCTGATCGAAGTTATCGAACTCGACAGCCAAACGGAAACGGCAACCGGAACCCTCTCGCTACGTGCTTTCGCGACCGGCCTCCCGCCGACAGTATTACAGTTGCTGCAGGACGGATCGGGAGTTTCCCTAGATGTGAGCGCTGTTGCTGATACGGTCGGTCGGACTCTTCTTCGCCCGCAAAGTGGTGTGGGTGCCTGGTCACAGACCAGTCCGGCGGTATTCGATCGGCAGATATCTGTCGGACTCAAGCATCTGTTTCACAGCGTTGAATCGCTGCATACGGTTGATGGTTCCATTGCATTTTCGCTCCCGACGGAGGTCGAAGTTCTGGAATTTAATGATTTGAAGAAAAGTGCTCGACAGGAGGTCGGCGAGACGGCCGGTCTAATCACCGAAGTCAGCGGCGGCAACTTCACGTTCGAATTCAATGGCGTTGAACGTGATGACGTGCAGTTGCTCGCCTTCGATGAGAATGGAGATCGGGTTGAACCAATCAGCACAGGCGGCTTTGGTGGTGGTATCTCGACAATCAACAACAGCTATCGGTCCCCCGTCCCTGTGCGTTTTGAGGCACGAATCATCACGTCAACGGAACCCATTGATTATGCTTTTTCATTGAAGGACATTGACGTTCCGAATCACGATCAGATGCCCGAACTGCTCAGGGAACTGAGTTTTGATGGGGACGTACCTCTGATACTTGAATTTGTTGATTTCTCCGGTGAACCAAACTTCCGCAGTGTTGTGTTCCGCGTTACGAATCATGCCAACAAGGCCGCTGAAACATTCTTCCTGGAGATGACCTATCTGGACGATGCGGGAACGGAACTGGACGACAGTTCATCAATTCATTCCGGCCGCGTGATTCCGGGTGGGCAGACGGATAACATCGAAGTGCATGCTTTTTTCATGCCTGAGGCCACTAAAACCGTCAATGCCGTGGTGACCAGTGTCGGGTTCACAGATGCATCCGAGTGGAAAGTACAACATCGTTAGTAGCCCTGACCTGTCACCTGCTCAGCTCCACACGGTCTTTGAGACGTCAAAGACCGTGTCTCCATTATTGCTCGAGTTACTGAGATTTACTGTTCGTCGGTTTTCGACCTCCTGAGATTGCCTGGCAAATTGGTGATGGACGGTGTCAATACAAACAAGTGTTCGTCGACAGTGTGGCGGATTGCATTTTCCCAGGATGCGGTGCAAAGACGCCGGGTACGATGAAGTCGCCGATGTACCGAAAGGAGTTGCGACAAAAGACCGACAAGGCAATAAAACGGGGTCAAACGATTTTACCGTCCAACATTCACCCATCCTCCGGTCTCGGCCGACTGAACAACTGCATCGGTGAAGCACTGTACTCGCCAGCCGGCCTCGAGATCGGGATGTTCTGCCTGTGACTTTCCGGCGATGACGTTGCGGACGGCCGGGAAGACAAATTTTTCAAACCGGTTTCCCATTCCTTCGTCGGGGATGCTGGCAATCATTTCAGGATTGCCTTCCGGCATCCCGAGGATGACATCACCGGTAACTCGATTGATGGACACGGACGCATCTGTTCCATGCAGTTCAAGTTCCGGACAGATCCCTTTGCGAAAATAACTTGCATGTGACAGTACCAGGACTCCAACAGATCCGTTGGAAAATTCCCATGAGATACTGGCATAGTCCGGTGTACCACCTTGACGCTGTGATGCTTCCGTTTGCAGCCTGGCACCATGTTCAAGAGCTTCACCGAGATTGATCGCTCCCAGATCCGCCTTTAGCGGTGTGATTATTGCGGAGTGAGCCAGTACCCGTGTGGCTTCTGTGCCCAGCAACCAGCACACCGTGTCGTAGGCGTGCGAACCTACGTCGGCGATACTGCCGGCAGCAGATAGTTTTGGGTCGTCCCGCCAGGTCAGAGGCATATTTGCCGGTCGGGGATTGTGCCAGCGATACACGACGCCTCGAATTTTACCGAGCCGGCCGGAATCAACGATTTCTTTCATCTTCTGAAAGATCGCGACGTACCGTGTCCAAAACGGTACATAGTGCGCCAGTGTTCCCGCCTTTTGGTAAGCCCGCCACATCTCATCTGTCTCAGTGGCATTCATGCCGACAGGTTTCTCACAAAATACGTGCTTACCGGCTCGGGCGGCGGCCAGGACTGCTTCGTGGTGCAGAGCGTCGGGTGTGGCCACGATGACCAAATCGACACCGGGATGTTCCACGACCTCGCGCCAATTATCTGTGATCAGTTCTGCGTTGTCTTCAGTACCGGCTGTCTCAAGCAGATTCCTGCGACGGGCGCAGAGAGCAACGATCCGCGAATCCGCGACACCGCGAATTTCTGTTCGATACGGCTTGCCGATATAACCGGTTGCTCCAAGTATCCCAACTCCAATCGTGTTGTTGCTGTTCATTGTTCGATGATTCTCTTGGAAGCGGCTTACTGCGGGATGCCTGCACAAACGGCCGTGTGAAATTGAATACTTGCTGCACGGTTTGTATCGTCATCCAGCTGCATATAACAGGGATTACAGTTTTCGTTATTCGGTGGCCCTGCCTGAATATTTGGTTAACGTATTCTTTGGATGGCAGCTGTTAATTCTGCTGAAACTCATTGATGCGTATGTTTGAGCAACCGTGACCGTTCTGAGGTGAATCTGCAGCTGAACTTTGATCGCATTCACAATTCCGGACTGCGGTCACTTTGATGTACGGTTTCGGTGGTGATGGTGCGCTGATCGAGCGAGTGGCCAGCCGGGTCTGTTTGGCAAGGTCTGATTGCGGTTACTTTTGACATCGGTCAAAGGGATATGAACGAGTGAAATCGAGAATTAAGCTGGCGATTGATGTGTCTCCGGGTTCGGTGCCAGTGTTCCGGGCGATGGCCGCCCGTTCACGTGCCGTCCAGATTGTGGAGAATACAGGTGACTGCACAGCACTCATCACCGACAACGTCGAATCAGCCATGACGGCAGAGAATGGTCCGCCTGTGCTGGTGGTTAATCCGTTCGGACTGGCTGCAGAGACCTGTCAAAGACTTGCAGACTCAACGCAATCCATGCCGGCTCATACTGCTCGATTCATGCCGGCAATCGAACAGGTGAAACTGATGCTGGATGAGAAGAAACTGGGAGAAGCCGGTCTACTGCGGATTCACTGCTGGAATCCGAAAGCGGAAAACAAAGAAACCCTTGCCCGCGAAGTCGATCTGGCATTGTGGATGTTTGGCAGTCTGCCCAGTGAAGTCTACGGGCTCGAACGTCCAGGGTACGTCCAGGTACATTTGGGATTCGAACGCGGTGGTATGGCAATTATCGATCTGGATGCTGCGATTCCACCCGGCAATGAGTATTACTCACTGTCGATGATTGGTTCGACAGGTGCGGCCTATGCTGATGATCATCACAACTTCAATTTGCTCATGGGGCAGGATGACACCAGCGTCCTGCTGGCATCGCAGGGTGACACTACACTGGTCGCCATGATCGACAACTTTGCGACCGCAGTGCGAGAAGGCGGGCCGTTCTCACCGAGTTGGAGTGATACCAAAGCTGCACAGTATGTTGCCGATCAGGTTCGCGTGTCAGCTCAGCAACAGGCCGTCGTTACTACGGGAGGCAGCCATGTCTGAAAGACACTTCAAAGCTTTGGTGTTGAGCGTTGTGAAGCACGAATATATCGCCTTGGCTGTGGACGCCCATCCGCGATTTGACCTGGTGGCCGTTTGCGACGACCCAAAGCAACCGGACTGGGTTCATCAGCGAAATCAGGAATTCGCTGATCGGTTCAGTATCCCGTACGTCCGTGGGCTGGATCAAGCGGTCAGTGTCTGGCAACCTGACATAGCCGTCGTGAGTTCTCAGGCAGAGCGTCATTGCGAACTGTCAGTTCGTGCGGCCGAAGCCGGATTGCACGTGATCGTTGACAAACCTTTGTCGACGCACGTGAGCGAATGCGACAGACTCGTCAGTGCCGTGGAAACAGCCGGCGTTCGTTGTCTGGTGTGGAATCGCAATTTCCTGCCGGCATTGAGACAGGCACAGGAAGTACTGCAGAGCGGAGCAATCGGAGACCTGCGGGCCATCCACTGTGATTTCTATTTTTCCAAGGATGCTGGTCCTCCGAAAGGGACGCGACAGTCAGGTGATCCGCCCATCAACTGGCTGGAGCGGCAAATCGAAGCTCACATGGACGGTTCTGACGGCGGTGTGGGTGTTGAGCCGATGGGAGAGCTGCAGATTGAAGGCATCTACCCGCTGGCCTACATTCGCATGTTTTCCGGATGCAGGGTGGAACGCGTATTCACCCGGACGGCAACTCATTTTCATCAGGCGAACGTTGATAATAATGTCGACGATCTGGCAACAGTCACGCTGGAAATGGAGGGAGATGTCGTTGGTTCGTTGTGTATCGGTCGGATTGGAGCGGCCAGTCACCCGGACATCGGTGAGATCCGGCTGCATTTGCTGGGCACTGAGGGATCATTGGTGGTGAACGAAGCTCGTCCTGAGATCGCTGTGTACTATCGAGGTCAGGCAGTGAACGAATTTCGTCACATTCGAGTCGCGAATGAGAACAACTATCTGCTGATGGAGAACTTTGCGAAGGCGATTACTGATGGATCTTCCACGATACTTGACGCTCAGGGTGGACGTGATATTTGTGCGACCGTCGAAGCCTGCCTGCGATCCGGAAAATCCGGTCGTCTCGAATCTGTCAGCTAGCATCGCCTTTGCCGAATCAGCCCCGAATGCCGCGGGACTGCATGTTGACTGCAGCATTCACATGCAGTTCAGGACTTCCTGATAGTATCTCAGTATGAAATGAACGATCATTTTGCGGCGCGACAATGTACAGTTTTGGCATGACATTGATCAGGACCAGGACAGTCAGGACGGCAAAGATGGATGTCCGAACCGCATTCGTAATTCAGATCGCGCTCCGTCAGAGATTGGCAGCCGAAGTTGCGGACCGCATGCTTCTTGATGCCGGGTCTGGCAACGGTGGCCTGTCAGGCCGGTTGTCTGATCGTGGAGCTCGTGTGATGGGACATTAATCTGCGGCCTAAATGCGTGCGATCGCGCAAGCGAACAGTCTACAGACTGACTGTCAAGTTGATTCCTGTTCTAGGCTGAGCGCAGTTAATGACGAGTCTGATGATCCGGTTGTATTGAAACACGTGCTGATGGAGATTGGGGATTACTGTCACCACAGTGAACGCATTTTATTGCATGCTGAGAAAACAGGCTGTGGCTGCTGCCGCATTCTTACACCCATGGTTTTCTCCGGGGACACACAATGTTTGTTTCAGCAATCGGCGAGGTCGACTGTCCTCGGCCTTTCTGCTGATTTATGCGGCAGCGATGTGCCGGAGCTCCCCGGATTACTTCAAGCCGGAATGCATTTGATTCATCGTCTGTTGTCAGATGAGTGGAATAAGTGTCGTGAACAGCTTTCTTTGCAGTCGAATTTGCGGAACCGCGAGTGACGGAAGATGGAATTCACTTCACGGAAAACCCAAAGAGGCTTCAAGCCAACACATGTAAACCAATGTCTGTTGCCTTTAGACGTTTGAAAAGTGAGAATGAACCGGTTTAAGTGCAGATGTCCGTCAGTGACGCCATGAAACGGCGGCAGTAACCTGCAGTTCTCACAGTCGAATGTGATTAGCCACCCCGATTCAGCGTTCGAGATGGGTATTGTATCATGAAGATTCAATTCGTTTCCGTCTGTTTGTCGCTTCTCTTGTCTTGTCGACTCATGGTGGCGGATGAAGCCAGGCTGCCAGCGGACCTAAGCTTTAATGAACACATTCGTCCGATCCTCACGGAGTATTGCTTTTCCTGTCACGGACCGGATTCCGGCAGCAGGAAGGCAGACCTGAGACTCGATCGTCGTGACACAGCCGTAAAAAGCGGGGCTATTACGCCAGGTGATGCGGACGGCTCTGAACTGGTTTCAAGAATTACTTCGGATGACCCGGAGCTGGTCATGCCGCCGCTCGAATCTCAAAAGACATTGAAGCCCGAACACAAACAGCTTCTCGCCCGGTGGATCAGTGACGGCGCCGAATATCAGAAGCACTGGTCATTTCTCAAGCCGGTACGAGCGGCAGTGCCGCGGACAGCACGCGGGCAGAGTTGGGCGAGTAACGTGATTGATGAATTTATTCTAGAGAAACTTGACGGACTGAAACTGGAGCCGAACGAAGCAGCCGATCGATATGAAACGGTGCGGCGCGCAGCTTTCGACGTTACCGGGCTGCCACCGACGAGTGAGATGCTGGAGATGTTCGTCGCCGATTCTTCCGATACCGCCTGGGAGAAATACATCGATCAACTGCTGATGTCAGAACATGCGGGCGAACATCGGGCACGCTACTGGCTGGACGCCGCCAGATACGGTGACACTCACGGAATGCACGTTGACAACTATCGTGAAATGTGGCCGTACCGCGACTGGGTCATTCGTGCGTTCAACAGGAATATGCCTTTCGACCAGTTCGTCATCGAACAACTTGCCGGTGATCTGCTGCCGGAGCCAACACAGGATCAGCTGGTTGCCACCGGATTCAACCGTTGCAATATCACGACATCAGAGGGCGGAGCAATTCCGGAAGAAGTTCACGTCCGCTACATGGTGGACCGGGTCGAAACCACAGCCACCGTTTTTTTGGGTCTGACTGCCGGCTGCGCGGTGTGCCACGATCACAAATACGACCCAATCAGTCAGCGTGAATTCTATCAGCTTGGAGCCTTCTTCAATAACACAACAATACCGGCGATGGACGGTAATCAAAAGGATACGCCACCAGTCGTCACGTTGCCCGACGACGAGTTTGAAGAAGAATGGGAAGATTTGCTGGCGGAGCGAAAACGGCTTCTGTCGCAGCGGGAGACTGTAACCACCGATGTCGCAAGCTGGTGGTCGTCCCGTACTTCAGATGTCGTGGATGTCGTTTCGTCAGACGAACTCGTTCTATCACTTCCATTGACCGAAGGTGACGAGGAATTGGCCACGTTACCTGAAACTGCCAGCTGGGCCACGGAACATCCCGCCGGTCGACATGGCATACGTTTCGGCGAAAGAGGACAGCTCACTAAAGCCTTTCCCGCTGTTCACACCAATGAACCGCTCACGATCAGCTTTTGGTACCGGACACCCGATCGGCTGGTGTCGACAACCGTGTTGGACCGGACAATAACCACCGAAGATGAGAAAACGCTCGGATGGAAGGTTTCCGGGGGCACATCGGGAGGCCTGACGTTTGAATTTCATGACGGAATGGACAAACAAATTCAAGCCCGGTTGCCCGGAGAAGATGCACTCAAGCCACGCTCATGGCAGCACGTCTGTATTCGATACTCCGGCGGTCAGTCGAATTCTTGCATCAGTATCCTGGTGAACGGTCGTGTGGGTGTATTACGGAATTCGACAGAAAAACTGTTCGGTGTCGCTGAGGTCCCGGCGGGTCCGCTGAAAATCGGAAGCGAGCTGCCGACTGGTGGACTCAGCGATATTCAGATTTACCGTCGCTGGATGACGGACGAAGAATCAAGATTACTGGCCAGGGCACATGATATAGAACTGTTGCTGCAGGCCGACAGTTCCTGGGAAAGTCTGGGTGAGGAACAACAGAAACTGGTTGAGTCATTCTACTATTCGGAGATTCACCCGGGTAATGCGGCCGGACTGCGTCAGTATGCTGTGACTCAAAGGCGACGGGATTTCATCTATTCGCGATCGACCACGACGTTGGTGATGCAGGAACGTCCCTCGAAACCTCGTGCCTGGATACTGGAACGGGGTGAGTACGATCAACGACGTGAAGAAGTCGAACCGTGGATTCCGACGGTACTGAATTTCAAGGGGGGAGGATTTGAGAGATCCAGCGATGGATCTGACGTGAGTCCGGCAAATCGTCTCGCTCTTGTGCAGTGGCTGGTCCATCCGGATCATCCGCTGACAGCACGAGTAATGGTGAACCGTTTGTGGCAGTCAGTTTTTGGCACAGGCCTTGTCAGCACTGCGGAAGATTTCGGCATCATGGGAGATCGACCATCGCACCCAAAACTCCTGGACTGGCTCGCTGTCGAGTTCATCGAATCTGGTTGGAACATAAACCACATGTTGAAGATGATTCTGATGTCCTCAACGTACCAACAAAGCTGTGTTGTCACACCAGAGAAACTGGCGAAAGATTCGGACAATCGATATCTCTCGCGTGGTCCGCGTTTGCGGCTGGACGCGGAAATGTTGCGCGATCAGGCGCTGGCCGTCAGTGGTTTGTTGCGACGGGACATGGGTGGACCAGGTGTGAAGCCCTACCAGCCTGTCGGGTTGTGGAAAGTCGTGGCGATCGTAGGCAGCAATACGGGAGTTTTCGAGCGCGACAGCGGCGATGCCTTGTACCGACGCAGTGTCTACAGCTTCTGGAAACGCACGTCGCCGCCGCCTTCGATGGCTGCCTTTAATGCACCGACCCGTGAACAGTGTACTGTTCGCCGCGAACGCACCAATACGCCCATTCAGGCTCTGGTGCTGATGAACGATCCACAATTCGTTGAATGTGCGCGACGTCTTGGTGAAAATGCCCTTCGGGAAGGCGAAAACGACAGTACTCGCGCAGAATGGTTGCTGAAGACGGTGCTGAGCTGCCCGGCCGACAGTGAGGACCTGGCCGAAACAACTGATGCTGCCGGAGAATTCCGGTTCATGTTTGAACAGAATCCGGAGGCTGCGAAAGAATTGATCAGCACAGGCGACAGTAAGCCCGACGAATCACTGGCCGTCGCCGAACTTGCGGCATGGACGCTGGTCGCAAACACGCTTATGAATCGTGATGACTTTGTGAACAAATAGAAGTTTGTTGAGCTGGAGACAAAATTTCAGTGATTTGCTCGTTTGATCATGGATTGTTCCGATCACAGGTGTCGTTGAACAGACCGATATTTCGCGGCACAGAATCCGACATCGAAAAAGTCCGTGTTCGTCTGACAAAGCCGACGAAACTGAACTGAAGATATTAAACCAAAATGGATCCTGGTAATGATGACGAACCCAATCGATCGATGGATCAACCTCGAAACGCGCCGACAGTTTTTCGGTCGTCACTCGAAAGGACTTGGAGCTGCGGCGTTGGCCGGATTACTGCGAGAACAGTCGTTCGGTGATACAACGGGTGTCCGTGAGCATCAGCACTTTCCGGCACGTGCAAAACGAGTCATCTGGTTGTTTATGGCAGGCGCACCATCGCATCTGGATACCTTCGACTACAAGCCGCAGATGGTCGATTGGTATAACCGAGATTTGCCGGAGTCCGTCCGCAAAGGACAGCGGTTAACGAACATGACCGCGTCACAGTCTCGGTTTCCCATCGCTCCGACCATATTTCGTTTCGATCAGTACGGAGACAGCGGCAAATATGTCAGCGAACTGCTGCCGCGAATTGGTTCCATGGCGGATGAGACCGCAACCGTTCATACCGTATGGACGGAAGCGATTAATCATGATCCGGCGATCACATTTATCCAGACCGGCAATCAGATCCCGGGACGTCCCACTCTGGGAGCATGGATCAGTTACGGACTTGGCAGCCTGAATCGTAACCTTCCGGAATTCATCGTCCTCAATTGTGAACCTCGTGGTCAGGCGTTGTATTCCCGTCTGTGGGGTAGCGGTTTTCTTCCGTCCACGCATGCGGGCGTGGCATTTCGTGCACAGGGGGATCCCGTTCTGTATTTGTCAAATCCCGGCGGCGTCAACAAAGAAATGCGACGCCGGATGCTTGACCGGCTGCAGGCAATGAATCATCGGATCCACGAAGAGTTTGGCGATCCGGAGACAGAAACTCGTATTGCTCAGTATGAGATGGCGTTTCGAATGCAGTCATCTGTGCCTGATTTGGTGGATGTTTCCGGTGAGCCGAAACACATTCTGGAAATGTACGGAAGTGACGCGCTCAAGCCCGGTACTTTTGGACATAATTGTCTGCTGGCCAGACGAATGGCTGAACGTGACGTCCGTTTTATCCAGATTTTCCATCGAGGATGGGACCATCACGGCGATCTGCCGAAGAATATTCGCCGGCAGACCGGCGAAGTCGACCAGCCAGCCTGGGCGCTGGTTCAGGATTTGAAACAACGTGGACTGCTCGACGATACGCTCGTGATCTGGGGTGGCGAATTCGGCCGCACGATTTACAGTCAGGGGACACTCAGTAAAAATAAATATGGTCGGGACCATCACCCAAAGTGTTACTCCATGTGGTTTGCCGGCGGTGGGATCAAAGGCGGAGTCACACACGGTGAGACTGATGAATTCGGCTATAACATTCTTCGTGACCCGGTCCATATTCGAGATTTGAACGCAACAATTCTCCATCAGCTGGGCATCGACCATGCTCGCTTGACGGTCAGGCACCGCGGGCTTGACGAGCGTCTGACGGGAGTGCAGGAACTGGCGCGACCGGTCGTGGAGATTCTCTCCTGATGCCGTCAGGTCACGAAGTCTGATGAACCAGCATCAAGCGACTGCGCAATTTAATAGTCGTTGCTCCTGTGTGCGATCCAGCATCATTCGAATTCTCGCTTCCGCCCGTCATGAATTAAACGCCGGGACTCCCGCGGTCCGGGCTTGCCCCTAACGGGGATTTCCGGAAACGACTTGAACCGTACAGGACCAGGAATCAGGCCAAACTGCACACACCCGCACCACCAGATATCGGTGAGTGCTGCTCCGAGCAGACGTTGCATTAATTGTCAGCCTGGGTGCGCAACGCAGGCTAAATCAATTCGTCGATGACGCTGCCGTGGTCGATGGCGGCAATGGGCCGACCGGACGGGTCATTGAAGGCCACGTAGGGATCGACCCCCAACACACGGAATATCGTGTGATGGATATCACCTGGTCGCAATGGGTGATCTTGCGGTACCTCACCAAGCCGATTTGTGGAACCAATGATCTGTCCACCGCGGACCCCTCCACCTCCCATCAGAACCGAAATGGCATTGCCCCAGTGATCGCGCCCAGGACTACCTTTGCTTAGCGGTGGTCCACCGTTGCCGCCATTGTTCATGCGGGGTGTGCGACTGAATTCTCCCATAACGACAACAAGCACCTGATCCAGGAGTCCTCGTTCTTCCAGATCAGTGAACAAACCGTGAACCGCCATATCAACCTTTGGCAAATGACTCTCCATGGTTCCCTGGTGATTCCAGTGACTGTCCCAGCCTCCAAAGTGACAGGTCACAAACGTCGTACCGGCTTCCACCAGTCGTCTTGCCAGCAAGGTACTCTGTCCCCAGGAATTTCGACCGTAACGATCACGTAACGCATCGTCTTCCTGGCTGATATCGAACGCGGTTCTTGCACTGGCACCAGCAACAAGATCGAAAGCCTGTGAGTCAAATCGATCCATCGCCGCCAGGGTTCCACTTTTTTCTGAGTTCCGTTTCAGCTGGTCAAAGTATGTTTGCAGGAAACGACGGTCCTCCAGCCGTTTCACGGTAAGATCTTTGGTGAGGTTGAGATTCTGCACGGAGAACGTCGCTGCGTTGGGATCACCACCCGTTTGAAACGGGTCGTTTTCAATTCCCAGATAGTTCCCTCCAAAGTAACCCGGGCGAAGCCCGATGCTCATCGCATGCGGAATCGCGACATTCGCGGGCATGCCCCCCTGACGTGGTCCGGTAACTCTGGTGGCGATCCCGCCGAAGAACGGATACTTCCCCGGGGTCATTCCGCCGCTCACACCGCCGCGACCGGTGAGCATCCAGTGCCCACCCGTAAAGTGATCCCCGGTGTCGTGGTGTACAGAACGTACAATGGAAAACCTGTCGGCAATCGTCGCATGCAGCGGCAGCAACTCACAGAAATCGATCCCAGGTACGTTCGTGGGAATGGGATTCCAGATGCCGGCATATTCTCGGGGAGCATCCGGTTTGGGATCATACGTATCATGATGACTCGGGCCGCCATCCAGCCAAAGCAGAATCACGGAGGTGTTCTTCTTTGAGCCAGCCGACAATTCTCTGGCACGAAGAAGCTCGGGAAGCCCGAGTGTTCCCATTCCGGCCATGCCCACTTGCAGGAAACTGCGGCGAGATAAGCCATCGCAGTATTTTGATGTCCACCCACCAGCTTGGATTCGGATCATTATGACGTTCCGAAAGTAAATCTCATTCTGGAACAACGCCAAGTCACCCATTATCGCAGTTTCAAAGAAGGATTCAATCCCGAATTCGTTGTATTGGAGGCAATGAAAGGGTCGGGAGGCTCTTCGAACCCGGGACGGACTTATCTGGCATTGGTTTTGATGATAGAAAACTTTGTAGTCCGTGTTTTTGTTGTGCCAGGCAACTTGTAAACGGGGTATGTCTCACTTGCTCTCCGTTGTCGCCGGAGTGACCGCGGCTCGCGTGCCGGGGAGAATGTTTGTTAACCGCTAGTTGGCTGCCGGAAAGAGGGCCCGGCTGCAGGGATGTGGTCCGGCACCCAGTGAAGTTAACTGTCCGGATGGTCGGCGCAGTGGGTTTCTGCTTCCGTTGGAGGTGCTTTCTCGTTCCTCAAGTTCTGGGCGAAGTCGGCCGAGGACGACGACGTTGCACCGCCGCATCGTTTCGACAGAGCCTTATCGATACGTATTACTCATGCGGCCACCAGGGGCGAATGAGACAGCCCGGGACTTTCACCGGTCAGTGTTGTCAGCCATTGTCTGCAGGCGCTGCTGCCACTTATCCGAACGGTCTTTGTGGCGTAACAGAGTTTCACTATCGAAGAGAATCCATTCCGGAGCTCAGCAGGAATCCGGGCGTGGCCCACCGTTCTGACCGCAATGCGACACCACCCGCAGCATTCTCACCTGGCTCTTTCATTGCCAGTTGACTTTGGCTCATCTCCTGCAATGAGAGTTCGAGTGAAAATTTCTGACCCAGCCCCGTCAGGATTGGATTTTACGAGTATTCCTCGCTGGCAAAGTAGCCCCGTTTCAAAGACTGAGCCAACAACATCTGAGACCCACACGACTCCCGACAGTTTCCTCAACTTACCAAGTCATCAGGGTTTTCTCATCAGATAATCAACCTTACGCCGCCGAGTTCACCAAGGTTGTAGGGTAAATGGCCGCCGGGGGAGCCGATGAACATGAGGTTTTTGGGAATTTGCCATTCATCTGACAATTCCTGAATCAAATCCGGACCAAATTGGCCTTCCCGCTGTACGAAATCAATGTCAATTTCCGGGTAGGCCTGATCCAAAAACTCAAGTTCCTGCGCCAGAGTTGCGGGAGCCTGCATCTGCTCATTGACGATCATAACTATCTTGAGTCGATTCGTGTGTTCGTTCTGACGCACGTACAGCATGGCGTTGTTGAGATTCGCGATATTGTCACCTCTCGTGAAGAACACGATCTGCTGGGCATTGATGTCGTCAATCTTTTCCCGCACCGTTTTTGTCAATCGTGTCATCGGTCCCACAATGCTGGCCGTGAGAACGCGGACCATGGACAGCGATGCTTTCAAAAGTGAGATACGCCCCAGCATCACGAGGATGACCAGCATTGCCGGAATGAAGTACTGCAGGAATGTCCAGACATAGGCAATGTCAATCAGGGCGTTGCCTATCAATCCGGCGACAACTGCCAAAATCGCAACGATCACCGCGATCCAATTGGCTCTGGCGGGACGAGGCAGATTGGCTCGCCGCACTTTCAGCAGAACGTTGCCCAGACCAAACAGAGCCATCACCGAAAGAAACGAGATTGTATAGAGACCGGCCAGTTTTTTGATTTGACCGTTTTCGCCGGCATTGTGGAGCTTCCTTTCAAGCTCTTGGGTCGACATCTTTGGCAGAGCGGCACGATCTTCTTTCGTCAGCGTTTTGAAGAGCTCTCTGCCGGCGTCGGACAACTCATGCGGTTGAAGAGACAGCACAGCATGGTTGACTCGGCGACGGACGAGTTCCGGTGAAGCATCGTGTGCAGTGATGTCCTGATCGGTCTCCTTCAGCTTCTCAACAGCGGACGAGATTGCTGTGACTGTACCATCCGAGACTGACTGGTGTGTGATGACGAGAACCGAAACACTCAACAGAAAAAAAGCGACGATGATTCGGTGAGTTGTTCCACGGCGGTTTGTTTTCAGCAGAAACTGGGGCAGGCAGCGATCCAGTGTCATGCGGTGGACTAAACCCGTGACGCCCACAAAGCTGGTCAGCACGGCACCACTCAAAACCAGCGCCGCGTCGATCGATACCAGTGTGCCCAGCCATTTCCCGTCGCCCCAGACAACGCTGCCCACAGCCTGTCCCATGTGAGCCAGGAGTGCGGTCTGATTGTGATCGACTTCCACGAGTGTCAGCACTGACAGTGCCAGCAGAGCCATCAACGGATTGAATATGCTGACGGCCAGCCACATATTTCGTAGGGTCTTCGGAAAGACGCCTGCTTTTTGTTCTTCGACGAAGTTGGACGAGCTTTCGAAGCCGGAGATGCCCAGCATTGAAACAGAAAACCCAAAGAACAGCGCCAGCCACACGGAACTGGTTCCATCGGAGTCTTCATCGCTTGTCAGATCAGCGAATTCGTCATTCGTGCCCGGTACCGGCGGAAGGTCTGCTTCAAAGTTCTGACGCGCAGTGGCGAGTCCTCCTGCCTCGGGGTCTGCAGTGTTGGTAAAAACGAAGATGACGCCGACAAGCAGCAGCGAAGTCAGTGTGGTCAGGTGGGTAACAAAAATGCCGATTGCCACGGCAGCGGTTTCCTTAATCCCGATAATGGTCAGCACCATGAAAAAAGCCAGCAGTGCTACTGTCGCGATTGGCACGTTGAGTCCGTCCCACAGGTTGTGGACGTAGTGCATTCCTTCGAGAGCAGAGATGACCGCGGTTGCCATGTAAGACAATACCGTCAGACATGCAGCCACTGATGCTGCTCGTTTGCTGGTCGTATTCAGCAGGGCATTGTAGGCTCCGCCGTTCAGAGGCAGCGCCCCCACCACTTCTGCGTAAATTCTGCGGAAAAGAAACAGAACGGCTGCCACCAACAGCAAAGAAATCGGAGCCAGGCTGCCTGCGTACACAATTGCCAACGCGGAGACATAGAGGCAGGACGAAGTGATGTCATTGCCGCAAATAGCTGTCGACGCCAATTCACCCAGCTGACCATCATGCTCTTTAACTGAATGTGGTTTTGAAGCAGATTCTGGCACGTGTGATACCTGCATTCATGGCGAATCGTAAATTAAGCCGAGAACGGTATCGAGATCACCGGATTCTGACAACTGCCGTTGAGTACCGTGTTGCCCTTTCGATGCTGGCCGGAATCTGCAGCTGACAGTCGGTTTCGAATTGCCGAGACCGGTTGTAGGCTGTGCAGATCGAAGTGAATAGCGCAGAGATCAGACTCATTGCACGGGAAGTTCAATGAAACTCGAAACACAGTGCCTGCCTGCCGGAACCGCACCCGATCCATCCACCAATTCGCGTGCAATCCCGGTGCACCGCACGAGTTCGTATGTCTTCAACGACACTGATCACGCGGCCAATCTGTTTGCACTGCGCGAACTCGGCAACATCTACACGCGGCTGATGAATCCAACTCATGACGCTCTGGAACAGCGGGTTGCAGCTTTGGAAGGAGGTGCTGCCGGCCTGGCCCACGCATCGGGAACCGCTGCAATTTTCAACAGCATTAATACCATCTGTAAGGCTGGTGACGAGATTGTCACCGCCAACAATTTGTACGGTGGTTCATTCACGATGTTCAATGACATCATTCCACAGTTTGGTCTGAAAGCAAATTTCGTTGATCCGAATGAACCGGAGAATTTTGCGGCCGCCATTACACCACGGACGAGGGCATTGTTCTGCGAAACGCTTTCCAATCCTGCGTGCGATGTTACCGATATCCAGGCCATCGCTGAAATCGCTCATGCGAACGGTATCCCGCTGATTGTCGATGCGACGTTCACGACACCGGTGCTGCAGCGATCAATCGAATTCGGAGCGGATATTGTTGTCAACTCCCTGACAAAGTGGCTGGGAGGACACGGGACCGGCATTGGTGGAGTTGTAGTTGACTCAGGTGCATTTGACGGGAAGAGCGATAAATTTCCACTGATGGTCGAACCTGACAGTAGTTACGGTGGATTGCGCTGGTCCCATGACCTTCCGGAAGAACTGGTTCCACTGGCTTACATTCTCCGCATGCGCACAGTTCCGCTGCGCAATCTTGGGGCCTGCATCAGTCCGGACAACGCGTGGATGTTCCTGCAGGGCATCGAGACTCTGCCACTGCGAATGGAGCGGCACTGTGAGAATGCGCTAAAGGTTGCCCGGCACCTCAGCGACCATTCGGCCGTGGAATGGATACGTTACCCGGGACTGGTCGATGATCCGTCATACGTGAAGAATGAAAAACATCTCAGCGGCATGGGCGGGGCAATGGTTATTTTTGGAATTAAGGGGGGAGCCGAAGCAGGTCGCAAGTTTATTGAAAGCGTCGACTTGTTCTCTCACCTTGCCAACGTGGGTGACGCCAAGAGTCCGGCGATTCATCCAGCCACGACGACCCATTCGCAACTTAGTGAAGAACAACAGATTGCCGGTGGCATTCGACCGGAAATGATCCGGTTGTCTGTGGGGATTGAACATATCCGACGATATTGTCGAAGACATCGAACGTGCCCTTGCTGTCGCGTGCTGATGAGTAGTCCACAGGGTCTGCGGTCCATGTTTGTAGCTCCAATGGCTGACAGTCGGTCACGTCAAATCTGTCAGCAACGTCTCATTTTTCCAGCACCTGCCAACGTGTCATGAAACAGAGCAGCTGTCATCAATGCCATTGTTATTCGTCTGCTGTGGTTGTCCATTCCCGGAGTACGAGGCACGCAGATGACGGGCTACAGAACTTCACCTTGGCCACCGCGAAACGACAGAGTTTCCGGAGTTCGTTCGGAATGGAATCGTTGATGCGTCTTATGCGGCGTACCATGGCTCCAGTTATTATCCTTGCCGGTGTATTGCTGCGTGCAGATGCGGATGATAGCGCGTCGTCGGCATTTTCAGTCTCTCGCTGGACTGTGAAGCAACTGACGCGATTTGAGATCAACGATGAGGGAAAACTGCGGTTGGCACGTGGATACTGGAAACTGGCTGCCAAACGTCCGCTGCCGGCAGCGACCAAAGATTTCTCCCAGGAAGACGACCGTACCAGACCTCAGAGGCAACAGAGTCGCACGCGCCAACGCCGCGCCAACGTGAATGACAGTTCCGTTGCCAGGCTGTTTTCACGCATCAGCGAGGAAAATGGGGGGAGCGGGATTACCTTGAGCAGAGGTTCTGAAGACTGGAAACAGTTTTCGTACAGTATCCCAAATCTGTCCGGCACACTGACTGAGGAAGGTGACGCTCTGCACCTGGAACTTCACGAACAGCAAGACGGAATGCGGATATTACGGGTTGAAGACAGTAAAGACACGACGCGTCTCCATTACTGTTCCGCCGACGGCAACCTTTTGCACATTCAAAGGTCACCTGGCGGCGTCCACGTTGGGGCCAGCATCAGTGGCAGGGTGAAATCAGTCATCGGACGGACGTTTATTGAAATTGTGCATAAGCACCCAGCTTGGTTTCACGACGAATTGCAACCCGCATTTCAGAGTTTTGCGACGCTGCCGATCAACGTCGCCTTACACGTGAAACTCAACGAATCTGAAGCCAAACCGCGATTGCCGGTGATCAGATTTGATTGTGCCGATCTGGCTCAGGAAAAGGTTATTCAGGCTTTCGCTCCGTTCCTGCAGTTTCAGATGAAAGGCGGTCATCTGCGTCGGAATCGTTTCGCCGGTCATTCTGATGTCCTCGAAAAGGACGTCACCATTTTGACGAGAGAGTACAATGCAGCCCTGCAGCGTGCTGTTGGCAGGCTTCGGAAAAAGGATGCGCCGCCGACACAGATCGGCGAACTCGAAGCCAGGATAATTCCGTTGAACCGCGATCCCCTCAGGCTGGCCGACGGAAAGCCACACCGAGTGACTCTCATGCAAATGTTGCAGCCGGAGGACTTCGAATCGCTGGGTGGAGATTATCGTCAGTTTTCACTGTTTATGGTGGCAGCGGGGTATAGTGGCAGTGGGAACAGCCGCAGCAATCACAACTATAGTCGGCATTTCAAGGCGGATCATATTCGCGGACGAATTCACCGAGAAAATGACTTTGTGAGTGTCTCGACATCTGATCAGGAAATAGCTATTCGAGTCACCGAAGACCAGACCAGTATGCAACTGGTGGTCGTGTCTGAGGCCGGACTGTTGTATGTGGGGCAAAGTTGCAGCAGTCCTTGTATAGCCACGTTGGCAGGAGGAGGCGAATTGTTGGCGCTGCGGGGGGAATCGCTTGCTGCCATTGTTGACGGCAATGAGGAGATGTGGCATGAGAGATTCCTGCCTGTTTTTCATCGACTCAGGATCACGGGACTGGATCCATTCAGTGAAGCAACAGTGGGGGCTGTCCTTGAGCGATTAAAATCTGATTTGCTGCCACATCTCAGCGACGACGCGATCGTTGGCTGGACAGAATCGATTGCGTTGCCGTTGTTGAGTGATGTTGGATACCTCAATATTCTGGCGAGTCGCCTTGCTGCGGACGATCGTGCTGTGATTAACAAACGGATTAAGGTTCTTGAGCGTCCATGACGGCGCCTTGTTTCGTTTTCCGGTTATTTATCTGTGCAACGTGAATTTTCCTGCGCGACAGCAGGTGACAGAAATGCTTCCGGTAAGTTTTGCCTGACTCTCCATTTACGCGGGGAAAGCGACACACTCGCGGAGACGTCAGAATTCAGTGGCACACCGGAATTTAACCAGACTGAATCCGGCGCAAAAATCAAATTGGGGCACTCGATGGAGCTCTTCCGACGAGCGATACTAGGGATTGGTTGAAGCACTCGGGAACGCTGGATATCGTTGGGTTCTGTCCGTGTAACTTCCCCGATCACCGAGCATTGGTGGACGGTATCCCCTGCGTCTCCCTCGATTCGACGGAACGCGACATCGAGGGATTGCTGGTCTTTCCTACTCTCGGGACGAAGGTGACAGGCCAGCGGACAAATCGGTGCTTGGAAGCAGCGAAGAATCCTGCCATAATATCTGTCTCCAATCGATTACCGCTTACCTCTGCTCCTTCCTGTGTGCGATGCCTCGACTCTGTCTCATTGCAATCGTGCTCTGGTTTGCCACTACAGGTCGCACTGAGGGTTCTGAACAGCCGATACGATTTGAGACTCATGTGCGGCCGATTCTCAAGAGGCATTGTTTCCAGTGCCATGGGGAAGAGGAGCATCCGGAAGGCGGACTGGACCTGCGGTTTGTGCGCCTGATGCTGCAGGGCGGTGAGACAGGTTCCGTTATTGTGCCGGGAAAACCGGAAGACAGTCTGCTCTTTCAACGGCTGCGTGACAGTGAAATGCCACCCGACGAAAGTAAGCTGCTGTCTGCGGAAGAAGTTCGGATCATTCGCGACTGGATCGCTGCTGGTGCAGAGACCGTCCGTCCGGAGCTGGAATTCCTCAGCGATGCTTCGTATATCACCGACGAAGAACGATCGCACTGGGCCTTCCAGCCCATTGTTCGTCCGCACGTCCCGTCAGTGGTGAACACGGACTCTGTGATCAATCCGATTGATGCGTTCTTACTGTCTCGCTTGGAAGCACAGGGCTTCCGCTTTAGTCCGCGAGCAAAAGCGGAAACGCTGCTTCGCCGCGTCTATGTCGGTCTCCATGGATTGCCGCCCACGCCTGCAACGATCGCTGAATTCGTGGCGAGGAACGACGCTGATACCTGGCAGTCCGTCGTCAATAAATTGTTGAGTTCTCAGCACTACGGTGAGAGGTGGGCGCGGCACTGGCTGGATGTCGTCGGCTATGCGGACAGCGAAGGCTATAACGATGTGGATACAGTGCGCCCACATGCTTGGCGTTTCCGTGATTATGTGATTCGCTCATTCAACTTCGACAAACCATTTGATCAGTTTATATGCGAACAACTGGCTGGTGATGAGCTGGTGACTTCGCCGCTTAACAACATCTCTAAAGCTGACGCCAGGCTGTTGGTTGCCACGGGTTTTCTCCGGATGGCCCCCGACGGTACGGGCGGAGCGGTCCCGGATGCAAAGGCAGCTCGCAACGATACGATAGCCGACACTATCAGGATCGTGTCGTCTTCATTGATGGGGATGACAGTTGAATGCGCGCAGTGTCACGATCATCGATACGATCCCGTTTCACAGGCCGATTATTATCGCTTTCGAGCCATCTTCGATCCGGCTTTTGACTGGGAGAACTGGCGCAGCCCGGTGCAAAGACAATTGTCGCTGTACACCGACTCCGACCGCGCTGCGGCAGCGAAGATAGAGGCCAAAGCCGCGGAAACTGATGAGAAACGAACAAAGTGGCAGACCGAATTAATCGAGGCGACTTTCGAGAAACAACTGGCGAAGCTTCCGGCGGACATCCATGCTGCCGCAAGGGCTGCGCGTCAGGTGGGACCGACGGAGAGAACGCCCGAGCAGGAAATGCTGTTCAAAAAATATCCGAATCTGAATGTGACAGCAGGATCTCTGTATCTTTACGACCGGAATGCATCCAAACAGCTCAGGGAGCTGGCTAACAAAGTCACCGCACTGCGGGAAACAAAGCCCAAGGAAGGATTCGTCCGCGCTTTGACGGAAGTGACAGGACGAATTCCCGTTACAAAAATATTCTTCCGCGGTGACCATGAGCAACCGAGACAGGAGGTAGTGCCGGGGGGACTGACAGTTGTTTCAGAGACGTCGGAAGTGTCGGACATTCCGAGCAATTTAGACGGGACTCGCACGAGTGGACGGCGTCTTGCACTTGCGAAACGACTTACCGATCCTGGTTACCCGTTGACCGCTCGAGTGATCGTGAACCGCCTGTGGCTGCATCACTTCGGACGTGGTTTGGTCACCACGCCTACAGACTTTGGAATTTCTGGTCAGCGGCCGACTCATCCACAATTACTGGACTGGCTCGCCTCCGAATTTATCAGCAACGGGTGGAGCCTGAAACACGTTCATCGCCTGATTCTGACGTCCACTGCCTGGCAACAACAGCTCCGAACGAACGAGGATCAGGACCAGGCCGACCCGGACAACGAGCTTCACGGTGGTAGTCGTCTGCGGCGACTCGATGCTGAGGTTGTTCGAGATATGATACTGGCAGTCAGCGGCAAACTGAACAAAAGAAAGTTCGGCAGTCCCGTGCCTGTAATGCCGGACCGTGTCGGTCGCTTTGTGATTGGCAGGGAAAATTCGAATTCCGGGCGCCAGTTCGCCGATATCATTGATATGAAAGGGGAACAATTCCGGCGCAGTATCTACATTCAGGTTCGCAGAAGCAGACCGCTGTCCATGATGGCCGCCTTTGATCGTCCGTTGATGTCCCCGAATTGTGACAAGAGGCGGCCATCGACCAGTTCAACGCAGTCGCTCCTGATGATGAACAGCGATCAACTGATTGAATACTCACGTTATCTGGCAGAGCGTCTGGAACGTGAGGCCCCAGGCGAACCATCTGCCCAGGTCCCGCTGGCATGGCAGCTTTTGTATTCTCGTCTGCCCGATCATTCTGAGATAGAAATTGCGACACAGTTTCTGAAGGACCAGACAGCTATTTTCAGAGCGCAGCCTGCATACCAGCAAAAAAAAAATACGCCCGAACGAACGGCGGGGCAGGAAGCGCTGGCTGTGTTGTGTCAGATGCTGTTTAGTTCCAGCGAGTTCCTGTACGTGGATTGAGTCACCATGGCAGACTGCCGATCCGGAATCCAGCAATCCGTTCGACGCCACTTTCTCGCCTCAAATGCGATGAATGTGAGTTCGGTGGCGCTGGCTTGGATGTTGAATCGCGATCATGTCGCGGCCGAAGGTACGAAACCGGAACTGAAACGTCGCAGATTTGATACAAGACCTAAAACGGCACCCTCGAAGGCACAGGCCACAGCGATGATTTCGCTCTGGATGCAGGGTGGGCCAAGTCACCATGATCTGTTCGACCCGAAGCCCCGGATGTCGAAGTATGATGGTGAAGAATTTCCCGGTGAGATTAAATACGACAATGCGGCCGAGGCCAGTTCAAAAGTCTTTGCCTCTCCATGGCGTTTCCGGGCCCATGGAGAATGCGGGATGGAGCTTTCGGAACTTATTCCTCATACGGCTTCGATCGCCGACAACATATGTCTGATCCGTTCCACCCGGACCGGTGTCAACAATCATGAGCAGTCCATCAGAGCGCTGCAGACAGGGCGTACCGTGGCAGGCCGCCCTGCTTTGGGCAGCTGGCTGACGTATGCGCTGGGTTTGGAAGCAGACAACCTGCCTGCCTTCATGGCATTGATTGATCCCGGACAGTTGCCGGTGCTGGGGGTGGAAAACTGGTCGAACGGCTGGCTGCCGTCCATATACCAGGGCACCGTTATTCGGCCCCGGGAACCTCGGATTCTGGACCTGACCCCTCCTGCGCATATGAAGGGACAGGCCCAAAAACGTGCGCTGGAATTTCTGGAACAGCTGAACTCACGTCACATTGCGGGCCGTCCCGGTCAGCTGGATCTGCAGGCCAGAATTGCCAGCTATCAACTTGCGGCAAAAATGCAGACCGCGGCGACTGAAGCGATGGATTTGAGCGGGGAAACGAAAGCCACTCAGGAAATGTATGGCGTCACAGAGGAAGTGACCGCAGAATACGGCAGCCGCTGCCTGATTGCTCGCCGTTTGATCGAGCGTGGAGTCCGGTTTGTCCAGGTCTATACCGCCAATCAGTTGTGGGACAGTCATGGCAGCATTCTCAGCAGACTCCCGTCCGCCTGTCAAAAGGTTGATAAACCGTCTGCGGCTTTGGTGAAGGATTTGAAACAGCGTGGACTGCTGGAAACGACAGTTGTGCACTGGGGTGGCGAGATGGGACGTCTCCCTGTGGTGCAGAACGACGCGGGGCGCAACAAGATTGGCCGCGACCACAATACATATGGATTCAGCATGTGGGTAGCTGGCGGTGGTTTCAGGGCGGGACATATTCACGGCAGCACGGATGAGTGGGGCCACAAAGCAGTCGAGAATGTTGTCAACCACTACGACTATCACACGACCTTGCTGTACCTGTTCGGTCTGGATCATCAGGAACTCGTTTTTCGCCGCAGCAATCGCGACCAGACGCTGACGGACGGTCAGTCGGGCACCGTGGTCGAGGGACTGCTGAGTTGACACGCTCTGCGGACGTGTCGACTGTCACTGTGTTTCAGACCATGATAGGACTCTTATCCCGGTCCACCGAGCAGATAGCCCAGAATAAAGATTCCGCAGTCGAGCAGAGCATGACTGATCCAGGGAGCGTAAATCGAACCGCTGCGCTCGTAAATCCACGCCCAGAACGCGCCGCCAGAGGCGACGCAGACGGAAAACAGATAAGTTGCCGGTGATGTCCAGCCGAAGAACATGGCCAGCACAATCACGTGGTGCGCCATAAACCCCAAACTGGAGACCAGGATCGCACTCGGGACACCAACGAATGGCTTCAGGCGTTTGAAGACGAACCACCGCCAGTAATACTCTTCCAGCAGTGAGTGAAACACACAGTAGAAGACGCTCGCCAGGATGTACGCCGGCAGCGAGTCGAGATGCATGTCACCGATCTTACCCTGAATCGCCACAGCTGGTTCGTCCAGAAACCCGGTCGGCTTAAGCCACAACAGGGCCAGAGCAATCATCGCGGCAGCCACAAACAGCCCGAATACCGCTCCAATCAGAATCCCGTCCCTCGTCCTGCCTTCACCCCTCAGTGTTGCCCACTCGAATTTCTCCCGAGCGATCAGAAACACCCATACCGCCGGAAAACCAAACTGCATCAGCTTTCCAACACCATAAATCGGTGAGCTGGCCGCGTGACCCGCAAAAACCACGAAGTAGGCGAACGTCAGCACCGATGGAAAGACAAGCGTGCCTGCCAGTGCTGTGATGTCTCCACGCCTGTTACTGTGCTCATTCATGCCAGTGCTGTGTCAAAGCCTGATTTTGGGGTCGTGCTCGTGGCGTAAGATTCCAGCCTGCGACCGGCAGTTTGCCTGTCCTGCCACCTTCAGACCAGCGAATCAATCAGTCACGCACTGATTGCCCCGAGCCTCTCCCCCCGCTGTTTCCGCGGGGCGGGGCGAGGAGAAAATCGGACACGTATTGATTCACCGGTCCTTCAGGCACAAGCGAGTCATGTAACTACCGCCACAAGGCGGAACTGGGACCGCAGCAATCCTTCACGGCATTGCCCATGTCACTGGCTGGTTCGGTCGCGACTGAGGGACGACGGAATCGTCACACGACCGAGTTACCTGATCACTGAGTAGTCCGTGGATTTCATGTAGGTGGACTCGGGGCTTTCGCGGAGGATTTTGCCGTCGATCTGGGATTCTCTGGCGACCGTTTGCCATTCAGGGTCCGAACCAAATGTTCGCCATGATTCTTTCGCAGCATCACGACTGTCGTGCCTGATGATGTAGATCAGCGTGTCCTTCGAATCGGGTTCTTCGACTGGATGCCAGTATGCCACGGACTTGATCCCGTGTTCTTTGAACAGTCCAATCGTGTGGTCCCGGAACCGTGCATCCAGATTCTTCAACTTGGCTTTGTGAGTGCGATAGATACGCAGTTCGAACACAGCCGCGTTATCCGGATTTTCAGTCTTGAACTCTGGAGAGTAATCTGCGGCATCCATGAAAACAGATTCGGGAGCTTTGGCCAGAATCTTCCCGTCCAGTTGTGACTCCCGGGCGACGTTCTGCCATTCCGGATCGGAACGGAATGCTTTCCAGGACGCTTTCGCTGAATCCCGGCTGCGGTGTTTCAACGCATAAATGAGCGTGTTCTCTGATCGGGGCTGCGTCGTAGGCACCCAATATCCGACAGACTTCATTCCATGCCTGTCGAATAATCTGACAGTGTGGTCTCGAAAGCGCGCGTTCAAATTGTCCAGCTTACCTTCGTTGGTTGTATAGGTTCGAAGCTCATAGACGTCTGCAGAAACACTTGTCGGTACCATGAATACGGCCAGGATTGACACGGTGAAAAGACACAGAACGAAATATCTGGACGGCATTGACTATTCCAGTGTTTTGAAGAAGTGATGGAAGTGAGGCGACTGGTGACCAGCTCCCGCCATCATACATGTGCGTTTGTGCGCGGCAACAAATCGGTTGATTGAATCGATGCAGTATCGAATAAACAAGTTATGACATACTCAATCCACTGTCAGGTGTGGATTGCAGCGAGGACCTGTCCCATTGTGACCTGGTCGCCCACACCGACGTTGACGGCGGCGATTGTTCCAGAGACCGGGGCGGGAATTTCTATTTCCATCTTCATGGCTTCCAGGATGAGTATCGGCTGTCCTTCGTCAACACGATCTCCACTGCTGACCAGGACCTGAAACACTGTTCCCGGCATCTGGGACCTGACAGATGTGACCGGTGTTGCCACGCTGACTTGCTGCGCGCATGGTTCATTCGACTCATCATTTCTGATGTCGACATGGAATACATTTCCGTTGACCGTCGCCGTATTACCATCAAAGGCCATAAAGTAGTCTTTTCCATCGACAGTGACGGTATATTTTGATCGCTTGTGGACGCCGGCCGGTGCAGGTGCTGCTGCGTCAGCGGGGACTTCTTTGGCGACCTTGCGCACACCGACCTCAGCTTCGCCTTTGAGAAAACGGATTCCCTTCTCTTTGCACGTGGCGGCGATGAAAATGTTTTCGTCGGTGAGTTCCAGACCATCATCGGCGAGAACTTTTTTGGCCGCTTCGATCCCCTTTGCGGGATCTTCATCATTCCTTTCCAGAGGCGGTCGGGTTGTCGGCTCTTTACCGAGCTGCTTGGCAGCGAGCTCAATGATTTCCGGGTCCGGCGCGACGGGCGTCTTTCCAAAGTAGCCCAGTACCATCTGACCGTAAGGTTCGGCGATCTTTTTCCACGGACCGAACATCACATTGTTGAACGCCTGCTGAAAATAAAACTGTGAGACCGGCGTGACCGATGTTCCGTAGCCCCCTTTTCGAACCACGTCACTCATGGCTCTGATGATTTCGGGATACTTTTCCATGACATTGTTGTCGCGGAGCATCTGAGTGTTAGCAGTCAGTGCACCGCCCGGCATGGGGCTCCACGGAATCAGTGGTTCAACTGCAGTGGCTTCAGGCGGCAAAAAATAATCCCGCATACATTCCTTGAAAACTTCTTCGGCTTCCCGGACTTTTTCAATGTTGACATCCAGTTCGTATTCGCTGCCTCGCAGAGCGTGCCACATGACCAGGATATCGGGCTGGCAGGTTCCGCCCGAACAGGGTGCCATCGACAGATCGATTGCATCTGCTCCGGCATCGAGGGCTGCTTTGTTTGCCAGCACACTGACACCGGCTGTTTCGTGGGTATGGAAATGAATGAACGCCTCCGATGGCAGCATTTTTCGTGCCCGGGCGATCGTATCGTACACTTTGGATGGCACGGCCGTGCCGGACGCATCTTTGAAACAGACGGCATCGAACGGAATATCAGCGTCCAGAATCTGTTTCAGTTTGGATTCGTAGAACTCGGCGTCATGGGCACCACTGCAGCCTGGCGGCAGCTCCATCAGCGTGATACAAACTTGGTGTTTCAGGCCGGCTTCGACAATACACTGACTACTGTAGATCAGATTGTCGATATCGTTCAACGCATCGAAATTTCGAATCGTACTGATGCCGTGCTTCCTGAACAGGTTTGCGTGCAGCCTCACGATGTCGCTGGACTGGGAATCCAGACCAACGACGTTGACTCCTCGGGCCAGCGTCTGCAGGTTGGCGTCCGGTCCCGCCGTTTCACGGAACGCGTCCATCATGGCGAACGCGTCTTCGTTGCAATAGAAATACAGTGACTGAAAACGAGCCCCACCCCCGGCTTCGAACCACGAAATTCCTGAGTCGTGGGTTGCTTCAACAGCAGGCAGAAAATCCGCGGTGAATACTCGGGCGCCGTACACGGACTGGAATCCGTCACGGAACGCCGTACACATGAAGTTGACCTTCTTAACCACGTTGAGTTCTTTCGTATTCTTTGTCGTGAATCGCAGTCAGTTCAGTCGGTCGAAGTATTCACTGCACTGTCCGAAGTGCCGGGGTCAACTTCAACCGACGACACCGTGGGGGTCGACTCCATCAGAACCGGGACTTCTTTTTCAGGTGTCACTTCGGGTGAATCAACGTCTCCTCCTGTTGCCAATACACCCCACAGCACTCCAGCTGCGACCGCAGAACCAATCACTCCTGCCACATTCGGCGCCATTGCGTGCATGAGCAGGAAGTTTTGAGGGTCCTCCTGCTGTCCGACCATCTGCACGACTCGAGCAGAATCCGGGACAGCAGACACACCAGCAGCACCAATCAGCGGGTTGATTTTGTCAGTCAGGAGCAGGTTCATGAATTTAGCGAACAACAGCCCCCCTGCGGTGGCGACTGCAAATGACAATGCACCGAGTCCGAATATCAGCAACGACTGGCTGGTGATGAAAGTATCGGCCTGCGTGCTGGCTCCCACGCAGAATCCCAGGAGGATGGTTACAATGTCAATCATCGCGGTGCGCGCGGTGTTGGCGAGGCGCTCAGTGACAAGGCTCTCCTTGAGGAGATTACCGAAGAACAGCATTCCCAGCAGCACGATGGCCCCCGGCGCAATCATGGTGCAGATCAAAAATGCGGCGACAGGGAAAATTATTTTCTCGCGAGATGACACTTTGCGAGGTGGTTTCATACGAATCAGGCGTTCTTCACGTGTCGTCAACAGCCTCATAATCGGTGGCTGAATGACCGGCACCAGGGCCATGTAGGAATAAGCGGCGATTGCAATCGGGCCGACCAGATGCGGAGCAAGTTTGGACGACAGAAATATCGACGTTGGACCATCCGCTCCACCGATAATCCCGATTGCACCGGCTTCTTTCGGATCGAAGCCAAGTACCAGGGCACCAAGAAACGTCAGAAACACGCCAACCTGTGCGGCCGCTCCCAGCAGGACCAGCGGCGGTCTGGACAGCATCGTTGAAAAATCGGTCATGGCACCGATTCCCAGAAAGATCAGTGGTGGGTAGATCCCCTGACTGACACCGAAATAGAGATACTGCAGGACGCTACCCGGGTCGTATACACTCAGCCCCATCCCGCCGACCGTCGGAATGTTTCCAACGATGGCACCCATACCGATGGGCACCAGCAGCAATGGTTCATAGTCCTTCTTGATCGCCAGGAATATGAACACGATTCCGACCAGAATCATGATCAGATTGCCCAGCTTCATCGAAACGAACCCGGTGGTGTTCAGAAAATCGAACAGGATAGTCATTGCACTTTTTTTGTTTCGCGGCACACGCCGGTTTATTCAGGACCCGAAGAATGCAGATGTTAATGCTTGTGACCTGTCGTATCACTGGCTCCAGCCTGTCGCTGAACCCTGGTGTGCAGGACGAAACCAATCGCCGCCACAACTGACTGGTCCGGCAGCAGATTCCGGGACTGATCCTGTGGTGTATGGCGGTCCTGAACTTCAGGCAGGACCTTCTGTAAGATGGCCAGCAGGCCAGGCAGGACTGAAATGAACAGTGTGACCAACACCAGTGCCGCAAACACAATCACCATTCCGGTCATAGCGATGGCAATCTCTCTGTCTGACAGCGCTTGGGGGGGGATTAATGCAAATGCCGAAATCATGACCTGAAATACCCAGGGAGAGATGTATTGCCTGCTCAGTGGCGCACAAACGTCAATGCGAGTCTCTTTTCTGTAGCTGTATCGGACGTCTCCGGACAGCAACGCGTCTGCTGCTTGCGAGGTCCAATGCGAGCATATCCATACAAAAATCTATAACGTTTCTCTGGTGGGATTTCATCTCGAAAACGCAGGAGAAGCTGAAAGCCTCAGGAACCAGGGTCGCGATGCCAATTTTGACATGTCTGTGCAGGGGAATTCGTGGAGGGTTCATGTCCAATTGCAGGTATGGACGGTTTGGCGCCGCCGCCCTACTATGTTGCGCCGATGTCGCAGTTTAATGTGGAGAAAACAAATGTGTGTGGAACGTGCTGTTCTGTGTCTGGCGATTTGTACAGCGGCTGGGGCTTCGACCGTTGCCGCCGACTGGCCCCAGTTTCTCGGCCTGCAGCGTAACGGGATTTCCACTGAAACCAATCTGCTTGACACGTTCCCGGCAGCTGGTCCCAGGGTGATTTGGCGAGTCGATCTTGGCACAGGAATGTCCGGTGTGGCCGTCAGCAACGGTACGGTCTACACATCATTCCAGGACGACGCACGGCAGTATGTGGTTGCACTAGACGAAGCCACAGGTGACCGAAAGTGGCAGTCCGAGGTCGCAGATGCCTACCGTAATCCGATGGGTAACGGTCCGCGAGCGACGCCAGCTGTCGTTGATCATGTGGTGTATGTATTGACAGGTGACGGCATTCTCGCAGCGCTGGAGGAAGATTCAGGAAACATCAAGTGGAAAGTCAGTGTGACCAGGGAGCCTGGTTCGAAGGCGGCTGACTATGGCATGGCGTCATCCCCGCTGGTGAGCCATGGCAATGTCATTGTTCAGGCTGGAGCGGCTAATGGTACGGTCGCGGCTTACAGCATTGAGTCAGGTGACACAGAGTGGGTGCTGGGGAGTGACGCCAGCGGCTACTCATCACCGGTGCATCTGAACCTGGACGGCACGAAACAGATCGTAGCGTTTTCAGCCGCGGCCCTCATGGGAATCGCACCGGTCAGCGGCGGGAAGCTTTGGGAATACCCGTTTGCCACTGACTACGACTGCAATATTGCCAGCCCCGTTCAGATCGACGACTCCTCCCTGTTGATTTCTGCCGGTGAGAACCACGGTGCAGTTGTTCTCAGAGTGACTCAGTCCGATGGCCGCTGGACGGTCAAGGAGACGTGGTCATCACTTGGAAGACGCAGTGTCCTGCGATCCGAGTGGCAGACACCGGTTTTGCTCAGTGGTCATTTGTTTGGACTGGACAACGTTGGAGCCGCCGGGCCGGTCACGAATCTGGTTTGTGTCAACGTGTCGACGGGTGAATCTGTGTGGTCCAAGAACCGATTCGGCAAATCAAATCTGACGCTGGCCGACGGCAAACTGTTCATCAGCACCGTAAAAGGTGAATTGGTCATCGTGCAAGCAACGACGGATGAATTTCGTGAGACGGCACGAGCCAGTGTGCTGGGGATGACTCGACAGGCACCAGTCATCGCGAATGGTCGACTCTACCTGCGAGACGATAAAGAAGTCGTTTGTTTCAACATTCGTTCAAACGGCTAAACAGGCTGCGGCCAAATGACCAGCCGTTGGGCCGTGTACCGGAGGTAAACCGTGTTATCGGAACCTTATCTGGCCTTGAAGGCAGCCATGATGCCGCGGGACACCAACCAATATGGCACGATCTTTGGCGGCGTCCTGTTGAGCTACATTGACTTGGCTGCCGGGATCGGTGCACGGCACTTCGTTGAGGCGAGCGGCTGGCCGGAGCATGCTTTGGTGACAGTAGCCATGGATCGGATTGAGTTCAAACAGGCGGTGTTCGTCGGTGATACAGTCAGCTTCTGGACAAAGGTGGAGCGAGTCGGAAAAACGTCCATCACACTGCATGTTTCTGTGGAGACAGAACGTAACCAGGAAACGATTCAGGTCACGCAGGCATCTGCCACATTCGTGGCCATTTCGGAATCGGGTTCCAAGCGATCTGCTGTCCCCTTGTGTGAAGTGAGCACTGAGCCGGATCAATAGTCATGGCTCTCAGAATGCTGACGCATCACCGGTTTCCCTCTGGATCATTGCATTTCTGCATGCGACCAAAAGAAACATAGTTTGAGCACCTTTGTAAGGAAAAGAGTTGCTGAACCTGGATCGAGCAGCTGAGGGAGCTTTCCCCGTCAACTAAGACAATGATGAAGCGACGGTGCAGGAAAGCATTTTCCAGGTCTTCGGCACGCCAGTACAAGAACCGACGTCACGCGACAGATACGCTGCATTAAACCAAGTTCCCCAGGAATTCGCGTCCGCACAGTGTTTTCCGGGATATCCGGTACAATCCGGTTACGACATTGCTGAGTGCATTATTCCGGACAGGCGCAGTTTGAGATGGTCCGGGAGACTCTGCAGACGGTAACTGGGAGTGGAGAGACAACGGCGATGCATCTCTATGCCTTCCCGAGCTGCCAGGACGACGTCCATGATCTGCAGCTCGCTCAGCTGCGATAAAACCTGCTAAGGGCCGTTCCCCAGCCCAGTCTTCTCGTCCATCCGACTAGGAGCCTTCCCTAACACGTGTGCGGGAGAGCACACAAATATGTGTTGCCAGAACACTGTCCTGCTTGTGTTGCGGGATGGAGCCTGCCATTGCTCAGCGATATGAAATTCACTGGAAGGAGTGCACAGCTGAGCCGCCACCAGCACCAGCGCCGTACGCCACCATGCGATCTGTTTACGGCCGGTGAATTCACTTCCACCCACTGTGGTTCTACAGATATGTGATCTTCTGGCGGCTGGTCAAACAACGTCAACTGTCGCGTGACACGTTTCGCCATGGTTTGCTTTACAGACAGTTCGTCCGCTGGTGAGCTACCCGGCTTCAGTTCGGTACAATTCGACGAACGTCCGGCAGACTCTGCGCGTTCGGTTTTCGTTCTGAAAATTCTCGCGAATGAACGTGACCGGGGACGCTGCGGGCCAAATTGACACTGGCCAGACCAAACCCTCTCAGCACATCACGTTATCGCGTTGCAGACACTGACGTTTTGTTTGTTTTTTGGTGACCAAACACGCTCATTTTTTGCCATTGCCGGGGAGGAGCTGGGTTAGTTGCCGTCACGGATCAGCTGAGCTGGAGGAACCTGCCCGGCGAGCAATGCGAATGCTGCCTGCAAATCTTCTTCCATTTCTCCAATGGTGGAACCACCTGGGACATGCAGGTGGCATCCACCTGTCATCGCCGCAATCGCATTCATCAGATTTGTGTCGGCACCTGACCCCACGGAAAGAGTATGGACAACAATGTTGGCGTCCATGGCTTCTTTGGCTTTGACGAAAGCATGAAGCACCGCACGCCAGTTGGAGTCCCAGCCGCCGTAGCTGTCGTCAATTTCGAAGTCCGCACTGCCATCACCATCAAAGTCCGTCAGTTCGTCCCAGTCCCAGCCAGGTGGCAAACTGCCCATGTTGTAACCGGAAGGATACTGATTTGGCTGTCCGTCTGTCATCAGCAGGATAGATTTCTGAGTCCCGTAGCGTCCCTGCTCTTCGAGCAGCCCAATGGCATCTTCCAGGCCATAGCCAATCCCTGTGGCACGGTCGTAGTGTCCTGGCTGCTTGTGAGTCTGGATCTTATCGATGGCGTCGTAGTCGTTCGTGAGATGTTCTCCGTTCAGATCCACCGTGACATCAGCTCCATCGTCCCAGAGCCCCGTTTGTCGCCGCGATGTCGTTGCATAGGTCACCAAGCCAAGCTTGTCACCGTAGTCAAGGTTTTCCAGAAACTCAGTAAACAGCGTCATGCCCTCTTTCACTGCATGATGTGGATAGATAGGAGCTCGCCAGAGATCTTCTGACTGATGATTCATCATTTTTTTGGCGATCAGGTAGTGCATCAGCGTGCGGTAACCGTATTTTTTGCGGTAGCCATATTTTTTGAGCCCGCCATTCCTCATCACGAATCTGATGTACTTCTTCCAGAGGACAGCACTCTCGCTTTCCGACGGCTTGCCTTTGCGTATGCCGCCCGACGACGTCTTGCCTTCCTGAGGGAACGGTATGTAGTCCTCTGATCCACCGGATTTGGTAATGACTATCCACTCGGCGTCATTGCTGTAGCCACCCATCGACGAAACATCAGAGGTTTTGGGACCAAACTGCCATCCCAAAGCATATGGATAGTCCCAAATGGTAACGCTATATCCGTCGGGAACGGTAAACGAGTTGATGCGATCGTCCACGTGCCCGCTCATGTTGTTCAGGCCGTGTGCACCCGCCCACAGTTCCATCATGAAGCCCGTGAAGTTGTCGTAATCATAAAACCTGACTCCTTCGCCGCCACTGCTCCCACTCAGATTGAGCATTTGGAAAACTGTGCTGGCGTTGGTACTGCTCAGGTAGACTCCCTGAGAGGAATTGATTTCTCCGAAACCTCCGGATGGAAATTTAAGTGTGGTCGGGTCATCGCTGAACGCGACACCGGATGACACCAGGGCATCCCAGATGTCATCCAGGTTGTCTTCCACCTCTGACAGACCCAGCCGGTTGATGGTCAGAGGGAAGATCAGGCTGTCATAGGCCATTGATCCGGAGTAGTCCAGAACTGATACGATGTCCCGTGATTCAATGAAGGCGGTTGCAGAGACCGTAAGCCGCTGCTTGCGCTTACCCTGAATTGGAGCGAAGCTGAGTGGCAGCTTGGCGTCGGGAGCTGCTGCATTATCGTTGTCTTTACGAATTATCACTTTGACCATGTTAAACGGAGTCGTACCCCATGATTCGACGTATGACTCACCGTTCTCTGTGAGGGTCCGTGACCCAAGTAACACATCTGTGTTTGGATCTATGTAGAATCCGTTCAGGTCACAGACATGATCCGCCATATCACGAGCCTGTTGTGCAGCGATTACCTGGACAGCCTGAACATCGGTTTCACCAGTCTCACCGGCTTCCCGAATGGCTACGACAATCTCCTGAGATGCGGCAAGTGCCGCTGCATCTGCGGCTGCCTGCATCCTTGTCTGCGTGACCGTTATCATTCCCAGGTCCACTGACATACCCACGAAAGTCATAGCTGCGACCAAGCACACTATCGCCAGCGCAAAAAAGATACCGCGTCTCTTTTGGTTTCGCCGATTCTGTTGTCCCGTGATTGGTTTCATTTGATCCATGACATGTTCCTGTGTTTGTAGTGTCCTTCGGTTCGACGAATTACCGCGGCGTTCATTTTGATGCCGACACAATCGATGTCGGCCATTCTGCTCTCAGTGAACCGTCGTCCTTCCAGGCTCTGTACCGATTGTCGTATCAGTTTGTCAGGCTGCCGCCGGCGATTCCGGCCCTCGAGACAACTGCGGCACGAATATTTGTCCCGCCCATGTATTTGATCGGAAACAGACTGATGCTTGCGTATGGGAGTTCAACTTCGATCAACATCAATTGCAGTTCGTTGTCATCATTGGAGATATCGAAACTGGAGCCTTCATGGTCGCCCTCGGCGTACTCGATACTGACCACCAGATCTTCTCCTGGCAGACCCGATGCTGTAACAAAATTACGTATGTCGCGTTCAATTTTTTCGTTCGGGGATTCTCCATCCATCACCACGTATCGCCAGTCCATAGATCCAAGCCGTCCGGCTTCTCGTACAGCGGACTGCATGATTGTGGACGCTCGCAGAGCGATCCCTAGTTCAATGAGTCCCAGAACCAGTACCAACATGAGCGGCATAACGATGGCGCACTCGACGGCAGCGATGCCGGAGCGATTTTGCGTCGGTGTGCGTTGTTTGATTCGATTCATAATCGTCACTCCTTCCTCATCACGGCCTGACCATGAAGATTCAGAGTGTTGATCCAGCGTGGTCCCATGATCCCGATCTTGTGATAAGGCACCTCGATTCGCACAAGAAACAAGGTGCGGGATTCTGCGTCGGCAATTTCGATAGAAGGCAGGTTGTCGTAATCAATATCGGACGGGGCCACATTGGGGTCATCGAAGATGCTGGCGTCTTTTACAGTGATACTCACACCCTCTGTGTCTGCATCGATTGCCGAGTCAAGAATAGAATGAGCCAGCGCGTTGACCTCCGCCGTTGTCACACCCTCAGTGACACCCAGTCGAGCAGCACGTCGGGCAGCGGAATTCAACGAGTGGATGGTCATGAAACAGTGACCAAACTCAATGAACCCGAACATAAGAGTAAAGAACACCGGAAGTACCACGGCGGTTTCGACGAGTGTTGACCCTCGACGTTGACTGGCGGTGTTTCTGCAAAATGTTGAAAGCCTCATGGTGGGACGCCCTCTGGGCCGGAATATTTTGTTTCCGGCGGCCGGCGGATTAAATCGCGCAGTTGCCGAGGACAAAAGTATTCTGCTGATTCAACCTAGACCATGAACCGGACTGTGCAAGCTGTTAGCCTGAATGCGGTGTTGCCCTCAACTGGAGACGTTGCCAGGAAACAACGGGAGTGTCGAAAAAACTCAACGGGGTTCCAGCGGGAAGAGCGAACACCGGCAGAATCGGCGGGAGAATTCGGCTCACATGTTGCCAGAGATCAACGTCGGCTGCCGATAATCTATTCAGGAGCGATCATTTCAGTCGTAGCAGCTAGCGACGCGACCGGGCTGGTTTCTTTCGGAAAATGTCCGTGCCCGGAGAAAAACGACAGTAAGTTCAGGACACCAATTGATGAGCGTCGAGCAATCTGAGGCGGAACAGGATCGTGTTCAACAGCTGGAAAACCAGCTTATACGTGCACAGCGATTGAGTTCGGTGGGGGCTCTGGCCAGTAGTATCACTCACGAATTCAACAACATCCTGACCACGGTGATCAACTACGCCAAAATGGGCGTCCGCCACAAGGAAGAAGCCGTCCGAGACAAGGCCTTTGACAGGATTCTCGCTGCGAGTCTGCGCGCCAGCAAAATCACAACCGGGATGCTGGCCTATTCCCGCAGCACCAGCGATCGCTTTGATCCCGCCGAACTCAGCCGACTGCTGGATGATGTGATGGTTCTCGTGGAGAAGGATCTCGACATACACCGGATTGTCGTGGACCGGGACGTCAGCAGCGGTGTCTGGGCGAAAGTCAACGCCAGCCAGATTCAGCAGATTCTGTTGAATTTGATTGTGAACGCCCGACAGGCGATGAATAAGGGTGGCCGCATCAGACTCGGTGTTCGAGATAATCCTGCAGAAGGCTGGGCGGAAGTTTCAGTGGGAGACAATGGCTCCGGTATTTCCCACGACAAACTGCAAAAGATCTTCGACCCGTTCTATACAACCCGTCAGGCGGACGCTCAAGGTCAGGGTGGTACCGGACTGGGACTCGCCCTGTGCCGCCGCATTATTGAAGCTCATGGCGGCCGTATTCGTGTCGAAAGCGAGCCGGGAAAAGGGACCACATTTACACTCAAGCTGCCGCGAGCCAAATCTCCGGCCGGGCTGATTGACACGTCGGCGGCTTAGCACCGGCCAGTTAACAGCTGTCGCAAGTCAAAGTTTTGGTCACGCTCCGGTCGTGATGAACAGTGAACAAAAATGGACTGCTAGGCTAAACGCGGGAGTTGTTGAAGCAGGTCGCGGTGAAAGCGATAGAAGACGCGCAGGCGTTTGGGGACGGTTCAGACGAACCGGCGGTGCGGCATGCTCAGGCAGACATCTTCGGCGACGTGCATGCCGAACAAGAGCGTACGCTTCTGCGAGCAACTGGAGCAGATGCACCGCTGCTTGCAGGAGAAGGCGACGAAGAACTCGTGGCGGCAATCGGGGCAGACGATGCGAGCGAAGCCGTACTGGAGATCACCACACTTGAACTTTGTAGAATGGATCCAATAAAAACAGAACGTACTGATATGATTTCGAACGAAAACAGGAAGACCTTCCAGGAGCAGGGATATTTTGTTCTAAGGGGTTGCTTGACGTACAGAGCGATGTTCTTCCTCTCAAGACTGCAGACAGCCAACTGATCGACACGCTCTCCTACTTCTGCATCCTCGAGGCTAATCCTTCAGCGTACGATACCTATGATAATCTTGCGCTCCCAGAGCGAATTGCGACGTTGCTTGGGTCAAGCGGAGGCCGTGCCATACATCATCTTGACCCCATATTGAATATCTTTGATCCGGATTTCCAGTGGCGACCTGACCTGCCGACCACAAATATTTTGGAACTCTTCTATATGATTCGTCACGCGAAGCTACTGGACGTGCTGGAAGATCTGACCGGACCCGAGATATTTGTGTCGCCGATTTATCATGTCAACTGGCGTTTGGCCCAAAGACATTTGGAGTTTGTTGAACGCCTCGCTGAGACCGTGAAACAGGATAGCCCTGCTCGCGGATTGTTCTATGGTTTCCATGTTGAACACGGCCACTAGCACTCGGACTCGGGGATCTGCCTTCCTGACGCTCACGAAAGTGAGATCGTCAATGCATGGGTTCCGCTCCACAGAGGTTACCACGGAAAACAGTTGTCTCGTGGTGATCCCTGGAAGTCACAAGTTGGGACTACATGCGGGGCCGGTTCCCTTCGAATTGACCCGTCAAGGCGTTACGCTTGAAGTGAGTCCGGGAGATGTCATATTTCTCGACAATAAAATGGTCCACAGCTCGAGCAAGAATTCGACCATTAACGACTTTCGGTGGGTCTTTAATTTTCGCTACCATCCGACCTGATCAACCTACCGGCCGCCCATTTCTGTCCGGATTTGTTGCCCGTAGTCGCTCGGCTCCTGCCACTGAACTCAGAAACCCTTTCACTTGGAGTACGATGTGGAATCGTGCCATGGATCACATCGTCGATAACCCGCCACCACTTTCATGCACGGGATTAGGCGCAGAAAAAATTGACAGCGGGCACGCAAGACTCATTACACAAAAGTGGAGCTGTCTCGCTCCCGACGCGCACGGATGGCTCAAGCTTGGAGCCGGCCATACTCGATCAAGGCGAGGTGGCCTTCATCGTTTTCTGAAGAAAGGTATTCGGCGGCGGCGAGCGATATGCTATGAGTTGCAGTAGACCGTATGGAACTCGACTTCCCAGTAGCCGGCTGCCAGCCTATGGCCTCAGCGCCGGATGAAGGGCATACGGCGACGGGAGGGCATCCCGCCTCCTTGATTCCGGACAGTTTCTTAATTGCCCATGTTTGGAGATTCGAAGGTGGCAGTGACCTTCCGGCGGTTGCACATGGTGTTTTTACGGTCGTCGGGGCGAATTGCCGTTTCGAACTGCTGGCTGGGTTCGTTGCCAGTAGTTTCTCAGTGATCGTGGAGCGATGTCGAACAAATGAGTTCGTTCGTCGTTGCTGATGAGGTTTCCCTGCTGCAACAGGCTCAGATAACGGTCCTCGGACCTTCTGTCATTGGTTCGTCTGGAAATCATTGCTCGCGCCACCAGCGCCAGTGCATGCAGCCGGCGATAGTCACCCGGAACCGATTCCGTCCACGCGATTAGCTCCTCGGCTGCGTTTTTGGCTCGTTCAAAATCGGGTGGAACGCGACTGAGATACAGCAAAGCGAGATGCAGTTGCGCATATCGAGCTTCGTCTGATTCCGGAAAATAGTCAGCGACCACCAGCCACGCAGACTCGTTTGGCGGTTGGAGCATTGCGGCAGCAAACTGCGCTGCTGCGTTATCTTTTTTCTCCAATCCGGCCGGATCGACTTTAGGTGGCAGGTGACTGGAAGTCAGGATCGTGCCGGCAACGCCTCCAGCGACCGCTGTAGCCAGTAATGCGGCAGTGATCAGACGCCATTCGGGCAGAAAGCTCTTTAACCAGCCTCGAAGCCCCAGTGAAGTGCGCAGGCTGGAGTTTATCGACAGCGTGTGCAGCGGTGCCATTGCTGCCAGTAGCTCACTGGTAGACTGAAACCGGTCGCCTGGTCTCTTGGCGATCATACGGTGCACGGTCTGACACAGCTCCAGGGGCAAATCGGCTCTATGTCCGGCCAGAGGCGCCGGGGTGTCCTGGAGGTGCTGGACGGCCACAGTAACGGAATTGGCGGATGAAAACGGTGGGTGTCCGGCAAACATGTGGTAACAGGTTACGCCAAATGAATACTGATCACTGCGATGGTCCACCTTCTGTCCCAGTATCTGCTCGGGGCTCATATACATGGGTGTCCCCATGGTTGCGCCGGTTTGTGTCAGATTAGTCTGATCTGCCTGCTGACTCAGCTGGGCAAGACCAAAGTCGGTGACCTTGGCAGCCAGTTCCCTCGTCAACATGATGTTTTCAGGTTTGATGTCCCGATGGACAATGCCAGCTTCACTGGCTGCATGGAGAGCCTCGGCAATTTGCTGCATCCATTGCAGGCCCTGATGTAATTCGGGGGGACCATCTCGGCGGATCTGCTGAGCGAGATTATTTCCCTGGATGTATTCCTGAACGATGAAGTGAATCCCGCGATCTTCGCCGATCTGATATATCTGCACGATATTGGAATGATTTAGCCCTCCTGCCGCTTTGGCTTCACGTTCGAAACGATCAACGATCGAACTGTCGAATCCCGCAACTCGTTCCGGCTGCAGCACTTTGACGGCGACAACGCGTCCCAGCGACGGCTGTTCGGCCAGATAAACTTCCGCCATGCCCCCGGCGCCCAGTCGCCGCAGTAACCGGAATTCACCGATCATGCGATCGACGAGTTCTTCCGGGCGGGACAGGCTTGGCGGTTTGTGTTCCTCGGGTGACTCAGACATTCCAGGGACCGTGAAAAACGACAGTTCGAAGGTCGATGAATTGTTGCGGAGCGGCAAAAAAACCGAAACACCAGCGTATAGAGTCGTCTTCCCCTGTCAGCTCGTCAACTGAGAAAATATTTTCCGCGGAGCGAATCGTGGAGGTTGCAGTCGATGCAAAGTCCTGCGCTACGGAATCTGCTTTGATGCATTAATATGCAAACCGAATGTGGTTGCACAGCATTCAGCGTGCTGTGATTGCGCTGTGCCCGTTTACTGTCTGTCCTGACTCCTCAGGGCACCCATTGAATGTCAGCACCAACTGTGCTGAAATCCTCGTTATTGACCTTTATTTCATTCAGCCAGACAAGAATCATGGAAACTGAACTTCGCACACTTTGCAATGAACTCCTGGAACGCATTGTCCATCTCCGAGACTGTCTTTGACCATGACAAGAAAGAAGAGAGACTGCGGGAGGTCACAGACCGCATGGCGGCAGCGGACTTTTGGGACAGTCAGGAGTCTGCTCAGGCTACGGTTGCGGAAATGCAGCGACTGAAGGTATTGGTCGAACCTGTTCGACAAATGGTGTCAGCCGGTGATGATCTCAAGGTCCTGATCGAGTTTGCAGAGGAAGATCCGGACAGCGTCACTGAACTCCAGGTTGCCGCCAAAGATTTGCAAAAGCTGGTCGATGGAGTGGAACTACGGGCCACGCTGGGTGACCCCGAAGATACCTGCGCAGCTTATGTCCAGGTCCAGGCTGGTGAAGGCGGTACGGACTCAGCTGACTGGGCACTCATGCTTTTGCGGATGTATGTCCGCTGGGGCGAACGCCGAGGCTACAAGGTTGAAGAAATTGATATTTCCGAAGCGGAAGAAGCCGGCATCCGCAGTGCGACTTTGCTGATCAAAGGTGACTACGTCTTCGGGTATCTGAAAGGAGAAATCGGCAACCATCGGTTGATCCGCATCAGCCCGTTTGATTCCGCCGGCCGTAGGCACACAGCGTTCGCCGCCGTTGACATCAGTCCTGAGATCGACGACACCTTGGAGATTGACATCGACTGGGATCGCGACGTGCGTGAAGACACATACCGTGCCGGCGGTGCCGGGGGACAGCACGTCAACAAGACGGATTCTGCTGTGCGTTTGACACATTCATCCGGGGTTGTCGTGCAGTGCCAAAATGAACGCAGCCAACACAAGAATCGGGCTACGGCCCGCAAGATGCTGCAGGCAAAACTGTATCAGCTGGAAGCTGACAAACGTGAAGCGGAACTGGCTGCCCGACGAGGCGTCAAGTCCAAGATTGGCTTCGGGGGCACGACCGTACGCAATTATGTGCTGCATCCGGATCAGTATGTGAAGGACGCACGCACCGGAACAAAAATTGGTAACCCTCAGCCAGTGCTGGACGGTGATATTGATACGTTCCTGGAATCATTCCTCCGATGGAAGCTTTCTGAAGCGTCGTAGTGAATTCCACTGTATTCTTCGTTCTTTCCGGCTGAACCGCTGCACGGTGTGCAGCGTCTTGCGATGGTGATTGGCCGGCGGTGTGTAATGTGACGTCATCTGTGTCGGCCAGTGCACAACCTCGACTGCGCCGTCGAATGAAACAAAGTGATCAGACAGATGAAGTTCCCGACGGATCCGCCGGAAAACAGGACAGTGATATGACAACCGCTCGTTTAGTTTTGGTATTCGTTGCTGTGATCATTGTTGCCGGCTGTCGGCACGACACCCCTGACGTCGCAACGTCGAGTTCTGATGCACCAGCCACAAACAAAAAGCACAATGCATCACAGGAAGCGGCTGAACTTCCTCCACTGCAGTTCCTGAAATCAAACCTCACCACTGACGAAATTCGTGACGGCTGGATCAGCCTGTTCGATGGTGTCTCACTCTTCGGCTGGAGCATCCCGGATGGTACGAACTGGCACATCGAAGACAACTGTCTGGTCGCCGACAGCGGTGAGCCCGGTTTGCTCATGACGCCCTTCAAGTTCGACGATTTTGAGTTCCGCTGCGACTTTCATCTGGAAGCTGGTGGCAACAGCGGTGTGTTTCTGCGGACAGCGGAGGATGCAAAAAGTCCGGCCACTGATACCTATGAATTGAATATCTGTGATTCGCACGGTTCCTTTCCAACCGGCAGCCTGGTCGCCCGATGTAAAGCAGATGGCGTACCGGCTGTTGAAGGTGAATGGCACAGCGTTCGAGTCATCTGTAATGGAATGCACATTCGGGTCTGGCTGGATGACAAATCCATCGTCGATTTCACTGACGAATCTGAAAATTACCGGTCTGCAGGGACCATTGGTCTGCAGATGAATGGTGGACGCATCGCATTTCGGAATGTGTTTCTCAGGCCGATCGGAACAACACAGTTGTTTAACGGTCAGTCACTTGATGGTTGGTCAGTCGTGTCAGGGTCACAGAGTCAATTCGGAATAGTTGACACGATATTCCGCGATGGCACTGAGAGTACGGTCGAGGTAAGTCACAGAGCGATCCACATCAGCAACGGACCGGGATTTCTGCAAACCGATTCTGTTCATGCCGATTTCATCCTGCAGGTGGACGCACGTATCAACGGCGATGGACTTAACAGCGGTATCTTCTTCCGAGCCATGCCTGGCACTGAAGACGCCCCGTCACACGGCTACGAAATGCAAATCCAGAACGGATACCGAGATGATGACCGGACGAAACCGTCGGACTTCGGAACAGGTGCCATTTTTCGGCGTGCAGCGGCTCGTTATGTTGTCGCCGATGATCGTGAATGGTTCACTGCAACTCTCATTGCTCAAGGAGATCGAGTCGCAACCTGGGTCAATGGCTACCAGGTCGTCAACTGGCGGGACACACGAGAACCGAATGAAAATCCGCGGCGAGGCAAACGGCTGAGTGCCGGACATATCAGTCTGCAGGGGCACGATCCGACGACTGATCTGGATTTTCGGTCAGTGCGAATTCAGGACCTGATGATTCAGCCATAGTAAGGATTGCTGCGAAGATGGCTGGTGACCAGAAACTATGGAATTGCGGGATTGCCTGTCGTTGAACAGGACAATGGTGAGCTTTGCGGGATCATCACGAAATTCTGTAGTATTCGAGTCCTCAAAGTTGTGGTGCAGTTTGGCCGGCGTTCATACACCCGCTGATCTCAAAGTGACATCCAATTCTCTGCGATAAAACCTTTTGTGACTGGGAGAGCAGAAAATTTTCAAGCCCGTCGCACGGATGTCGAATCTTTGCAGCGTTGGCTTTTGTCAGATACGAATGGCTGGGTGCCGGTCAGGCTGGAAAGCTCGCAAAGAAGAACAAAACGGTCTACAGTCCTTAGCCCGATGCTCAGCGGCTCGTGGGTGATTCGTCCCCGAACATTGGTCCGCAATGGATCCCGACAGCAAGATCGCACGTATCAGTTCCCGTCTGCGGGTCAGTGACAGCGTCCTGTTCATCACAGGAGCCGGCCTGTCGGCTGACTCGGGAATCCCAACCTATCGGGGCCTAGGCGGCATTTACGAAGTTAATGATACGGAAGAAGGTCTCCCAATCGAAGATTTGCTCTCCGGTGAGATGCTGGACTCGGAGCCGGAAGTCACCTGGAAGTATCTGGCTCAGATTGCGGATGCTTGTCAGGGGGCGATGTTTAATCGTGGGCACGAACTCATCGCTCGCTTTGAATACGTTCTGCCCCGCGTCTGGGTGCTGACGCAGAATGTCGATGGATTTCATCGAGCGGCCGGATCCGTGAATGTAATTGATATTCACGGCGACATCCATGATCTGTACTGCACCGACTGCACCTGGCAGAATTACGTTGAGGACCTGGAAGATCTTTCGGTTCCCCCGGAGTGTCCGCAATGCGGCAGTCTGGTACGGCCGAATGTAGTGTTGTTTGGCGAAATGCTCCCATTTGACAAAGTGGAACGGCTGCACTCAGAACTGGCAGAAGGCTTTGACGTGATTGTAGCCGTTGGAACCAGTGCTTTGTTTCCATACATTTCTGAGCCGGTGTTTGCGGCCTCCGAAAGCGACACGCTTACCGTCGAAATCAATCCCGCTGTCACGGAGCTGACTGACGCTGTCGACATCGTACTTCCCATGCGAGCGGCCGAAGCACTGGAGTCGATCTGGGACCAGAGTGGTCTGGATTCCGGCCGATAATGCAACCGTACGATTCGACAGAACCTGACCCGAAGCCAGCATGCTGCCACCCGGTTAGGATACTACGAATTCTCCGGAAACCTCAGTTCCGGAAACGAATTTTTGCCAGGTAAATGTTCGTCTTGTCTTCGTGCGATGAGTAGTAACTCATCCACAGCAGCTCGTCGTGCCAGATGAGTCCGGGATAGCTGCAGTCGCCGCCACTGGGCAGGGTCAGTACCGGTTCGTAGCTGTTGCGCGTCATGCGTGCGAGTGTCGTCGTTGCAGTCCGGCCATAGCCTCGGCTGGCCGCCCACAGTTCGCCTGTGGGCAGGCGAATGAAGTTGGGGCCGCCCAGGCGGTGTTTCAGTTTTGTCCAGGACCATTCTGTGTACGGAGCCCGGCTGGTTCCAATCCATTCCGGCCTGACCAGCGCAATTAACTCGCCGTCGGGCATGAAACGCAAGGTCGTCTCGCTGACATTCCAGATGTTCTCAGGTAGTCGGAATTCCGTGATCCACTCCCAATCGAGTCCGTCACAGCTGCGGTACAGCATCCCGCGGCGCGGGTCTCTCCCCTCACCTAACTTGCTGACGCTCCATGCCCAGCCATCATGCCACGTCACGCGCCACAACCAATGATCTTCGGCCAGTCGTTTCTGTGGCGAGGTCCATTCACGTCCGTCTCGTGAGAAGGACACTCGTGGGGAGCGCGTCCCGATGGGCGTGCCACGGTATTCACTTCCCCCCATGATCAACATCAATCACCCATCCGGCATGATCGAGAATTTCGGGTCGCGCAGATCCACTTCGCGTTCTTCCAGCACCGCCGCCGATTCCCAGTTTTCCGTGTCGGTGGAGACGATGATACGTACCTTGCCAATGCTGGGACCGTGGTCTTTCGCTTCGCGGAACGTACACCACCAGCGATCCTGAAAACGAATCAGATCGGTAAACGCGTTGTGCTCACCTTGATCCCAGATCTTGCGGGCAGAGACGATCTCCGGCTCGGATGCTGTTACCGGTAGTACAGCGGTGGACCAGCCCACAGCAACAAGGATCGATATCCGGATTAGTCTTCGCATTTTACTGATGCCTCATCGAAGAATTGGTTCGTCTTCTGAAAAATTCCGATCGCCAGACACCCATCAGGTGAATGGGCTGAATGCATCGACCCGGCTTCTCGCTAAACGAAATTGTCAGCCGTGCAGGTTCCGTCGTGGTCCACCAGACTTCCTTCCAGCACGAAGGTCTGTTCGATGCCACGGTGCCGGTGCATGGGCAATGTGGATCCTGGTGCCATACGAAATAGTGCGGTGAATGCCTCACCATCCGGGTTGTGCCAAAGCATCTTTATCTCCACGCCAGGGAAACACGTGGTCTGCCAGGACAGATTTTTAACGTCAATGTAGTGCGAACCAGGTTCAATTTCGGTCATTGTTCGACCTGCCTGTGAAAAAATTTGTCAGTTGGCATCGCGGCGCCCGGCTTCATCACAGGGGCCGATTCAAAAGTGGGCATGTATTCCACTCTCATGCCGTGATGATAGCTATCTCACCGACCTTTGGCGTGAATTCGGAACCAGACGGATGAAGGACAGTACAATGGCTGGCGCAGGTCGCAACAGCACTGAGATCTCGTGAGTTTGTCTAACAAATCTCCTGCGGTCCGGTTGCTCGGAGTTGCACTGATCGTACCCGAAGGATCGGTCAGAAGACTTCGGCGCAGCCGACACCGGCTCCACTCATTTAACGGGATGAACCGTCATGTGTCGAGCCAGGGCTCCGCGGCCCGTCTACGGTGATCGTATGGCCGTCCACTATTCGCGCAAACACCCGTTGACAGTCAGATAGTCACTGGCTCCAGGCGAAAGGATGAAGTACTGTCAACAGGGTTAGTGGGTGATGCCGGTGCCGTACCATCCCACCAGTTCATATTCGCCCTGTCACAGACCTGTGAACCATGTCGGTTGTGCGAACAAGGACATCAGTGTGCATCGTATTCGGGCTGGGGCTTGGATTACATTCGGCGAGAAATTGTGCGGAGGACAGTTCTTCTTCGGTGGTGCAGACAGCTATTGCCAGGCACTGTGTGAAATGTCATGGCAGAGGCGCGGACATCCAGGGCGAACTGAATCTGAAGCAGCTGATGAGTTCCGGAGAACTACTGCGCCGTGCTGATGTTCTGGAGGAGATTATCGGCGTCCTTGAACGCCGAGAAATGCCACCGGAGGGTGAAGCGCCGCTGGCACCTGACCTGCGACAGTCAATAATCAGGCATCTGCGTGTCGTGTTGAAACGACTGCTGGTGACCACAGAATTTGCGCGCACTCCAATCCGACGGATGAATCGCTTCCAGTACAACAATGCAGTCGTCGATTTGCTGGAGCTCGAAAGGGATATCTTCTATTTGCCTGAGAAGCTGATGCGGCGGTATTCGGACTACTTTGAACCTCAACTTGGAAATATGGCGTCTGAACTTCGGGTTGCCAATCGGCCGCTTGGGAAGGACGTAGACGGGGCCAGGGCAGAGGGTTTTGTGGGTGTCGGCGCCTTTCCTCAGGACCTGCGTGCGGAACATGGGTTCGACAATCGCGCAGACCATTTGACGCTTTCACCACTGTTAATGGAGTCGTTTTTACGTCTGAGCCAGACCATCGTGGCGAGCCATGACCTGAATCCCGAAGAGTGTGGAAGCTGGGAGAATTTTTTCGCTCCACCATCTGATAATGGCAAAGCTGCCGATGACAACGCTGGTGAGGCAACGGACATCGAGACGCAGGTCCATGTAATCCGCTCACGGCTTCAATCGTTTCTTCGCCGCGCGTTTCGGCGACCGCCCGACACGGAAACACTCGATCGTTTCGTCACGTTTGCGGAAAACAACCTCCGGTCGGGCACCGGGTTTACCGACACCATGAAAACGGTCGTCGGGGCAACCGTCGCTTCGCCGGAGTTTCTGTATCTCTACCACAGTCATGCGCATGATGGTCTTCGCGACGGTGAACAGGGCGACGTGATAGACAAATCTGCGGGTCGCCGACAGACACTGAACGACTTCGAACTCGCATCCAGACTGTCGTTCTTCCTGTGGGGTAGTATTCCGGACGACACGTTGCTGGACCTGACCGAGGCGGGAAAACTGAGTGATCCGGATACGCTCAACGCTCAGATCGATCGGATGCTGGCCGATCGGCGGATGATTCGATTCTGCGATAGTTTTCCAGGCCAGTGGCTGCAGCTGGAGCGGTTGATTTCATCAATTCCGGATACAGAACGATTTCGTTACTTTTATTTCGCTCAGGCCTACCGTGCCAGCATGCACATGATGCTGGAACCGCTGTTGTTGTTTGAAGCGGTCTATCTCGAAGATCGATCAATTGTGGAATTGCTCGATCCGGATTTCACGTATCAAAGCGAAGTACTTGCGGCGGCCTACCAGGGTGAAAACAACACACCGAATCGAGACACCAAGATTTTGACGTTTCGCAGAATACCCGTGACCGATCGACGGTGGGGTGGAGTGATCACCAACGCTGCGGTGATGACCATGACCTCGTCACCGACACGCACTCAGCCAGTCACACGCGGTGCGTGGGTCAATACAGTGATATTTAACGATCCACCGGAACCGCCTCCGGCGGATGTCCCGCCTCTTCCCGAACCGGATGAAGAACAACTGAAGACGCTCACTATTCGCGAGCGATTTGCTGAGCACCGGAAGCGGGAAGACTGCGCCGGCTGCCACAGGCAGATCGATCCTCTTGGCTTCGCACTGGAGAACTACGGGCCAACGGGCATCTGGCGGGACAGATATGAAAACGGACGACCGGTCAATCCTAGCGGCATGCTGTTCGATCAGCATGAGTTCAGCTCAGCCGTTGAATTCAAACAGGCAATTCTGGCCGAGAAGCCTCGTTTCATTCGTGGCTTTGTGGCGCATCTGCTGTCGTACGCCCTCGGGCGCGAATTGAACGCGGTCGATTCTACCGCACTCGATGACATCACGCAGCACGTTCTGGACGGAGATGATCGTTTGCGCTCTGTCCTCAAACAAGTAGCGTTGAGTGCCTCGTTTCGACACAAGAACACACATAGACGCATTTCCGGAGAGACGAACGATGAGAAATGACGATCGGTCAAAGCGACTCTCACGGCGCCGATTTCTAAGCGGTCTTGGCGGAGCTTCGTTGAGCCTGCCTTATCTTGAAAGCCTGGCAGATGGTGTGGAGACCAAGGCTCCGTCCGTGCGCATGGCGTTCTTCTATCTGCCGAACGGCCTCGTACGTCGAGGTTTCTTTCCCGGTGAATCGGACAGTGAATTGCCGGAATTCGCCAGCCAGAATAACGTATGGCGTTTTCAAGGCAGGACCGCTCCGGTCGGAAGTCACCCACTGACGTTCACGCCAACTTTGGAATCACTGTATGGTTTCAGAGACAAGATTGCGCTGATCACCGGCCTTGATCGTTCGTTTCAGAATGGAACGGACTCCCACGCACAGGCAGCTTCGTGTTTTCTCACCAGCACCGCCCCGTATGAGATCCCGAATTCGGTGTATCCTTTGGCGCGGACGCTCGATCACGTGGCTGGCGATCACATAGGCCGGGCGACACCGTTTCCCACTATCGAACTGAGCTGTAACGATTCAAAGGACAACATCGAATCAATCTATTTCGACAACATGTCGTGGTACGGACCGGGTCATGTCGCTCCATCGATGCGCAATCCACGTCAGGTGTACGATCGCCTCTTCAGCACAGGTGAAAACACACGTTACCGCAACATCACGGACCTTATTTTGGGCAACGCACGCAGTTTGCAAGAGAAGCTTGGCACGGCGGATCGGCAGAAATTTTCCGAATACTTTGATGCGATCCGGTCCATCGAACAGCGCATGGACAGAATGGATGAAATGAAAGCCGAGATCGCTGAATACAAAACCGAATGTCCACGCGACCATTTGCCGCGAAACGAGTACATCCACATCATGGGTGACCTGTTGGTCACGGCCCTGCAGGCGGGCCTGACCAATGTCGGTACTCTGATGATTGGCCCCGAACGCTGGCAAACCATCAACAACTATGAAGGTATTCTTGATCAACCGCGCAGCCACCACGCGATGACGCACAATCAGCCCGAGTTCGTGAACGATCTGCTAAAACTCGATCGCTTCCACGTTGCCACGTTCGCACGGCTTCTGCAGAAGATGGACGGCATCACGGAAGCTAACGGAACAACGCTGCTCGACAACACCATATTCACGCTGGGCACAGGGCTTGGCGATGGCGCGACTCATCAATACAACGACCTGCCGCTGGTGGTTGCAGGTGGCGGTGGCGGTCGCCTGAAGCTTGGGCAGCACATCCACTGTGAGCGAGGAACACCACTTGCCAATCTTTGGCTCACTCAGCTGCACGCTCTTGGAGTCCGGCGTGAACGCTACGCCGACAGCACAAATACGTTGTCATCAATTCTGACATGAGCGTTCTCCGGACGTATTGCTGTCAGAAACTTATCTTCGAGGGTCATCGAAAGCAGAGATATCAGCTGAACCTGAAATGTGGTTAACGATGGACACTTGAAAACAGGCCGCATGTTCAACTTTGCCAACGTACAGGCGATTTCTCACGAACTGAACGCCAATGTCAACTCAGTATCTTTGTGATGACGTGTGATTCCTCTTCCACTCCGGTCAGCCTTTGGTCCAGTCCCTGAAAGCGGAATGTCAGCTTCCGATGATCAATTCCCAGTTGATTCAGGATCGTGGCATTCAGGTCGCGAATATGGACCGCATCGTCCTTGAACTGAGTTGTTTTACGGCCGTCTTTGTCAACGATGTTGTAACTGTATTCGTCGGTGCGACCGTGTTCGATGCCACCCTGAATGCCACCTCCGGCCATCCACGCGGTGAAGCACCTGGAGTGATGATCACGGCCGTAATCAGTTCCCGTCTGGTTTCCCTGGCAATACACAGTACGTCCAAATTCACCGCTGAAGACGATCAGTGTGTCGTCCAGCAGGCCTCGACGCTTCAGGTCTTTGATCAGTGCCGCGCAGGGCTGATCAATATCAAAACACTGCCGTTTCATTTTGCCTGGCAATCCCGCGTGGTGGTCCCATCCGCGATGGTAAACCTGCACAAGCCGTACGCCCCGTTCAACCATCCGCCGCGCCAGCAGGCAGTTCCGCGCAAACGAACCGGTTTTGTGAACTTCCGGTCCGTACAGCTCGAGTGCCCTGGTGGGTTCTGAACTAATATCCGTGAGTTCCGGAACTGAAGTCTGCATCCGAAACGCCATCTCCTGTTGTGCGATCGTGGTGCGGATTTCGGGATCACCAATTTCGGCGGCATGTTTCTGGTTCAGACTGGTCACCAGATCCAGCATTCGGTGGCGGCTGTCGCGGCTGACACCCGCTGGATTCGACAGAAACAGAACGGGGTCGCCTGAGGACTGAAATGCTACGCCCTGATGTTTCGAAGGCAGAAAACCGGTTCCCCACAATCGGCTGTACAGTGCCTGCACGTTCTGCTGGTCACCGGACCAGAATGCAGAGTTCAGCACGATGAAATCAGGCAGATCTTTATTGAGAGTGCCCATGCCGTAACTTAACCACGCACCAAGGCTTGGCTTGCCAGGAATCTGTGATCCCGTACAGATGAGTGTCTTACCCGGATCATGATTGATGGCATCCGTGTGCATGGACTTGATCAGACACAACTCATCCACCACCGTTGACAGGTACGGTAGTAGTTCCGACATGAACAAACCGCTTCGGCCCTGGGGCGAGAATCGGAAGATCGATGGCTGAACCAGGTGGTCCCTGCCTCTCGTCATTGCCGTCACACGCTGACCATCTCGGACTTCGGCAGGCAGTGGTTGTCTGAACTTTTCACCCAGGTCCGGTTTGTAGTCGAACAGGTCCAGCTGACTGGGGGCGCCAGCCATAAACAGAAAGATGACCCGCTTCGCCTTCGGTGCAAAATGAGGAATGTGGCTTCCTGCGGCGACATCCTGTTGTACAGCTAAAGAGCCCAGGGTGGCGGCACCCAGTCCCAGTTTCGTCCAACTCAAAAACTGCCGCCGGGATTGAAGGTTCTGGAGTTGTTCGATTGGATCCATGACTTATTCCCGGGTTCTCACTGCATCCAGGTTGAACAAACTATTCATCAGCATCGTCCATGCTGCAATCTCGATACGGTCCCGGTCACCGGCCTCTGGTATATCGGAGGTCATCGCCATGGCCGATGAGATGTCTGCTTGGTAAGTTGACCGAAGTCCGTCCAGTCCGTGTTGAAGGCTTGTCAGCTCATTTGAGTCAGGCACATGAGATGTCACCAGCTCAAACGCAAAACTCAGCCGCGACACGTCATCCATGTTCTTTGGAGTGATCAGTTGTTGTGCGGCTGTCCTGGCGGCATGGAAATACTGGCTTTCATTCATCAGCACCAGGGCCTGCAGCGGCGTGTTTGTCCTCTCTCGCCGGGCGACGCAGCTTTCTCTGGTGGGCGCATCAAAAATCGTCATTTGTGGCGGCGGCATTGCTCGTTTCCAAAAGGAGTAAATACTGCGCCGGTAAATGCTGTCGCCCGTGTCCGCCTGGAATGAATAAGTGCTGGAGGAGACCATCGATACGCTTTTCCAGAGATTCGGCGGCTGTGGAGGCTTCACGCTTTTTCCATACATGCGTCGATTGAGTAAACCACTGACAGCTAAGATCTGATCGCGAATCATTTCAGAATCAAGCCGGAATCGTGAGCCGCGGGCCAGCAGCCGATTTTCAGGATCGGCGCGGTACGCGTCTGCCGGTGCGGAGGAAACCTGTTGATAGGTTTCCGACAGGACGATCGATCTGACAAGCGCCTTCACGTCCCATCCGGACTCGACAAAGTAGCTCGCAAGGTCATCCAGCAAATCCGGATGGCTGGGGAATTCACCTTGCGCACCAAAATCCTCAGACGTCTTCACCAGCCCGACACCAAAGAACTGCTGCCAGAAGCGATTCACCGCGACACGTGCGGTCAACGGATGCTGGGTGTCCGTCACCCATTGCGCAAGATCCATGCGAGTTTTCAGAGTTTTGGTGCTGGTCATCGGCGGGAGAAAGTCAGGTGTGTTGCGTTCAACTTTGTCTCCCGGCTGATCGTAGGCGCCTCGTGTCAGGATGAAGGCGGGGCGAATGTCCTTTCGTTCCTTCGACACGAGGCTCACGGGGATGACCCGTTCGAGTTCTGTCTTTTGTTGCGACAATGATTTGAGCTCTTCCTGTCGGAGTTCCAGGGTCGACAGATCTGTCTTTGCGTCGTCTGTCGCTTCGAGTCCCTGTACCGCCGCTTTCAATTTGTCGATTGTGGAGGCGCTTGCCGAAATCCTGGCCTCGAGCACAATCAACCGGCTGGTCTGCTCAGGTGTCGGCAACTGAACAAAAGGAGGATGGTTGTTTCTGCCAGGAGTTTCGGGCTCCGTATCAATGTTGTTGAAAAAGGCAAACAGTTGATAGAAGTCCTTCTGTGTCACGGGGTCATACTTGTGGTCATGACAGACGGCGCATCCGAGTGTGAGTCCAAGGAAAGCTGTGCCGAACGCCGAGACGCGGTCGACCACATTGCGCGTATAACTTTCCTCAGGAAGCGCCGTTCCCCGATCGATCACCAGATGCAGCCGATTGAAGCCGGACGCAATCTGTTGATCCAGTGTTGGCTGCTCGTACAGGTCACCGGCAATTTGAAATGTAATGAAGTCATCGAATTGCAGGTTCTCATTGAATGCACGAATGACCCAGTCGCGATAGGGCGTCATTTCCCGGTAGTGATCGTGATGGATGCCGTTCGTATCTGCGAACCGCACCAGATCCAGCCAGTATCTGGCCATATGCTCACCATACTGCGGTTGCTGGATGAGTCGATCGATGAGGTTCTGGTAAGCATCGGGAGACCGATCATCGACGAATCGCTGAAGCTCACCCGGTGTCGGAGGTAATCCGGTCAAGTCAAACGACACCCTCCTGATCAGCATTCGTTTGTCCGCGCGCGGCTGAGGCGTAAGATTCTCCTTTTCCAGACGAGCCAGCACGAACTGATCAATACGCGTACGCCAGCGAGGATCTCTGACCACTGGCTCCGTTTTCCTCTGTGGCGGCACAAAGGCCCAGAACTCCTCATACTCGGCCCCTTGGAGAATCCATTGCCTGATCAACGCCTTTTCGGCAGCAGTCAACGGATTTTTGTTGGAGTCCGATGGCGGCATTCGCTCCGAGTTGTCGTCGGTGGTCAGTCGACCCCAGAGGGCGCTGGCCTGGAGATCGTGCGGTTGAATCACTCGATAGCCGTCGCGATCTCGAAACGGGCCCTGTGGATTACCGGGGACATCCAGTCTCAGTTCTGCCTGGCGCGCATCTTTATTGGGACCGTGACACTGAAAGCACCGGTCCGACAGAATTACTCGGATATCCCGATTGAATGAGACTTCGTCGTTTGCTGCGGCGTGCCGTCCGACGACTTCCCACGCGCAGACCGACAAACAGAACCAAATCAACCAGAGCCTCATCGACTCATCCGAAATATTTTGGCGCGCTGCAACATCAGCCATCGTTATCCGGGCCTGAGAAACATGCTGACTTTGCCCAATTGTACCATACATGTTTGCCGGCGACAGTTTATCGGATTCCGGCAGATCCTGAGCTCCCGTGGAATTTCCAGTTGAGCAGTGAGTCATAGGCTGACTCTCGGCCGCTGTCGGCGGTGACTGCGGAGCAAATGTAGTTCCTGTTCCCTGAGCTACCTGTTGGACAGTCCGAACCACAGCGCCGAGTTTGCTGACAGACAGTGATGGATCACACGTCCGGCGCAGAACGGAAGCGGGCTCATTTTTGATCCTTTTCAAAAGCCAGTGAACAGTCTCACGTGGCAATCCTGTCACACTGGTTCAGCAGCAATGTGTGTGGAGGCGAAGGAAACGCTCGAATGTCTCCGATCTGTCGCACGTCAGACATGTTAACGAGGGTGGCCACCTCCGGAAGTGGAATTTTGGCAAAGTGGCTGATTTGGCGACACACTATACATGCGTTCGATTCCGCTCGGACGTCCGACAGCACCCTGTGTCTCCACGACTCTGCGCACGAAATCGTACTCGTCTGGCGAATGGGCATATGCAGAGCCACATAAAGCGTCGTTTATCGTGTCGTCATTTCCTACGGACGGTCGGTGAATCTTACGCTATGACAGGTGGCTGGTAACATGTGGCCCACCTTCTGCGCCGTGTTGTTGAATCGCGCACGAATCATCTACGCGAGTCATGCCGGGTGGATCAGGACGGCACACATCCGGGATGGCAGGTCGATCACGTGATCACGGAAGGACATGGCAGCCTGAATGACGCTGCAAGTCTGCCGTGAAACCTGTTGCAGGGTGCTTGACTCCGACGACGGAAGCGAGTCAGCTTTATGAACGAGAGAATCTGTTCCGATCCCAACTTATCCAGCTCTGACGGGAGTAACCGAGAATGCATTCAAGACTGATGGCCGCAGCGATTTATTTGAGTTGCAGTCTCTGCACAGCTGTCCAGGCGGAGTCTGGTTCCTGGTTGTTCGTATCGCTCCTGAATGATCGAAAGATCGTGACTTTCGAACGGAATCTCGAATCTGGTGAGCTGACGCGACGTGGTGAGACAATTTGTCCTGCCGAGCCTGCGATACTCTGCACGGCACCGGACCGGAAAACGTTGTTTGTTTCATTTCGATCGAGTGGCCAGCTTGCCAGTTTTCGGATCGATCCGGCAAATGGGCGTCTGGTACCCGTCAGCGTGGTTGAGGGTGGTGCCGACCCGGCGTATTTACTGCCTGATCGCACCGGGCGGTTCCTCATCACGGCTTACTATCAGGCAAACAAGGTTACTGTCCATTCCCTGGAGCTGGATGGATCGATCAACCAGACCCCGTTGCAAACAGTTCTCACGGGGGAAAAAGCACATGGAATTGCGATGGACTCATCGAATCGGATGGTGTTCGTGTCCCATACGGGAGCTAACCAGATCTTCCAGTTTTACTTCAATTCGCGGACCGGACGCATGACCGCCAGCAGCCCTGTCTCTGCGCGTACGCCGGTTGGGGACCATCCGCGCCACATCATGCTGCATCCGACCGACCGCTGGGCCTACGTCAGCAATGAAGCCGGGGACAGTATCGGAGTCTTCGCCGTGAACCGTGACAACGTCACGTTGAAGCGCATTCAGACGATGAGCACCCTTCCCCACAGCTTCGACGGCGCCAACAACTCCACGGCACGCTGCGAGATGACGGCCGACGGAAAGTTTGTCTACGTCGCCAACCGCGGCCATGACAGCATCGCTGGGTTTGCCATTGACCAAAGCACAGGGCAGGTCATCTCGCTCGGCCAGACGCCTACTGAGAAGACACCTCGCTCCTTTACGATCGAGCCGCGGGGGCGCTTCCTTTATGCCGCCGGCGAAGGCAGCGGACGGATCGCGGCGTATCGCATCGGTGCGGATGGAATGCTCAGCCATACTGGCACATTCAAGTCCGGTCCTGTGTCATGGAGTGTCCTGGCGGTTGATACGCCGCAGGCGGAGCGCGCTGTCGTGAACCCTTGAATTGGCGGCGCGAAACCATGATGTCTGCAAAAAACACGATGCTTTTATGAGGAGTGTGGACACTCACCGGATTTCAGCCCGGTTGGGCGCATAAATATGCAGATTATTCCGCACGTGTGAAGCTTAGCAAATCGGTTGTCCCCACGACTTGCCTGATTTGGAAGCCGCCCTCCGCGACGATGCTTCGAGTCACAATCTGTTACAGTCGTTTAAACTGATGACGACGATATTTTTCTGATTGATGAAGTTGTCCTGTTCGATGCTGATATTCTATGAAGACTCACCTGTCAATCGCCGTCTTTGTTCTTTTGGTTGCCACAACCGGTTGTATAGCAAACGACGAATCGATCGAGACATTGAGCTCGGATTAGCATCCGACGACACAGTTGCTTTCAAAGCCGACGGGCCACGTTATCAACGTTGCGACAGTGAACGAAATATTTCAAGAGGCACGGGCCTTGAAGCCGGGTGGAGTTTTTAATCAGTCATAACATCACATCCACGAATCTCAGTTGTGAGGAGTAACTGTGCAATGAACACGTCGGCCCACCGCGCGATGATCATGTTTTACCTGGCTGTCGCAATATGGAGTCCGTTGACCAACCAGGCCGCTGGTGTCCAGTCGGTTGTGATTGACCAGCAGGACTCTGGCGACGGGTTCACGCCATTCGTTGCCTGCGGTGCCAGTGCGACTTCGCAGGAGTTGGTGGCGATTCGATTTCATTGGGTGAATGGCCAGCTGAGATCAGAGATCCAGCAACGCGAGCCATTGGGATTCGAGTGTGCACCCGTCGTCTGCCACCAGCGCCATCGGCTGCTCTACGTGGCATCGTTGCAGGCGAAAGAAGAGGATGGGAATAAGCTGGCCATTTTTTCTGTCGGTTCCGATGGGCGGTTGACACTCCGAGACAAACACTCGATGAAACATGGAAGTGCTTATGCGAGCTTCGATCGCACGGGACAGTTTATGTTATCGGTGTCCTACTTTGAGGGACATGTGGATATTTATCGGCTCACGAAGAACGGGACCTCACCTACGCTTACCAGCACCACATTTGAAGGTCGAGACGAAGCACATTCTATCCTCACCAGTCCGAACAACCGTTTTGCCTATGTGCCTTACGTCAAGGACAACAACGCGCTCTTCCAGTACTCATTTGATGAAAAGAGCGGCAAGTTGCTGCCACTCGAGCCGCCTCAGGTCGAAATTCCAGACGGTATCGGTCCGCGTCATGTCGCGTTTCATCCGACCAGACCGTTCATTTTTTTCAGCAACGAACAGCAGCTTGGCGCGACGTCCTGTCGGATCGGCGAAGGTGGACAACTCGAGCTCATCGCGGTTTGCAGACCGGGTAAGCTGCGACCGTCCACGCCGCTCGCTGCGTCAGACATTGCGATCACGCCCGATGGCCGCTACCTGTTTGTTGGGGTGCGCGACTTTGGCAAAAATTTACTCGATGCCATTCATCGATACCGCGTTCACGACGATGGCCATCTTACCCATCTTGGAACGGTGGACGCAGACGCTATTCCGTGGGGCCTGCGGATTTCACCCGACGGCCATCATCTGCTCGTCACCGCCGCACATGGCAATACATTGACAGCGTTTGAAATCAACGAGGGTAACCTGAAGAAACGTACGTCTGTCAAATGGGGTAATATGATCCGCGACATTGCAGTTGTCGTTTGTGAATGACCTGATGCTCGATGCGTATCATTTTCCGGGACGAAACGTCACTTGCGGTCTCCGGACCGCAGCGACGGCGCCTGCCGAACTCACTTTCTGCCCCGGTCCGGCGGCCAAGGCTGTAGCAGATCTGAAGCGTTTCGGGTTTGCATCCCGGATTTTCTGGTATCAATCATAAATATTTGGCATCCTGTCACGACCGAATTCGGATGTCTGCGTGCACCCTGGACAGTTCCACGCGCCGCTGCCGCGAATGCGGTCGGAGTTTCCTGATGTATTTGAAAACACTCACCGGTGTCTTACTTCTCCTCAGTTTCACGTGCAATGCGTTCGCTGGAACGATCATTCACGCTGGTCGTCTCATCAACGGTCTTGACTCAGTAGTCCATGAGGAAATGTCGGTCGTGATTGACAAGGAACGTATCGTCGCGGTCGAGTCAGGCTACATCGAACTGACAGAGAAAGACACACTGATCGACCTGCGAACCTGTACAGTGATGCCAGGGTGGATGGACATGCATACGCATCTCATGTCCCAGCACCATAAGAAGGTATACTCCGACAGATTTTTCATGAACCACGCGGACTACGCGTTGCGATCAACGATCTACGCCAGACGGACCTTGCTGGCCGGATTCACGACCGTGCGCGACGTTGGCGATAACGGAATCAATTCGATTTCTCTGCGCAAGGCCATCGATGAAGGCTGGATTATCGGTCCACGTATCTTCACGTCTGGAAAATCACTGGCGACAACTGGCGGTCATGCTGACCCAACTAATGGACTCAAGGGAGATTTTCGGAGCGATGTCGGTCCGGTCGATGGGGTTGTCAACGGTCCGGATGATGTGCGAAAGGCCGTCCGCCAACGCTATAAGGATGGTGCGGATCTGATCAAGCTGACAGCGACCGGCGGTGTATTGAGCCTGGCTGGCAACGGCACTAACCCTCAATTCACCGACGAAGAGCTGCGAGCTGTTGTCCTCACTGCTCATGACTACAACATGACTGTCGCCGTACATGCACACGGCGCCGAAGGTATGAAGCGAGCTGTCCTGGCCGGTGTTGATTCTATTGAACATGGTACGTTCATGACCGACGACGTGATGCAGTTGATGAAGGAACGCGGAACCTACCTTGTCCCAACTATCTCAGCTGGAGTCTGGGTTGCGGAGAAGTCACAGGAGGACGATTACTTTCCTGACATCGTTCGTTCCAAGGCCGCCTCAATTGGTCCTGTCGCGAGAGAGGCATTCGCGAGGGCATACGCAGCGGGTGTGAAGATCGCATTTGGAACAGATTCGGGGGTTTCAGTGCATGGCGAAAACGCACGTGAATTTGAATTAATGGTTGAAGGCGGCATGCCTCCCATGAAAGCGATCCAGTCTGCTACGCTCGAAGCCGCCCGGCTGCTCATGGTTGACGATCGTCTCGGTACTCTGGAAGTGAACAAGATCGCTGACCTGGTGGCCGTTCAGGGCAATCCGATTTTGGACATCACTGTGACACGTGATGTCGTCTTCGTAATGAAAGACGGTCTGGTATACAAGAACAAACCAGTTCAGGAACAGGACAATCGGTAATGCCCGGGGACCGCACGGACACGGACTCCGACTCTGTTTTGGCTCAGTTCCGTAACCACACGACCATGAAATCTGATGCATATGCCCGAACAGGTAATCCTGACGGTCAGCGGCCAGTGTTTAGACGACTGTGTCCTGATTGCAGTTAAAATGTCCTAGGTCACGGTTTGAATTTTCCCGCGGGCCAGTCGACAATTCAGACTACACGTTGTGGAATGATCAGTTCTCACGCCGAGTGGCCTACACGAGTTCATTGTTCATCGCACTTCAGGACGCCAGAGGTTCTTTGGGCGAGACCACTCGGGTTGGATGACAGAATATCTGGCGCCGTATTATTGTGTATCTGGTTAAAGGAAAAGCTCCGGGAGATGACCGTATGAATCTTCGAAGACGTCAGCTGAGTCTGCTCGCTGCAATTGTCGCTTTACTTGTGTGCCGGTCACTGTCCGCCCAAGATGTGTCGTCATTCAGCATCGAACACCGCGTGCGCTGGACGTCGTCGCGTGTGACCGGAACTCCGGATCCACCGGCACCGTTTCGAACGGTGAATGCGTTTCCCAATCTCACATTCACCGAACCTCTGGTCATGGCGTCTGTACCGGACAGCGAGCGACTGTTTGTGGTCGAACGGTACGGAAGAATCCTGTCGTTTGTCAACGATCCGAAAGTCCAGCATGCCGACGTGCTACTGGATCTGGAGGATGGCGAGAAGTTACAGTTCATGGGAGCTGCGTTCCACCCCGAGTTCCAGACAAACAAATTTGTGTTCGTCACGATGCAGGTCCATGACGATGATGCTAACGGGATGCGCGTCTCACGGTTTCGCGTCGAGTCGGACAATCCGCTGCGCATTAACCTGGATTCGCAGAAGGTGATCATCCAGTGGTCGAGCGGTGGGCACAACGGTGGCTGTGTGAAATTTGGACCCGACGGCAATCTGTACATCTGCACGGGCGATTCGAGTGGCATTGCCGACCAGTTGCTGACCGGTCAGGACATTACCAATCTGTCGGGAGCTATCCTGAGGATCGATGTGGACCATCGGGACGCTGAGCTGGCATACGCGGTTCCACCGGACAACCCTTTCGTGGGTGTTGACGGCGCGCGGGCGGAAATCTGGGCATATGGACTTCGTCAACCCTGGAAGATAAGTTTCGATCGGGAAACGGGAGAGTTGTGGACCGGCAATGTGGGCCAGGACCTGTGGGAACAAATCTTCCTCATCCAACGTGGCGGTAACTACGGCTGGAGTGTGATGGAGGGTGCGCATCCGTTTCGTCCCGGGCGCGAACGCGGGCCGTCTCCGTTTATTCCGCCCGTCGTCGAACACAATCACGCGGAATTTCGATCCATCACCGGGGGGTATGTCTACCATGGAACAATATTGTCGGAACTCACGGGGGCGTACATCTATGGCGATTACGACACCGGCAAGATCTGGATGTTTCGCTATGACCGTGACACGGAAAAAGTCAGCGAACATCGAGAACTGGTTGATTCCGCCCTGCGGCTGGTGGGGTTTGGTGAAGATCAGGCAGGTGAATTATTTCTGGTTGACCACATGAGCGGCCTGATCAGCCGGCTGGAGAAAAATCCTGCTTCGGACAAAACAGCCGACTTCCCACGGCAGCTCAGTGACACCGGACTTTTTGCTTCAGTCCCCGAGCACACCGTTTCAGCAGGTGTGATTCCCTATGATGTCGTTGCACCGCAGTGGACCGATGGTGCAACCAAGCAGCGGTATCTGGCACTGCCGGGCGAATCGAAAATTGAATTCGACGGTATTACTTATCCTCAACCCGCGCCAGACGCTCCACACGGCTGGAAATTTCCGGACGGTTCAGTTGCGTTTGAAACGATATCTATGGAGATGGATCCGGGTAATCCGGCCAGTCGGCGCCGGCTGGAAACGCGTTTGCTGCACTACCAACAACTCACCGGAAGTGAGTTTGTGGGAGACCAGTTGTGGCGTGGTTATACGTACATCTGGAATGACGAACAGACTGACGCTGTGCTGCTGGAAGATCCGCTGGGTAAAGACGTTGCCCTCTCCATTCAGGATCCGGGTGCGCCGGGAGGTCGGCGTACGCAGACATGGCATTTTCCCGGACGGGCCGAATGCATGGTCTGTCACAACATGGGAGCCAAATACGTGCTCGGCATCAACACGCTACAGATGAATCGTGGCTTCAACTACGCCAACTCCCGGAAGAATCAGTTGGCAGTGTTTGCACAACTTGGCTTGTTCACGGCTGATCTGCCCGATGATCCCGGGAATCTGCCGTGTCTGGAGGACTATCGTGATGCAGGACGGGATGTCGCAAATCGCGCTCGCTCCTACCTGCATGCCAATTGTTCGCACTGTCATCGCAAATGGGGCGGCGGTAACGGTGAGTTCCGGCTGCTGGCGTCGTTGACTCAGAAGGACATGGGAATTATGGACGAGCGTCCGCGGCATGGTGGGTTTTACATTCCTGATGCCCGCATGCTGGCACCGGGCGATCCCAGCCGCAGTGTACTTTTTTATCGTATGGCCAAGCTGGGTCCGGGACGTATGCCACGGATCGGGTCGAGTCTTGTCGATCATGATGGTCTCAACCTGATTCACGAGTGGATCGAAGAACTCAGGCCGTCACTAGAGAGACGTGACGTCGAACGCGTGGTTGCATCGCTGAATAAAATTATATCCGGCGATGATCGCATCACACACATTGACAAACTGCTTTCATCGACCACCAGTGCAGTTCAGCTGATGCGCGCGGTGGGTTCCGGTTCGCTGAATCCCGCCATTCGCGCCGAAGTCGTCGAACGCGGGGCCGGCAGTACGGCCGCTCATGTTCGCGACCTGTTCGAACGCTTTCTGCCTGAAGAATTGCGAACCAAACGGCTTGGCAATGTGATTCAACCCGACGAAATTCTGGCACTCGATGGTGATGCGGAGAGAGGCAGGAGGCTGTTCCAGACTGCAGCCGGCGTGCAGTGCCGGAATTGCCACAAAATCGACGGTCAGGGCACCGAGGTCGGACCCGACCTGAGTGCAATCGGAACGAAGTACAAAGAACGCAGCCGATTGCTTGACACGATCCTCAACCCGTCACGCGAGATCGATCCAAAGTACCGCGTACACTTGGTGCTGACCATCGACGGTAAAGTGGTGACCGGACTTCTGGTGAAGAAGGACGATCTGGAAATCGTCCTGAAAGACCCCAAGGGCAAACTTACCACGATTGCGGCAGACGATGTGGAAGAACTGGTGCAGCAACAACAGTCCATGATGCCGGACCTGTTGTTGCGCGACATGACATCGCTACAGGTTGCAGACCTGGTGGTATTTTTGTCGAGTCTGAAGCAGGTGACAGCGTCGAAGTAGCAGGAAATCGCCACACTGAGACAATTCACAATGACAGGCATGAAGCGTGAGGGAGTGTAGTGTCCCTGATACTTCACGCTTGCGTTTCTGCAGTGCAGGATGGCACTTCCAGTGCAGTTGGACGTTGTTTTCAGGCAACAGTCCGGCTGCAAAGTCAAACATGATGGTTCAGCAGGCTGCCAGATGAGGAGTTTCAATTGACCGCCTCTGGATGGATCCTCGTAATTGGCATCAACGGGGCCATCATTCTGTTTGGGCTGTGGAAGGCTCGTGACACTCACGATTCAGTCAACTGGTTTTTGGCCGCACGCGGGCTGCCGTGGTGGATGGTCGGGTTGTCGATGTTCGCGACAGCCGTGGACAGCGGCGATTATGTAGCTGTGGCTGGGGCTGCTTACGACCGGGGTATGCCTTACATCTCAACCTGGTGGATTGGGATGAGTGTCGGGTGGATGGTAATGACGTGGGTGGTTCTGGTGCCCATGTATCGCAGCGGAATGTTCACCAACTGCGAATATCTGGAGTACCGATTCGGGGCGACCGCGCGAATGATCGCCGTATTTATCCAGCTTCAGACTCGAACGAACGTACTCGGCAACGTCGCATTCTCGCTGTATCTGACCTTTAACATGCTGACTGGATGGGGCCTGCAGACCTGGTGGCTGCCATTACCACATTCGCCGCGGCCTACACGGCCATAGGTGGATTGAAATCCGTGGCCGTCACAGATTCACTGCAATCGGTTGTGATGCTGGTGGCAGCAACTGTGTTGTGGTGGACGGTGTGGAATCACGTCGGCGGCTGGTCGGGGATCGAAGCACGGCTGGCAGAACATGCAGCAGCCGGGCGGATCGCGCCTGAAGAGGCCCACGCCATGACACATGCAGGTGGCACGACCGAACCTGGGACACCGCCATGGATGGTGTTGGTCGGATTCACACTGGTGATGACGTCGTACTGTGTAATCAATCAGTCGCAGGCCATGCGCATGCTGGCGTCGCGGTCGAAATGGGATCTGCGAATGGCGGCTGCAGCTGCTGCGGCAGTGACTGCTTTCATACTATGGTTCAATGTCACGCTGGGCATCATGGGCTTAGCTCTTTTTCCGGACCTCGAGACCGGTGATCGGATCTTTCCAATTCTGGTGGAGCAGTTCCTGTTTCCAATGGGTGGTGTACTGACCGCGATTGTTGTGGCTGGTCTGCTGGCTGGAGGGATTTCGACCTACGATTCCATTGGATCCGCCATGGCGTCGGTATTTACACGTGATGTCTACGCACGTTTCATGGTGCGGCAAGCCGACGATCGGCACTACGTGCAGGTATCGCGTTTGGTCACGTTTGCGGTGATCGCCCTGTCGTTTGTCTACATTCCGTTTCTCGAGGGTGGCATGGTGGCACTGTATCTGCGTCTGGTCGGCGTGGCAGTCATTCCATTGCTGATGGTGTATCTGCTGCGTGTACTGACACCAGTGTCTTGTTCTTCCGGCGCGGTGGGACTGATTGTCGGCATCGTGCTGGGACTTACGAGTTTTTCGGACCCGATCACGGTTGCGTTGTTCGACACGCGGCCTCCGGGATGGTGGACCGGAACTTTTCAGGGTTATCTCTGGAGCAGTGGACTGACGTCGGCCGCTATGATCGTCACCAGCCTGCTGCATGGCTGGGCGCCACGTGAAGACGTCGGTGCGATGATGTTCCGGTGTGAACCAGTGAACCCTAGCGAGAAAAACACGGAGCCCACCACGGATTGGCTGGAATCGTCTCGGGCGCAGATACTGGAAGTGCCGGAATATCCGTTTGAGGTGGCTCGGGACGGCTTGAAATGGTTTCAACGGACCGGTCTGTGGAGTACGCTGGTTGTGAGCATTATTTTGTTGTTAAATCTTGTTCTGTTCTGGTGAGACCCAAGTCGGGAAACGATTGACACGAAAGCGCACAGAGAATGAACCTCAACAGCGTCGTTTGAAACCGAAGGCTGGGGCCACAATACATCCATCAACTCGTCGTCTCACGGGTATTTGCCAGACCTGCACGATTGGTGTCTCGTTTCTGGTTCAACGAGCTGGAGGTTCTCTGAATGCTGGATTCATCCGTCCTTGAAGAATTCGACACGGACGGCTACGTGGTTGTTCGCGGGTTGCTCAATGTCGAACTGGATATCGATCCGGTGATCGACGAATACACGCGGTTGCTTGATCGGTTGGCGGACGGGTGGCTGGCCGCCGGACGGCTGACGTCGACGTTCAGTGAGATGCCGTTTTGCGAACGGTTGATGAAAATCGTGATCGAAGCAGAGCCAGCCTACGATCAGCACTTTGACATCTCGTTGCCGCAGGCGGACATTACTGACGACACGCCCATGCACCACGGACCGGGTGTGTTTAATCTGCTGCGCAGCACCCGACTTCTGGACGCTGTGGAGCAGTTCGTCGGTCCGGAGATCTATTCGAACCCGGTCCAGCACACACGTATCAAACTGCCGGAACATCTGCTGCCCGAATCATCTCGTACCTCGCTCACTGTGCAAGTCGCCTGGCACCAGGACCTGGGCGTGGTGACGGACGATGCCGACGACACCGATATGCTGACGGTGTGGTTTCCGATCACGCGATGTACGGTCGAAAACGGTTGTCTGGCTGTGATTCCCGGCAGCCATCATGACGACCTTGCCCTGCACTGCCACAGTCGGAATCCACTGGTCATCAATCAGGTCTGTATTCCTGAGAACCGCCTGACGGATGACAGCGTGCCGCTGCCGATGGATCCTGGAGATGTATTGTTTATGCACCGCCGTATGAAACACAGTGGTCTCGTCAACCGCAGTAATGAAATCCGCTGGAGCTTTGACCTGCGTTATCATCCCACGGGACAGGCGACCGGACGGCAATGGTTTCCGGGATTCGTCGCCCGCAGTCGAACAGATCCGCAATCGGAACTTATGAGCGCCGAAGCATGGGCCGAATCCTGGCGTGAGATACGTTACAAGCTAGCTCGGTCGGACGATGTCGAGTTCAACCGCTGGAAACAGGATGACCCCCGCTGCGCATGATCACGTCAGTTAGTGACCAGTCAAACAACACTGAACAAACAAAACACGGGTACTCTTTCATCATTCAGCTGTGCGGCGGCTCAAAGCCGCCAGCCGGTTGTTAACATGAGAATCCAGTCGACAGGTCTTTTTTTTGAAACTTCGGAGACGGACATGAACTGTGAAAACACTTCCGGCGAATCAGAGCAACCGCGAATCGGTAGTCGACGTAGGTTTCTGCATGTGGCTGCAAAAACGACAGCAGCGTTTGGCGCACTCTCCATAGCGCCGGTTCGGAATGTTTCTGTTCAGGCAGACGATACAGCGAAATCACCCGTAATCGATGCACACATGCACGTGTGGGCAAAGAAGTCCGGCAAATATCCTTTTCCACATCCTTACAGCGATGACTTCGAAGGGCCGCCGCACGAGGCGACCATAGAAATGCTGATTGATGACATGGACCGTCACGGATGCACACATGCTGTTCTGGTGCAGGTCATCTATCACGGCTGGGACAACACGTACGTCGCCGACTGTGTGAAACAGCATCCGACTCGGCTGAGATCGCACGGTCTCATCGATCCAACTGATCCAAAAGTGGCTGACAAGCTGGAGTTCTGGATGAAGGAGCACGGTCTGCACGGCATGCGTTTCAGCGCAATCTATTATCAGGACGGTAACTATGGTGGAGACGGCTGGATAAATGATCGTGAGACGCATCGTCTGTGGCGCACGGCGGACCGTCTCGGTGCAGTGTTCAACTTCTTTATTGCGCCCGAGCAATTGCCGAAGCTGGAAACCATGGTCAAAGCCTGGCCAGATGTGCCCGTGATCGTCGACCATTTCAGTCAACTGGATCTTGGTGCTGAGGATCCCGAACCGAATGTGAAACGATTACTTGCTATGGCGCGTTATCCCAATATTCGGGTGAAGGTGTCGGAACTTACCTCTGTTTCGAAGTCAGGAAAATACCCTTTTCCGGACGCATGGCCGGATGTTAAACGTATCTACGAAGCATTCGGTCCTGATCGACTGCTGTTTGGGACCGGGTACCCCGGTGATGCCCGGGCCGCATACGGGCGCCCGACACTGGACAGGGAAATTGACCTGATTCGCAGCAGGATGCCGTTCTTTACCAAAGAAGACCGCGAAAAAATTCTTGGCCGCAATGCCGCAGCGTTGTGGGGATTCTCGTGATCCGAGCCGTCATTCCGGCACAGGCGGGATTAGTTCATTGGACATCGTCTTGTCCGAAGTTGTGTTTTTCGGAATCCGCAGCACGTAGTGCGCTACGAGCGAATGTTGTTCGTGCGACGGGAAATACAGACGTACAAGACCAGGCTTCAGTTCGTCCGGATGCAGGACAGGTCCGTCGATGGCCGTGCTGTGGTGAGCGATCCAGCGATCGTCTTCGTTCATGATAAAACTGTATTACGGGCTGAATTGTGACGGCTGATTCTGCAGTTTCCGATATTTCGGATGAAACCGTGGCACACAGATACCCACGTATATGAAAACCGTCTGAATATTGGCATATGGTCAACATCGGTATCTCATTCAGATCAATTTTACCGGTGATCACGCGGGTCAACGGGCAATTGTGTTACCAAGACATGGTCAACGGAGTGTCTGCTGCTGGTTTAGGGACGCAAGATCTCAATATCGACAGTGTGTTGAACACCCAGGACATTGGCGAGTGGCTGGCCATGACGGCGGAGGACAAAGGTCACGTCACACCCTGCCGGTCAGGAGAAACCAACAGTGTAGGCAGCACGTTTCCGGCAGTAAGATCTGTCAGCCTGTTTGATTTCAACGTGCTGAGCGATTTCTTCGATCCTACCGGCAAGTACGGGCCGTACCTGTGGTCGGAGGGAAACTTTGATGGTGACTCGGGAATCGACCTGAGCGGCTAAAATACCCTGGTGAGCAATTTCAGCTTTGTCGGCTACGGTGCAGAATCAAATGCCGTACCTGAACCAACTGTGACCTTGCTGTTCGGCTTGGGGGAACCTGATGGTTCTATCTCGCAGGTGGTTGGCCAGGGAGTTTACGAACGCCCCAGCCCGACAAACCGGATTCCAGGCCACCGTGGTGCCGCGTTTCTGTTAACAAGGATTTACGTCTTCCCATGAACAAACCCGTGGAAATGTTTGTTCGCCTCCTGGGCGTGACCACTGCGAGACAAGTCGTCTGTGTGTCAGCTTGGTTGATCCATCTGACACTGTCACAATCCGTCCTGCCGCTTCCGGTGCTCGCCGCCCAGCCGAACGTGATTACCATCAACCACGACCCCCAGTTCTTTATCGACGACTACCTGGTGGACAACCGCTGGGGAGTTGCCTACCGGACCGAAACGGTAACCCGCGTATTTCATCAGCCGCGAAAGGACCGCCTCAAGCCCGTGATCCCAGAAAACGGCGGTTACTTGAACGTGTTGCGAGATGAGCAGACGGGCCTGTTTCGCATGTGGTATGAGCAGTACTGGTTCCAAAGTCACGAGCCACTGAAATACACCTTCGGTATCGGTTATGCGGAATCAAAAGACGGCCTGCATTGCAAACGCCCCCGCATTGGAAAGCACAAGTTTAAAGGCACGCGTGACAACAATATTGTGCTGCTGGGACCGGACAACGGCCTGGCGCAGGCACAGTACCTGCTTGAAGTGCCCGTAGAACATAAGCGAGGTTACAAGTATGTGATGCTCTGGTCGACTTTCGTCTCCGGAAAAAATGGCCTGCACCTGATCGGCTCGCAGAACGGGATCGATTAGGACCCGGCCAGCGACACACAAATTTCGCACGCAATCAACATAGGCATCGCCTGATGCAGACAATCCTCCGGTATTCGTTGTGCCATAGCTTGTTCCTGGAGACGATGTACCTTGAGGGTGTTCATTACTCGACGGACGACAGGATATGTGATGTTTCGAAGACTGACTTGCGCGTTGTGTCTCGTTTTCTGGTCATTTCCTCTTGTCGCCGGGGTTCGATCGCTTGAGATCTTCGAGCGGTCTCCGTTCGCCGAGGGAGCCTCGTTCGGTATTGCAGGCAGCTACGAGATCCTTCGGGGTGTTGTGTATTTCGAAGTTGATCCGGATCACTTGCGCAATGCTGTCATCGTCGATCTTGACCTCGCGCACAGGAACTCAAGAGGGAAGGTCGCGTTCGAGGCAGATGTATTCATGCTCGCCCCGGCGGATTCCTCAAAGGGCAATCGTGCGATCTTCTACGACGTCAACAACCGTGGTCAAAAAATTGCGCTGCGGAGTTTCAATTCCGCGGCGCATTCAGGAGCACCCCGGACTATGGCCCACGCTGGAAATGGTTTCCTCCTCCGAAAAGGCTATACGATCGTGTGGTGTGGATGGATTGGCGAGCTGACTCCCGGGACTGACAAACTCCTTTTGCGTACGCCTGTGGTGGAAGCGGATGGTAAGCCGATTCGTGGCATGGTGCGTCAGGAAATGGTTGCCGACGAGCCGATTGGCTCGATGCCTCTTTCGCGTCGCGCCGGTCACGGCAGCTACCGACCGACCCCGGACGGGGAGTGGACCGCGCAACTGACATGGCGAATGCGTGAGATGGACGAGCGGGTTCCCATTCCCCGCGGCCAGTGGCACCTCGGCCAATCACCGCTTAAACCAGTGGACGAAGGCGTGTCGGGAACACTCCCCGAAATCAGGCTCCATCTCTCAGGGGGCTTTCAGCCTGGCGCGATCTACGAACTGGTCTACGAAGCCGAGGGGCCGATTGTACAGGGGCTTGGCTTCGCGGCGACGCGCGATCTGATCTCCTTCCTCAGAAACGACCACACTAAGGAAAACCCGTTCAGTAGCAATGGCAAATCGACGTTCGAGTATGCCTATGGATTCGGGGCTTCGCAGTCCGGACGCTTTCTCCGAGATTTCGTCCATCTTGGCTTCAACGTCGACGAAGCGGGACGCAAGGTGTTTGATGGACTGATCCCGCACGTCGCGGGCGCCGGATTGGGATTCTTCAACTTCCGTTTCGCGCAACCAAACCGCCATAACGGACAGCATGAGGATCACCTCTTCACGGCCGACCGATTCCCGTTTACATACGGGCCCAGCACGAATCCATTCACCGGTGAGAAAAATGGAATCCTGCTTCGTACGTGCACTGAAGACCCGGCTCTGTTGCCGAAGATCATGCATACGCAGAGTACCGGCGAGTATTGGAACCGCGCTGGCTCACTTGTCCACACGGATCCTTCCGGTCGCCGAGATGCTTCGATTCCTGACAACGTGCGCATCTATTCATTTGGTGGCACTCAACACGGACCGGCTGGTTGGCTGCCTGAGCGAGGCGCCGCTCAGAATCTACAGAATCCTGCTGACTACAAACCGTTCCTCCGCGCGATTCTAACAGCGCTCGACGCGTGGGTGCGACACGACACTGAACCGCCGCCGAGTGTCTATCCACGCATCGACAACGGAAGCCTCGTTCCGTGGGATCAGCCGTCGACACGATTTCCCGCACTGCCGGCGGTACGTTACCCGCAGGTTATTCAACAACCGCATGAACTGGATTTCGGTGCCGGTTTTCGGGATGGCATCCTCACGGTGACACCGCCGAGAAAGATTGGCGACTTCACCGTGCTTGTCCCGAAATGTGACAGTGACGGGAACGAGATTGGAACGCTCCGTCCGCCGGAGGTAGCTATTCCGCTTGCGACGTACACTGGGTGGAATCTCCGACATCGCGACCGAGGTGCAGAGAACATGCTCGCAAGCCTGACAGGGTCATTCTTCCCGTTTCCGGAGACGCGGGCTGAACGCGTAGCGAACGGCGATCCCCGCGCTTCTGTCGAGGAACGCTATGAAAGTTTTATGACGTATCGGGCGGTCTTTCTAAAGGAATGTGAGCGACTTGATGAGCTGCGCTATCTGCTTCATGAGGACGCTGAGCGGTTGCGTGCGGGTCTCGGACGATATGCGTCCCTCTTTCCGAAGTCGTGGGTTGTCCTCAGTGAAGAGCATATTTCAGCCGTCGAGCGACATCGACGTGTGGTCATCAATGCCGACACAATTTCCGGTGATTCGAGCTTCGGCGGGAGTGACCCCACAGATCTCGTAAAAAAGCGGTTCGAGTTCATTGATGCGGAGGGGACTCAGATCGACAGTGTCTGGTGGGGGTGGGGCGAGGGACACCAGGCGCCGTGGCCAAGTAAGACAATGCTGCTCTACGACGACGCGGGTTATCGCAAATGGGTCGCAGAGGGAGTGGACATCGTTCAGGTATTTCTGGAAGCGTCGAAGAAGCGTGGCATCGAGGCATTTTACACCTATCGGATCAACGGATCGGACAATGATCTAGGACCTGTACGGAAGATTCCGTTCAAGGAAGATCACCCGGAGTGGCTGATCCATACCTGGAATGCGAACGGCTATTGGAATTTCGCGTTTGAGGGTGTGCGCAAATACAAACTGTCGATATTGCGGGAAATTGCCGAGCGATATGACGTTGACGGCATCGCTCTCGATTTTGCGAGAGTCTGCCCGGTACTTGAGCCTGGGCGGGCGTGGGAGGACCGCGACAAGTTGACGGACTTCATTCGCTCAGTCCGGGCGATGACGCTGGACGTCGCCAGGAAGCGAGGTCGTCCTTTCCTTCTTGGTGCTCGCGTACCAGAGAATCTTGAAGGCTGTCACTTCGATGGCTTGGATGTCGAAACGTGGGCGCGTGAGCAGCTCCTCGACATCTTCGCTCCGGGTGTACGCAACTTTGACGTAGACATAGCGGCATTTCGACGTATTACGCGTGGCACAGCGATCAAGATCTATCCGTGTGTGGACGATCACCACGCCACCGACGGTTATGCGACACCACCGATCGTAATTTATCGCGGTGTCGCCGCTAAATGGTGGCAGCAGGGCGCGGATGGTATCCAGACGTTTAATTTTAATCACTCTGCAAACTCCCCTTACGCTGGCCTCGGAGCTACCCATCTCCTTGCTTACCGGGAGATCGGTGAGCCCAATACTATCCGTTACAAAGACAAGGTTTTCGTTGTGCAGCGCCGCGGTGGTGGCCACGGACCGACTGTTGTCCCGAATCCTGAGGATTGGTCGACTCCGCGGTTCATGTACTTCAACACGAACATGTTCGAACCGCTGCCTGCGATAGTCGACAACGGTGCTAACGTCGACACGCTGCTAAAAATATTTGTTGCCGATGACGTTGCCTCGCACTCGGAGAAACTCGTGAGTCTGACGTTACGACTGTTACTTTCGGATCCCACGGCAGCATCGCTCCCGATGGATCAGCGACTCAAGAGTACTGTCGTCGCCACGATCGGCCATTTCGGTGGTGGGCTCAAGAACATCCCGCCACAGAAGGGGATAGAGAGGCAGATTGAGGTGCGGCTCAACAACCTTTTGCTTCCAGCGCCGACTGTCGAAGGGGCATGGCTTGTTTTCGACGCAGCGCCTCATGCGTTCGCGGTGGGGGACAACCTGGTGGGGGTTCGGGTGACTGAGCGGCGGGAGGAAGCAAGTCACGAGATCAGCATCGAGAAACTGGAAGTGCACGTTCGGTACGGCAGGGCTGACGAATAACAAATGACCAAAGGATGAGGAACTCTGAATGATGCGTCTCTTTTTTTTCATGCAACTAACCCATCATCGATCCTCCCGCCACATTGATCGCCAATCCCGTCAAGTAGTCCGCTTCTGAGGAGGCTGAATACGCGGCCGTCTTTGTGACGTGCGCTGGCTGGGCGATGCGTCCCAGTGGTGTTTGCTCGGCCCACTCGTCGACGAGCTCTTTACGGAATTTCTCTGTCGACATGCTGTCCGGCTTCCGAGCTGCGGCCACGTGAGTAATACGTTCGGGCTGAACAAGGCATGGGCAGAGGGCGTTGACGTTGATGCCGTGCGAAGCGAGCTCCAGCGCCAAAGATTAGGTGAAGTTGATCACCGCGGCTTTCGACGCACAGTATGCGGCGTAGCGTGCACGCCCCTCCTTTCCAGCGATCGACGACATGTTGATGATCTTTCCACCCTGTGCACAGTCGATCATGTGCCGAGCGAGCGCGCGACTGCACAGAAATGTTCCCCTGACATTGACACTCTGGACTCGGTCCCAGTCAGACTCGTCCAGATCGACGACTGTAACTCGGTCTCGCGCGGCGAGAGCGCCTGCGTTATTGACGAGGACGCTAACGTGGCCGAAGTGGTCGACTGCTTCACGTCCCATGCCATCCAGCTGCGCGGAGTCGGTGATGTCGGCTACAACTGCCAGTGCCCTGCGTCCGAGATTCGTGATTTCTTTGGCGACGCTGTCGAGGCCTTGCCAGCCAGACCGGTTCTCCACGTGGGGACGCCGGGCCACGTCGCTGACGACGACATCTGCTCCTTCAACAGCCAGGCGGACCGCAATCGCACGTCCGATGCCGTGTTTCCCTCCAGCGCCGGTGACCAGTGCTACCTTCCCTTTCAGACCATACATGAGTCCGGCTTCTACTTCGTCCGCTTCGGAGGTGTGGCCGAGACGTCCTTCAAACAACCACTGACGCGAGGAAGAAGGGGTGTCGCAGGAACGGCACGTTTTTGGATATCCTCAGCATCGTCTTCTTGGTCACGTGTACGAGTGTTGCCGTGACTAGCGCAATAACCGACACGTTGGATGCTGGACCGCAAACGAAATCAGGTTGTTCAAGACTGAAGTCAGTACGATGAGAAAACAGGGTAACATTCTTGGACACACCAGGTGGTTTGAAGGATCAACGAGACATATTGCGTGAATGTTTATCGGTCGGGCCAACGACAGACTGCGACACGTTTGCCTGGTGACAAATCACCGGCCCTGCAGCGAATACGCCCCGTGGTAAACTGAATCGATTCGAACGAAGGCAGCAGCGGAATTTGCATATCACCGGCAAATGGAATCGATCATCTACAGCGACTTTAGGAACGCGATCAGATCCCGAGTTTCCATTTCGGTCAATGGTCCGCCGCCGACAACCTTTTCGGGACTGTGCAGATCGGTCACGACACGCTCGAGTGTACGCGCTCGCCCGGTGTGGAGCAGTCGGACCTTACGGTAAACCGCGGTCAATGACGGTGTGTTGTAACCTTCATAATAATCTTTGGGCGAGCCCAGACCGACATCGTGAATTTGTCCGTCAGAGTAATGCCGTCCGTTATGACACGAAGCGCAGCCTGCTTTGTCGCTCTCAAAAATCTGCTGACCGCGCAATGCGGAATCAGTCAGCGATCCATCGGCCTTTCGGAACGGATTCGGAGGAGCCTTCAGCGTCTTCAGGTAGGTCAGTAAAGCCAGGGTGTCCTGTTCATTGGGAATTTTTCCCAACATGGTCGATGTCAGAGACTTGTGTATCGCGCTTTCGAGATCGTCCTGCCAGCCGTGCCATGTCCACGGGCGAGTGTGAGTCACATCATACAGCGGCAATACGGTCTTGAGGGTCATTTCTGTGCCGTCATTCATTGTGTCCATTGGCCTTGAATTGACGCCACCGTTCTGATGGCACGAGTGGCAACTGTACCACTGATCAAGACTTCTCTGCCCATCATAAAAAATCTCCATGCCGCGTCTTGCCAGGGACAGTTTTTCGGGGCCGCCGAGTTCGATTTCTTTGGTGACGTTTCGTGAAACTAGATCGACGACCTGGACTGAATTGCGCAGGTAGTTGGCAACGTAAACGGTCCGACTGTCGTCCGCTATGCGCAACCCCATCGGTCGTCCACCAACTTCAATACGGTGAAATCCATCTGAATCGTTCTGCAATTGTCGATCGATCAAATCACCGGGCCCGCCGACGCCAATAAATGGCAAATCCTGCAGCCGATATACCAGCAATTCGTGGGTGCCGGAAGCTGATACCACCAATCGACGTCCATCACGACTGATCGCGATTCCGTGAGGATCCGCGACGGCTCGTCCCGGAACATCCAGTGAAATCGCCTCACGATATTCGGGACCGTCCAGACGGACGCGACCGATGCGACTGGCCAGGAGCCAGCCGCGTCGAAGATTACCAATGTTAATCGGATTAGTTCGGTAGACCATCCAGGTGAAGTACGTGTAGGTGTCGTCCGCAGAAGGAATCATATGACCGAGATTGATACCGTTAGCCAGTGGTTCATTATAAAGCGCTTCGCCGGTGCCCGTGTCAATGACGTGAATCCGGCTGTCACCACCGCACCCCACAGCGAGTCGCGACCCGTCGCGTGAAAGTGTGAGATATCGAGGCCAGTTTCCAACGTCCATACGGCGAATCACTTTGTGGGACTGCAGATCGATTTCGGCCACCTGCGCAGTGGCGACCAGACCCACGAATGCGCGGCTGCCGTCAGGCATGACTGCTAACCCGCACGGCTGAAAGCCGGTTTCGATCGTCGCAACGTGCTGCAGTCGCGAATCGGTGATCTCCAGGACCGTGACATCACCCGACCAGGCGCCACTGACCAGAAGCGTGTAACTGTCCGGACAGAATTCGACATCGGCCGGATGCCGGCCGCAGAATACTTCGTCAACGACCTGATGATCCTGCGTACTAATCAGGGACACACTGTTTGTAGTTTCATTGACAGTGGTCAGCCAGAGTCCATCCGACGAAAGTGCAAGATCGGCTGGCGATCGATCGACGTGAGGTGACGGGTGGACCGGGTGCAGATTCTCGGTGGGTTCCCGGGCCTGAGACTCCAGAAATCCCATCAGAAGTGCAGGGATGACGACCAGAGAGGTCCTGATGACATATTGCATGCGCTTACCTGTTCGATTCTGTCATGCGGAGCGGCGCGGTATCGAAATTGGATTGCCCCTCTTTAAGAGGTGCAGGCCGCGGGACAGAAGTCCTTTTTCTTTCACCCTCAATTCGATTGAGGCCGTCCGCTATATGATCTCGCTCACTTTCAACTGCCGACTGCAAACTGTAACATTCCAACTAGTTTGACAACTGAATTAGCCGTTTGCGAATAACTTCATCGACCAGCAGTCACACGTGATCAGGACCTTTGAATTCGGCTGATCCTGTCGTTTTGCGTTGACGAAGACGTCTTCAACTTCGTAGAAATACCGAATCTCCCCCCTTCCGTGCTTCCATGCACAGAATTTCAGCCCCTTTTTGCTAGGAGCAAACCGTGAAAAATTTGTTTGTACTTGGACTGGTTGTTGCCCTCACGCCGGTTGTCGGCGTTGGTGAAGAACTGAAGAGTGGTCCTCAGGCTGGCGACAGTCTTGGTGCATTTTATGTGGTCAAATGTGCCGGTGCCGAGGATGACGGAGTCGCTGAAGGCAAAAACCTTTGCTACCGTTGTCGAAACGGTGCAAAGCCGCAGGTCCTGGTTTTCACTCGTTCGATTGACCCCAAGGTTATTGAATTTATTCAGCAGCTGGACAAGGCAATTACAAAAAACGCTGAGTCGAAACTGACAGGCTTCGTCAACGTTCTCGGTGAAGACAAAGACGACGCATCTGCCGTTGCGAAGAAACTCGCCAGGAAAAGCAAGACGACACATGTACCGTTCGTCGTACCGAACGAATCGGAAAATGGACCGGATAATTACGGCATTAACCCGAAGGCTGCAGTTACGATCATCCTGGCCAGTGAACTTGGCGTAAAAGCAAACTACGCTGTAGCAGACGTCAAGGATCTGAAGACAAAAGCGATTATCGCGGATCTCAAGAAAATTCTTTGATCGCCAATATGACCTGTCTTAAGAAACAAACGCGACGCTTGGTCTGACCAGTGTCGCGTTTGTTTTTTTTGTTAGCCGCGGCAAGAGAAAATCTGACACCGTTGCACACGTCCTGAGGTCGCCTGATATCTTACAGTCGGCAGATCAACACCTTTGAGGAAACACAGTCCGCTGCCGATCTCTACGGAGTTAGGAAGAGACTATGGCTTCAGAACGTGAGCTCACGCCGGTGTCCGACAACGACAAATTAGCGGCGGCAGACGAAACGGAAATTACGATACCTCCGCGCAGTAAACTCTCAGGCACCTCCGTGGTGGCCCGAACACCGTCAGAAGTACCCGCGGTGCCCCGGCAAATCGATGGCTATGAGCTGATGGAGGAAATCGCGCGCGGCGGCATGGGAATCGTCTACCGAGCATATCAAAAGAGCCTGGATCGAGTGGTGGCACTCAAGACTGTACTCGCGGGTCAGTTGGCGTCGGAAGAATCAATTCGACTGTTTCGGACGGAAGCAAGGGCAGCCGGCAAGCTGATTCATCCCGGAATCGTTCCCGTGTATGAGATCGGTGAATGCCAGGGATTTCATTATTTCTCCATGCCGCTGATCAACGGTGTCAGTCTGGGGGACCGTGTAACTCGCGGACCTATTGATCCGGACGAAACAGCGCGATTCATGAAGATTGTGGCGGAAACGATTCACTTTGCGCACGAGCAAAATGTGGTTCATCGTGACCTCAAACCAGGCAATATCCTAGTTGATGTACATCAGCAGCCATTGGTCACAGATTTCGGTATTGCCGGAATTATCGACGACAAGCAGACGCCAGGTGACGTTGAGGAACTGGCCGGGACCGCTGAGTACATGTCACCGGAACAGGTTTCGGGTGAGTCGACGGGACCACTTACGGATGTCTATTCGCTGGGGGCAACACTCTATTGCCTGCTGACTGGTCGCGCACCGTTTCAGTCGCATAACACGCTCGATACGCTGTTAGCAGTCCTTCGGAGTGAACCCGTTCTTCCGAGTCGGCTGAATGAACGAATACCGCGCGACCTTGAGTTGATCTGTTTGAAATGCATGGCAAAACGACCGCAGGACCGTTACCAGTCTGCTTGCGAATTGGCTGAGGAGCTGAAGCGGTTTTTGGACGGTGAACCGGTGCTTGTCCATCCCGTCGGAGTCATCGGGACATTCATTCGCTGGATGCGCCGAGAACCAAAGAGCGCAGCGGTTACGTCGGGATTCGTAATCAGTTTTACGGCAGCTCTCGCAATCAGCATATACTTTAACTTTCAATTGAATATGCAGCGCGACATTGCGCTCCAGGAACAAATCTCGGCTGAATATGAGGAACAGCGGGCCAGTCGTCTGCAGAAGGTGACGGAGACGCTGCTCCAGGACCTCGCGTCAGCCGAAAACGGTATTCTCCAGGCTCTTGAGTGTGTGTCCCTTGGGCAAGTCTGTTCCGCTGCCATGAAGCTGTCGAGAGCCGCGCAGGCGAATGAAGTCAGCTTGGCACTCGATGCATTTCAGTCCGCACGGACCAACCTCAGTGAAGGACAGCAGCAGCAGCTGAAGATTCCGCTGGAACAGATCACCGCTGCAATCGAGGCTGGAGCGGAATACGGAGTAACGTTAGATGCAATTGAAGAGTTGACTGCCGAAACGCGACGGTTGTGGCTGGCCTCAACTGAGGAAGCACCGCAGGTGCGGCAACAGATTCGCTCAGTACTTTATTCTCGGACGGTCCAGCTTGTTGACGAGATAATAGCAGCAAACGATCGCCTCGACGTGGAGCAGGAAATCGAAGTATTGCTGGATTTGGTCAATGCTGAGTTATATGTGGTCGCGGCGGATAAATTTTATGTTGAGGGAGTCAAACTGCTGGTGGAGTTCGAGGAGTGGTCAGATGGGCCACCGCCGGAGGCTCTGAAAGCGATTGCCACCAACTTACGCGCAGACGTTGCGAACGCAGAGCCCAATTCCCAGTGACGTCCGAAACAGGCAGCGTCCAAATTCTTGACGATCGTGCGCTCAGAACAACTTCCCCGGTTGGTTGCACCTGCCGTCGACCAGTCTGACTTCAATCAGTTCAACGGCAATCCGTTTTGACCTTCAGGGCGAATCAGCCTAAGAACACGGTCAGTGTTTGTTGGTATATGGCGATTTTGTCGGCCTGAGTGACGGCGCTTTCAACCATCGGCAGTTGCATCATGACTTGTTTCATGAATTGCAGAGCCAAAGTGCATCACACGTCGATACACAACCATGAAGCGAGGTATTCTTTTGTTTATCCAGGTGCATTTGTGTGAGTTTCACGATGGGAAGTTTTCTTCGCTGAGATTTGCAAAGCCCCACCTTGACGGCTTGTAACTGATAGCCAGTTCGGGTGAAAACAGGCGTTTACCCTTCTGATTCAGACTGTTCATGACTCGATCCAGTATCCCCGTTGTGAGTAGTGTTCGCTGGACCGGATACGCCGGGTGTTTGGTATGAAACATGTGCTGAATCGCGCGCAGCAGATGCTCGAAATGTCCGAACGGCTTTTGTTCTTCCAAGCGGAACCAGCACGAGAATGGTTCCGCTTGCCCACGTAATCGACAGGCGACTGCTTTCTCTGCGCTCACACCATTAAGCATCGCCACGGTTGCGCGAAGGCCATCACGATATTCAATCAGATAGAACGCCGCGTTGGTCCGGCTGAGTCGATCCTCGAGTTTGTCCGCTGAACCGTCAAAGGTCGCCATCGCCGATACGAGCAGTTGCCGACTCCACTTCCCTTCTTTCTCGGCTTGCCAGATCTGGTCACCTGTCACCGCCGTGATCGCCGTGACTCCGGTTTCGCCACCGCGACGGCGTTCGACGATGCACTGCAGTGCCTCAACCGAATGGAATCCGTACGACTCCAGTCCTCCGTAACCTAGCACCATCGCTTCTTCGATTTCGCTGCCGACGGGCAATTCCTTCGCCGGATATCTCCAGGTGACAGGCAGCGATGAACCGGCCATGAACGGAATCCGGTGACACGCAGCAACGTCATACATGTGCTTTGCATCGCTCCAATTCCAGGACAGATGTTTATCATTGAAGAGTGGCACAAATTCACCGCATCGCCGCATCGCTGTGATGATTTCGTCGAAGAAACGCCGGCGAGGATACTTCCTCTGCTGGATTTTATTTTTAGGATAATTTCCGTGTTCACCAATGCTCAGCACACCCGCCACTGGAAGTCTGTTCTGGCCAAGTGTGACGGCTTCATCGATCGTTTTCGCAAGTCGAAAGCCGTGCTTCTTCGACAGACCCCGACTGAGATCGTTTGAGTCAACCTGATCGGTATACAGTGATACCAGTTCGAGATCGGGGCCGGTACCACTCTTCTGACGCCAACCTTCCAGAATCTTGCCGACGATTACATCGGCGTGTGAATTCTCGAAATACGTGGTTACGACTGCAGCAACCGGGAGTTTTTTTCCGTTTCCTGCAGCCAGTAACGCAGCCGGTCCGGAAAGTACAGCCAGACCGCCGAGACCGAGTGAGTGCAGCGCCAGTCGACGAGTAGTGTTCATACTGTTCCAATCAAACTGAATTTGAAGAGGACAGGTAAACCCATCACGCCAAGTGTACCGGCTACAGCGAGATTCGGGCACTGCTGGCAGGGTTTTTCCAGTTACTGTTTCGGAGTCTCCGAAGACCGGAACGAATAACGCGCCAGTCCTTCATCCAATGCCGCTATACGAAAATCTGCTTTACGACGCGGTCCGGTTCGGCGCCGGTGCACAGCTAATCCAGACCCTGGAATCTGAACGTTCGATTCTGTGATAGTGCAGGATGAAGCCATTCCGGTTTGGGTCGTGAACGGACTCTCTGACAACGTTGTAGCAGTCGCTTGGGCGTGAATCCACCGAACGTGAATATCCGCCACAAAGTCGGTCCAGCTTTTCGTACGTGCGCTCGGCAGATATGCTGATATCAGACACCCATGAACACAGGAGAACATTATGCTGAATCCACCGGGGCCAACGATTCGGGCAGTCTTTGTACTGCTGATCGTCTTCGTTAATCATGCAGTCGCCTTCGCCGGAGAAGTTGAAACCGCCGAAGAGGATTTTTCCGTTGTATTGCTGCCTGACACTCAAAACTATTCAGAGAAATATCCAGGGACCTACATGGCCCAAACGCTGTGGATTCGACAACAGGCGAAAGAAGACAACATCAAGTTCGTCATCCATTTGGGTGATATTGTTCAAACGTCCACACAAGAGTCCGAGTGGCATAACGCGGATCAGGCTATGCGGCTGCTTGACGGTGTCGTGCCCTACAGTATGGCACCAGGCAATCATGATATGGTGGTGGTGAGTCGTGACACGTCACTGTACAACAAATTCTATTCGCCCAAGCGGTTTGCGGACCGCGTCTGGTATGGCGGCCACATGGGCGAAAACAACGATAACAACTTCTGCTTCTTTGAGGCCGGTGGCATGAAATTCATGATCATCAATCTCGAATTTGCTCCTCGCGATGAAGCTCTGGAATGGGCGGCAGATGTGACCAGCCGGTTCTCTGAACATCGTGTTATCGTTGCAACGCATTGTTATATGCGGCAGGGCGGGCGAGACATGGATTGTGCTGCGTCGTACAACATTGCCGGCAACAGTGGCGAACAGATTTGGCAAAAATTCATTCGGAGGCAGCCAAATATCTTTCTCGTTGTCAGTGGTCATGTATTGGGAGTAGGCCTTCAGACAAGCCTTAACGATTCCGGTGGCAAGGTTCTGGAAATGCTCACAGATTATCAAGGGCTTCCGAATGGTGGCGATGGCTGGCTGCGAACGCTGCAGTTCGTGCCTGGCAGAAACAAAATTCACGTCAGAACATATTCACCACTGTTGAACCGATATAACAAAGACCCCGGGGAAATGTTCTCTTTGGACTACGAAATGACCACTGTCAAAACGAATGCTGATTGAACGGCTTCGTGGAACGCGTTATCCGAATCGGATCAGGTGATTCGATCCATGACTGCAGACGGTGCCCGAAGATGCTGTTTCGCGAACGACGTCACCAAACCGCATTTTCCTGCATCCGACAGAGCTGTACGAAATGGCCCTGAAGAGCGACCAGTTCCTCCCAGGTGCCCGATTCAACGACGCGGCCCTCATTGAAAACCACAATTCGGTCGGCGGCGACCACTGTGGACATCCGGTGCGCGACAATCAAAACGGTACGTCCCTCGGTGGCCCGTACAACGGCATTACGGATTTCCGCTTCCGTTTCGGCATCGACGGCGCTGGTTGCTTCGTCGAATACCAATACCGGCGCGTTTTTCAGCAAAGCCCGTGCAATTGCAATTCGTTGCTTTTGCCCGCCGGACAGCCTCACTCCCCGTTCTCCCACCAGCGTGTCGTATCCTTCGGGAAAGGAGAGTATGAATTCCTCGGCATTGGCGGTTTGAGCTGCTGCCTGAATATCTTCGTCACTCGTTTCCGGATTTCCGAGGCGAAGGTTTTCACGAATGGTTCCGCTGAACAAAAAGACGTCCTGCGAAACCAATCCAATCTGTTGACGCAGATAGTCGAGCGGAAGATCTCTTACGTCGTGGGAGCCAAGTTGCACTGACCCGTTGTCCACCTCGTAAAAACGCACCAGTAAATGACAGGCCGTTGTCTTGCCCACGCCCGAAACACCGACCAGCGCAACAGATTCCCCTTCGTTGACATTGAATGTCGCCCCAGTCAAAACAGTAGTGCCTGATTCGTAGCTAAACTCCACGTTCTTGAAGGCTACGTCAAACCTCATGTGCGAGGGAACAGGCAAATCGTAATTGGCAGTGATCGCGGGTGGTTCGTCAAGGAGTTCGAACACGCGGGTCACACTAGCTGCCGCTTTCTGCAGGTTTTCGGTCATGTTGGCCAGCCGGAGAAACGGCAGAAAGATTTGACTGAGGTAGAGCAGGAAGACCACAAGGTCGGCGACAGCAACCTGCATTGTTCCGCTGCCGGTCATCCATCCGCCGCTCAGTACAATCAGCACCAGACCAGCACCGCTGGCCGCTTCGACTACCCCCGCAGGCACCAGTGACCAGGTATTGGCGTAGATAATGCTGTCACGGTATTCGCGGCTTTCCCGTTCTATGCGGGATGCTGCTTCGGATTCAGCAGTGAACGCCTGAATCACCGGTAAACCGGACACATGATCCTGAATACGGGCCGAAAGCTCGGCAAATCGGTGGCGCACGCTTCTCCAGTGATTGCTCACTCGCGTGGTGAGCACATACACCAATGCAGCGACAAACGGAAGCGGAAGCAAAGCAACAAACGCCAACTTCCAGTTCAGCACAAACAGCACGATACTCATCGTTATGGGAACGGCTATCGCCAGCAGTGTTTCAGGAATGCCGTGTGCGATGAAGTCTTCAACCGCCTCGACGTCGCTTACTGTGCGGGCGACCAGATTTCCCGAATGACGGCGGTTCAGATACGACGGGGGCTGGCGCTGCAATTGACAGTAGACAGCGTTCATCAATCGATGCAGTGTGCGGTAAGCAGCGATGTGCGACATCAGCCCGTAGAAATAGCGTGAAACGCCGCGCAGCACATAGAGACCGGCAATTCCCAGGCCCAGCCAGACAAATCCCTGGGAGGGATCGGGGCGTTCCAGTCGGCTGATCATTTCCCGCACCATCAGTGGCGGTACGATGCCCAGACCGGTGAAAATAAATCCGAATACGACCGACCACACGATCAACTTTCGGTCGACCGCCAGCCAGCTCCAGATACGGGTCAGGAATCTGCTCAATCACTTTCTCCAGTTCCAAGATCGTGTTGAAACTCCCAGAAAGTAAACTATCGAGGCTCACATAGCGTCACGTCAAGAGCCTGCACGCTTTTCTGAGCGCCCACGAATTATGAGAAAACAAAGATTGGCATCATGCGGGTCCGCCTCGCGCATCTGATACAGAGTGGGTTCAAGGTCATCACGTTTATACGGCAGATATATCGTCAACTGAACCATGAATGAGATGACCGGAGACATTTGACAAAAAACAGCGTATCGTTGATTTTTGCTGCCGGATGTGGTGGATCGCTGCACCAATCCGTGTTCTCATGTTCGCTGCAGTTTATGAAAATGTGCTTCGGAGATCTTCTTCGGGATCAACCATGCCCTGTCTTTGTCGCCGATGTATTGTCGCTGTTTTTACGGTTTTTTGCGGGCTGTCTGCCGTCGCATCCGGTGTCGAAAGCAGCCGTCCCAACATTCTATTCATCTTTTCGGATGATCACGCAACCCAGGCCATTGGGGCATACGGTTCAGAAATCAATCAGACGCCGAATCTGGATCGCATCGCAGACGAGGGGGCCATCTTCCGAAACTCTTTTTGCGCCAATTCGATCTGCGGACCGTCGCGAGCGTGTATCCTGACCGGAAAACACAGTCACCGGAACGGCTTCCTGCGGAATGGGAATAAGTTCGATGGTTCACAAACCACGTTTCCCAAACTCATGCAACGTGCGGGTTACCAAACGGCTGTCATTGGCAAATGGCATCTCTCTACTGATCCGACAGGCTTTGATCACTGGGAAGTACTGCCTGGGCAGGGCAGCTATTACAATCCTGACTTCATAAGGATGAATCACAGCCGCAAACACTATCAGGGCTACTGCACTGACATCATCACAGACTTGGCGCTCGACTGGCTGAAACAGGATCGTGACCCGGACAAGCCGTTCATCATGATGTGTCAGCACAAGGCACCTCATCGAAACTGGACTCCGCCACCAAGGCATTTTTCACTGTACAGGAATGAGGATATACCCGAGCCTGCTACTTTATTCGATGACTACAAACGCCGATCGCAACTGCTGAAGCAGAATGAGATGTCCATCAAGGATCATTTCCAGTGGGCTCACGACATGAAGTTTCACGGCGAGATTCTGTTCCCGCGACACTTTGCAGTTCGGGGGCGAAACGGCGAGTACACACGCATGACCGACAAGCAGAAAGTGGTCTGGGATGCTCAGTACGAGCCCGAGAATGAGGAATTTATTCGGCTGATGGAATCGGGGGACCTCAGTGATGCCCAGGTCGTCAGCTGGAAGTACCAACGTTACATCAAAGACTATCTTCGCTGCATTCAGGCCGTTGACGACGGTGTGGGTCGACTGTTGAACTACCTTGATGAAGCCAGGCTGGCGAATAACACCATCGTTATTTACAGCTCGGACCAGGGATTTTATCTGGGCGAACACGGATGGTATGACAAACGCTGGATGTTCGAGGAATCGCTGAAGATGCCGTTCCTCATCCGCTGGCCAGGTGTTGTCGAGTCGGGAACCAATGCAAGTGCGCTGATTCAGAATATTGATTATGGGCCAACATTCCTGGAGGTCGCCGGTGCTGACGTACCGAACGAGATGCAGGGACGCAGCATGGTTGAGGTTTTCCGAAACAACGGCAGACCCACCGCCAGCTGGCGTGACGCAGTCTATTATGCGTATTATGAGAATGCGTCCGTACACAATGTTCCCGTGCATGATGGTATTCGAACCGACCGATACAAACTGATGTATTTTCCTCGGTCTCGGGAATGGAACCTGTTTGACCTTCGAGAAGACCCTTGTGAACTGGAAAGCCGCCACGACGATTCGCGGTACACGGAGATCCTCGAGGGTTTGAAGAAGCGGTATGTCGACATTCGCGACTTCTACGAGGTCAATTCAGCTGTGATTCCTGCCACTCGTGGCGACGAGCATCGCTGGAAGGACCGTGACAGGCAGTTGACTGAGAACGCAAAGAAAGGTGACGTCGATCTGGCGTTCATCGGTGATTCCATCACACAGGGCTGGGAAGGTCGTGGAAAAAAGGTGTGGCAAAAATACTATGGTGATCGCAGGACTATTAATCTCGGTATCGGAGGAGATCGCACCGAACATGTGATCTGGAGGCTGACGCACGGAAACTTTGGCAACATCAAACCGAAGGTCGCTGTCCTGCTGATTGGCACCAACAACACGGGCCACTTGATGCAGAATCCTCAGCAGGTTGCAGCAGGCATTGAACGCATCCTGGAAATCCTGAAGCAAAAGACACCGGAGACGAAAGTGCTGATGCTGGGGATCTTACCTCGTGGTAAAAAACACTTCGATGAAAAACGGCTCAATAATATTGCGATCAATCAGATGATTCGCAGGTTTGCTGATGGCGAACGAGTACACTATACCGACATAGGTGACGTATTCCTGAATTCGGACGGTACTCTTCCGGAATCCATCATGCCTGACGCTCTGCACCTGAGTGAAGAAGGTTACGAACGCTGGGCTGGTGCCATCGAACCGATACTCAAAGATCTTGGTGTGTAGTGTGAGCCCAAGATATAAGTGCCTGGATTTCTATGCTGAGAAATATCTGACGGCTGGCAGTGTTTTTGAGCAAATTTTTGCAGGCTCTGTCCTGCAAAACGGTTAAGCAGCAGGAGAATTCTGTAGTGGCTCCGGGGCGCGGCCAGTCGGGACACAGGCGCCGGACGGGCCGCTGCACTCGGAACTTCCGCTGCCCGCAAAAAATCACTCCTCAATGCGATACAGATGCCTATCGCTTCTCAGGAAAATGGCCTTGCCGGTAACCGCAGGTGATGCCAAAAACGGGCCATCAAGATCGTTGATCGCCAATGTCCGGAATTCTTTGCCGGCGGCCAGGACCGTTGTCCTGCCCTGCTCACTGCTGATGCAGATCCGTCCCTGAACCTCAACCGGTGACGCTCGGAACCTGCCGCCAAGCCTTTCACGCCAGTGTTCTTTGCCAGTCAGCGCATCGATACATGTTGCAATGCCGTCGTCATGTACAAAATAGATTTCCTGTCCCACGAGTAACGGGGACGGTACGTGACCGACTCCCTGTGAATGTTTCCAGACGACACCATCTGATTCTGTCTTGCCTTTGCCAGGTCGAATCGCGTAGATGCAATGGTCGTCCAGCTTGACCGTCCCCACAACAAAGAACAGTCCGTGACCAAACGAAGGTCGTGCGACCTGCGAACAGCCTTCGTACGGCATCCACCAGATTTCCTTTCCGGTGAGGACGTCATAGGCGGCAACGTGGTCAGCTGCGGTGCTCACTAGTTGATCGACGTCGTCAATCCTGGCTACCAGCGGAGTGGAGTAAGCCATTCTGAAAAAGTCATTCTGCTTTGCTCGTGCTGCGTAGTGTTGACGCTGCTGCTTCCACGTCACATCACCAGACTTTTTGTCGAGCGCCGCCACGAACTGGGCATCATTGCCGTCACAGGTCAAAAGCAACAGGTCGCCATGGAGAATCGGAGAACTGGCCGAACCCTGAACCCCAGAGAAGGCGAGTTCGGCGTTCGTCCACACGATGTTTCCATCACGGTCCAGGCAAACCGTACCGTGCCCACCAAAGTGAACGAATACCCGATCGTCATCGAGAACCGGGGTTGGAGACGCAAATCCATTTTCCGGGTGTTTTGACGCAACCTCAGATGGACGTAACACTTCGACGTCATACAACAACCTGCCGGATGTACGATCAACACAGACTGCCCGCAGCGACTTGCCTTCTTCGGTGGCAGTCGTCATCCAAATCTGGCTGCCTTTGATCACCGGAGACGAATGGCCTTCTCCCGGAATCAGCGTCTTCCACGCAATGTTTTCAGTTTCACTCCAATGCAGAGGGATGGAAGCCGCTTTCGCATGTCCCTGACCATCCGGACCGCGAAACTGAGGCCAGTCGGCAAAACCGAAAGGCTGGACTGATGCAAATATCAAAACAAACAGGCAGCATTTTCGCATAATGCATGTTCCTCAATTCAGATTTCGTACTGAACCGTTGATCAGCCGAACAGCTTGTGAATTCGGACCTTATCCGTCCTGCGCAGCCCCTTCAGTGCGGGCGCACCGGAAATCAAACGGATGTGACGAGTCACGCAAGCAGTGACTCCACCACAATTCCATGCACGTCTGTGAGACGGTGATTTCGACCCTGGAACCTGTAGGTCAATCTGCGATGGTCCATACCCAGCAAGTGTAATATCGTGGCATTCAGATCGTGCACGTGGACTTGATTCTGAGTTACGTTGTAACTGAAATCGTCGGTTTCGCCGTAAGTCGTACCGACTGCCACGCCACCCCCTGCCATCCACATCGTGAAGCAACCCGGATGATGGTCGCGGCCGTAGTTGTCCGCAGTAAGTTTGCCTTGGCAATAGATCGTGCGTCCGAATTCTCCACCCCAAATAACGAGAGTTTCGTTCAGTAAACCTCGCTGTTCCAGATCCCGGATGAGTCCCGCAGTAGCCTGATCGGTATCTCGACACTGATTGCCAAGATCCCTGGGCAAATTCTCGTGCTGGTCCCAGCCTCGATGGAAAAGCTGAACGAAACGCACACCTTGCTCAACCAGCCGACGAGCCAACAGACAGTGTGACGCCCATGTCCCACGCTGTTTGGCTTTGTCTCCGTACAGCTTCCATGTCGATTCCGGCTCGTCAGACGTATCCGTAACTGCCGGAATGGCACTTTGCATTCGGAAAGCCAGCTCATACTGTGCGGTCCGAGCATCGATCTCCGGCTGACCGGATTCATTGCGCCGCAGTCGGTTCAGTTCACCGACGTCATCAAGAATCTGACGACGAATTGGACGAGTGACGCCTGGCGGATCATCGAGGTACAGCACGGGAGCACCGACTCCACGAAATCTCACGCCCTGATGCTGTGTGGGCAGAAATCCGCTGCCCCAGAGTCGGTTGTAGAGCGGTTGTCCGTTGTTCTTAGTTGCGGACGTCATCACCACAAACGCAGGCAGGTTATCATTCAGCGAACCGAGGCCGTAAGAAAGCCATGCACCAAGACTCGGCCGTCCCGATCGTTCAGATCCCGTCTGGAGGAACGTGATCGCCGGGTCATGATTGATAGCCTCCGTAAACATTGACTTCACGATGCACAATCGGTCCACAATGCTGGCGGTGTGTGGCAACAGTTCACTGACCCACGCGCCGGATTCGCCATGTTGCGCGAATCTGAATTTCGAGGGAGCAACCGGAAATCGCTTCTGGCCGGATGTCATCGTCGTCAGTCGCTGGTCTCCGAAAACGGATTTCGGCAGATCAGTGTCAAACAGTCCGGCTAACGCAGGCTTGTGATCCAACAGGTCCATCTGAGCCGGGCCACCGGATTGGCACAGATAAATCACCCGCTTGGCGCGCGGGGCAAAGTGGGGCAGACTGTGGTCCCGGTCGGTGGCTGCCGCCTGACCTCGGCCCTCCGCGGCCATCAGCGAGGCAAGAGCTCCGGTTCTGATACTCACACCTGTTTGGTGGAAGAACTGGCGACGAGCTGACGGATGGACGATTGGATTCATCATGACACCTTCACATGGGGATTCCGTTCCAGGTCAATTGTTTGGGGTGACTGTGATTTCGGTGTGAGTCTTGCATGGGCTTTGTTTCGTTCAAGCAAGGATTTGGAAATCGATGTGTTTTGCAGTCCGGGACGGACCGACAACTGTCACGAAAATTCCTTACTGTGATTTTCCACCATCTGCTGTTTTGATTCATCCCAATTACAGACCCGCCCGGTGACGCTATCAGATCCAGCCAGCGCAGCGATGACCAGGACACCGTTGACTATATCTCTTCAAAATCCTGAAAGTGACTGACAATTTCCAACAGAACAACATGACGCTGTGTTTGGCTTTACCTGGCTGCGGAAGATCTCCATAAAAGTCAGAAGACCTGTTTGTGGCGAGAAATGTTGTGATCAAACAAGAATCCATGCATTACCTATGTCGTGTATATTTCTCATTCTTCTGATGTTTGTTCACTACCCTGTCCCGAATATTTGGCTCTTTATTCTGCCCATCACCGCAATTTGACTTTGCGCAATTGAACAGGAAGCACGTTGTTTCCTGTAAATCCGTCACTAAACTGAAACACTGCAGGCGTTTTCCTGCAAAAGGTCAGGAATCTACGACCGTATGGCTGCGATTCTCGATAGGGTGGAAGCCGGAGAACCGGGCCAGAGGGAGTTAGGGTCCTCCACGTCCCAAGTTTCCAACCATCGTCCGTCCAGCGATAACCTTGATTTGCCAGAGGTTTACCAATGACGCATTCCACATCAAATCAACTGACCAGGCGACAGTTTATCTTAGGTGCTTCCGGCACGGTGGCCATGGCAGCCATCGGTACTGTCGTCTACAGATTTGCGCCATTCGGGAAACGACACACCACCTATGTTTTGATGTCCAAGGATCTGCTTAGGAACGACACATATTTTATCGTTGCATACGAACCGGATCAGAGAAGTTTTAGTGACATTCCTATTCACTTCTACGGACACAGTATTATTCCTCATTCTCGTCCGGGTAAAGCGGTCATGTTTGCGCAGCGCCCAGGAACCTATGCCTGTGAAGTTGATTTTCTTGAAGGTACGGTAGCCAAAAAATTTGAGACAGCTGAGAACCGTCATTTCTATGGACATGGCTGCTATAACAACGATGGGTCATTACTATTCTGTACTGAGAACAATTTTGATGACGGGCAGGGTGTTATTGCGATACGAAATGCCGACACCTATGAGTATGAGGGTGAATTTCCCAGCTATGGCGTTGGGCCCCATGATATGTGGTTAGTGGATGATGGAAATACTTTGGTTGTCGCTAACGGCGGCAATCGAACCCATCCGGACCAAAAGGATGGCTATTTACCGGTTGAAACGACCGGTTCCACGTTGTCTTATGTTGATATTCGATCAGGTGAACTGCTGGAACAGGTGGTACTTGATGACTCCGAACTCATGATGAAGCACCTGGCCCTGGGTGGCGACGATACGGTATTTATTGGAATGCAGGGGGGAAGCGGCCAGCCGAACCTCGCTTACCATCAGCGGGGACAGGAATTGCGGTATTTCGATGCGTCTGATTCTCTTTACGAGGCAATGAAAGGGCATACATTAAGTCTGGCGAATTACAATGATCAATGCCTTGCAGTAACGAGTTTGACCGGCGGACAGATTACATTCTGGGATATTCCGTCAAAACGATTTCTGAAATCCTATCATGTGGAAACATGTAAAGGTGTTGTGGCCGTCGATGATCGATTTATCGTGACAGCTTCCGGAGGGCTGGTTATGGAAATTGATCCTGTTTCACTCGCGATTACCTATAAAGACGAACCGATGGACGGGAGTCGCTGGGGATCGCATCTGATGTCGATCACGGTCTAGATTTTGCCGGGTGCCGCGTCTGCCAGCATGATCTAGGCAGCGTCGTCTTGAATTGAGACTCCGTTGTCGGGAACGCTGCTGCGAATTCGGCGGTGACATCTGACATCATCAGTGCCGGGTGGTTGTTCTGTATTTGGTACGCGGCCGGGCGAGACCGAAAATATTTCTGACTTCCAGAACAGAACATGGGCGCGCTACGCGAACTATCGTTATCTATTTTCGATTTGCCGCATGAGAACGACGATTGAGCGCTGGTGGCCGGTCGGGCAAAATGAACCCGGCTAACGGACACTGGACGCGTCCTTACCGTGTGTGGTGCATCACGGATGAGTGGCCGGCTCTTCCCGGTGCGCGACCTGGCAGGTGAAGCGATTGTGTGGTCCGGCATGGTACACGGGGTCCCAGGATGACGTCCTGCGGCTGAGATGCTGATCATGCCGTTTTGCGCGAGTTGAATCGCCCCTTCGGGACTGTGAAATCGCGCCGGATGTCCGGCGGCCGCATCCCAAGCGACGACCCAAATCGAATAGAAACGGGTCTGATTGACGGCCCATCTCGATTGACAACGTCCTTGGGTGACAAAGGCAGGCCACATACGCGGTGAAGTTTCGCTTCAGCTGTGAATACGCCTGATTAGCCGGAAGTGCATCACGCGTCACCCCGTTGGGGCAGTCAACGGACACGGCTCCAGCCGGACGTGTGCCCTCCACAACCCGGTTGGACATCTTTGCCATCAGGAAATGCCAAAACCTCTTGCAGATTCAGGACCGCCTATGGGTCGAATGTACTGATGGACTTGGCATCTGCACCGTTCCAGACACGAACAACACCATCTTCACCGCCGGCTACCACCAGCTTCCCATTCTGAGTGATGGAAGAACAATACACATAATCGCCGCTGCCAGCGAATTCACGGACCGTTTTGCCGTCGCCGGCCTGATGCAGTGTCACACGTTTGTCTCCACTGCTGCTGAGGAAGTTATCCTGAAGGCCAACATATTCAACAGATGTCACCTGCTTCTTATGAGTACTGATCGTGCGTCGCTGTTCGCCTGTTTCGGCATCCCAGACCTTTAATACATTGTCAGCACCTGCGCTGACCAGCGAAGTGCGATCACCTTTCCAGCTCACATCCATGACATGATGGGTGTGGCCTTCGTACGACCGCACATGCTCACCGGTTTCAATATTGAAGACCTTGAGGAACTTGTCGGCTGCGCCTGACGCCAGAAATCTTCCATCGGCGGAAAAGTCAAGTCCATAAACGGTATCACTGTGTGCATCCTTGATTTCGCGTTCGAGCGTCCAGTCAGAGGTCTTCCAGATGGTCAACTCACCTGATCGCGACGCCTCACCGCCACCGGCAGCCAGACGTGAACCATCCGGTGAAAATGCAAGACTCAATACGCGATCTGCAAACACCGAGGTTGAACCTTCCTGTGGTCCCAGCTCCCGAAGTAATTCCCATTCAGGAAACAAATCCACCGTCGTTGTGTTGTCAGCAGCGTCGACGATTGACAGCAGACGACCATTGCTTGCAACTGATTTGAGGCTGCCTTCGATGGGTCGGCCGATGGGTACCACGTCTATCGGTGTTCCATCGACAGAGCTCCAGACTCGAACTGTTCCAGATGCCTCGATCGTCGCCAACAGAGGTTCATTCGGAATAAAGACCGCCGTGAGTAGCTTCATTTCGACGACGACGGCGGTGGCTTCATCGCGACCGACAGTCGACTGTTGCAGTTCTGTCTCGGAGAGAGCCAGCAGATCCTTGCGGGCCTGAAGTCTTTCTTCTGCACGAGCCACGGACTGTTTTGCCAGCTCAATTCCTCGAGCTGCTGATTTCACGGCTTTTTTTGCATCCACGACTCCCTTTTCCGTATCTACTACAGCCTTCTGCAGTTCGGCCTCCTTCTTTGTCTGCTCTTCAACGCTCTTTTTAAGTTCCTCGATCTCCTTTTTGAGTTCTTCATTTTCAGGAGCTTCAGTGAGCTGTTTTTCCGCTGTAGTTATCGCAGCCTGCAACTCAGGCAGGCGGTTCTTCATTAGCTCTTCAACGTGATTCCGGAGTTCATCGAGCTTCTTTTTAAGTTCTTCGTTGTCGGGAGTGTCAACCAGCTGTTTCTCCACTTCCGTCACCGTCGTTTTTGATTCAGCCAGAATCTGTTTTTTTTGCTCTACGACGTTTTGCCGAAGTTCATCGACGTTTTTCTTTAGTTGTTCAGCATTCTTTCTGAGTTCGTCGACTGTCTTTGTGAGTTCTTCATTTTCAGGCGCTTCAGTCAGTTGTTTTTCTGCTTCAGTGACGGCCGCCTGTGCCTCAGTGAGTCGTTTTTCGGATTCGGTGACTGCGGCTCGAGCTTCAGCCAGTTGTTTGTCCGGACCTGTAACGGCGGCATGAGCTTCTGTGAGTTTCTTTTCAGCTTCCGGCACAGCTTCTGTCGCCTTCTTATGTTTTTCATTGGCGGCTTCGAGTGCTTTGTTCTGTTCATCATGGCGTTTTTGATTCTGTTCGAGCTGAGACTTCACCACATTGACCCGTGCTTCCCTCATGGCTCGATCTGATTCACGTTGAAAAATCAGACGCTGCGAGCTCAGATCTTTATTGAGGTCGGCGATCATTTTGTCCTCTGCTGCCTGAAATAGTTGCGCCGCGCCTGTCTCCGAAATTTTCACCAACAAAGCACCATCTGCAGAAACGTTCATATCCAGTGCCGGCAAGTCATGCTGGCCGGCAACGGCCGTGTCAGCACGTTTCCAGAGTTTGATGACACGATACCCGGCAGATGCGACCAGATCACCGGCGGGATTAAACGCCACGGCGTGAGCATAGTCGCGGTGCGACGCGCCTGGTGATTCCAGTGCCGGATCGGTGAGTGATCGCGTTGCACCAGGTGCTGCGAGATCATAGACGACCACCTTATTGGCTCGACCTGCCGCAACAAACCGACCAAAAGGGTCCGCGTCGATGGAATATACAGCCGTGAGTGCATCGGGAACTGGCAGCCATTCAATACTGTCACTTCCGGTTGATGCGTCACCTTTAGCGCCTTCGATGATCCATTGACGAAGGAGTCCGAGTTGTTTTGGGGTTAACGGCTTTGCCTCTACCTGGTTTGGTGCAGGCGGCATGAAAGGCTCTTCGCTTCGGGAGGCGACCATATACAAATAGCTTTCGTCCGGCTCACCCGGAACAATGACTTCACCCGATGATCCGCCCTTAATGGCCAGTTCCGCCGATTCAAGAATTAAATCGCTTTCAGCTTTGGTCTTGCTATGACAGGCTAGGCAGCTGCCGGCGAGAATCGGGTAAATGTCCCGCTGGAATTCAACGGGACGTCCGAGGTCCGCAGGTTCCGGAACAATGGCCTGTTCTTCTTCTGCCGAAAGCACTGTTGTAAAGGCCGCCGGCAACATGAAACAGGCAAAAGCAACAAGTGAGTACTGGCGAAACTGCGTCATTCGGACACCTTGAGAGTAACAGGGACGTCGAATGAAGCCGGGCGTCCCTTGAAATCTGTTGTGGAAGCGCGGAGAACCGAGTTAGCAATGTCAGCAACTGCTGCATCGGCGGCGGCGGTGATGGTGACTTTACCCTCAGTCTGATCCGCGGGAAGACTCAGCGCGGTTGCTGTGAGCCCGCTGCCTTCCGGCACGACCAGCACAACTTCGACAGCACCGGCGAAGCCATTCTTTCTGGCGACAGTCACCGGCACTTCAATGGCGGCTCCCCGCTTGATGGCACCTTCTTCGGGCACACTGGCAGTGATCTTACCGGGTGTTGGGAAGACCTGCAGTTCAATCGCTGTAGCAACCGCACGAACGTTTACGTCCTTAGGTTTCGTGGCTTCATCAGCCGCTTTTGCAGCCTCATCGGCCTTTGTTTTCTCGCCGTTGAGTTCGTCCTGCCTTTTTTGAACTGCTGCAGCTGACGCTTGGGCCTGTTTGAGTTTTTCCTGCAGTTCGCTCAGACCGACCTTTGCGGCTTCACGCTGCTTAAGATTCTCTTTCGCGCTTTGCATCGCCAATTTGAGCATATTGGTCTGATTGGCTATTTCCGTGGTCAGTTTGGCCAGCTCAGTTGCTGCTGATTCCAGTGCCTTCGACGCAGTTTCAAGGGCGTCAAAGCGTATGTCGGCCGTTTTCACTGTGGATAAGGCATTTAATTGTGCCTGCTGAACTTTCTGAAATGCAACCAGCGCTGTTCCCTGTTCACCTGTTGTTGCGGCCGTAATTGTTTTTGTTAGCTCACCGACTTTGGCCTGATGGTTTTCCAGTTGCTTCTTCAGGTTCGTGATGGAATCCGTTGTTTTTCCGATTTCCGTGTTAACGGCCTCCGTGGCCGTGTTCGCATCAGTCAGAAGCTGCTGCTGTTGTTCGACCTGCTTTTGAACTTTAGCGACGCGAGCGTGTGCTCGCTCTGCCAACCATGGATTTCGACGATACTTGACAGGCCCTGTGGCATAAGCCAGCAATTGCGCAGGGCCAACGGCAGCATTTTCTTTGAAGAACAAACGAGCGGTTGCTGTGCCAACGTCTGGCGCAAAGGACACCGCAGGCACGTCGACATTGCCGGGCTGTCCTGCGAATACAACGTCCACCTTGCCATTGAAACCCTGACGACGTGTGAGCGTCACGGGGATCAACAATTGCTGGTCCTGATGCATGATTGCTTCAGTGAGTCCAAATTTGACTGTAAACGGCTGCGAATCCTTCATTACGTTGAGCAGTAACGCGTGAGTCAGACGAGCCGTTCGTGGCAGGCCATTGATCCCGTTGGATAACAGCGTTGCTACATGGGCTTCTTTCTGAAGGTTGCCTGCAGTTCCGGTGATTCGAATCGGCAGTGTCGCCTCCGGAGCATCATCCGCGGCCTGCAGCAAGAGTTTTGTGCCGGGTTTACCAGCAGCTATGGTGGTTAGAGCACACGTAACGCCCTGTGGCAAATCCTTGGCCGTCACTGTGATGGCCGAATCGTGACCATCTTCACGAATGACGTAGACCGGAATCTCATAATGGCCTCCGCGCCGAATACTGACCGCTCCGGTCGTTACAGGTGCGGTTCCATCCGCCGAGGCAATGGATTCGAAAGCAATCAGCTCAAAATCCGGCTCCGGGGCATGTACATCAACGACGAAGAATCGATCGGGTCGCACTCTGGTTCCTGCATAACGGTCTCGAATTCGCAACTGGTAAATGCCTTCGGCCGGAGCAGTCAGTCGATAGGCCGCATCGCTGGTTACTGTGGGGAGCTGATTGCCGCCCGGGTTCTGACGACCGTCTACTTCGGTGGCCAGCAGCTTGATTGTTTCCGATCCGTCATCTGCGGTGGTGACCTGTTCGATGTGCAGAATAGAATTTACGGGAACGCCAAGACGATGAGACAGTACTTCGATGTGCCGGATTTCGTCTTTTTGCGCGAAGAAACGAATTGTAATGTCCTGTCCGCGCAGTGGAAAATGACCGGCAACGGTAAACGGGCCGGTCAGCTGGCTGCCGTCGTCTGTGATGGGGTCGGATTCACGGTAAATCGGAACTCCACCTCGACATATCGCCAAACGCAGAATATTTCCATCGATACCATTCCACCATTGAGTATCGATGGCCGATGCAGCCACCGCAGAACCGGTAGACGGGCCTGCTGCAGTGATTGCATCGATGAAATGTGGCTTTCGCCAGAGTGGTGTACCGTTGATTTTCAGATCGGTCAGTTCTCCACCGGGCAAGTGTCGGCCATATACCGCTACAACTGTTTCAGCACCCGACGGAACGACTGGCGGCCAGACAAAATCTATCAACGGTCGTGTGTCGATTGTGAGTCGGTACGGGTAAGTGTGTCCGCCTGCGTAAATAACGTCGTGAATCTTCACGGTCAGGATCTGATCTCTGTCACTGGTCACGACAACTGAAGCTTCCTGATCGAGTGTCCGGCGGGCTTTTTTAATTCGCTGCCCTGCATCGTTCATGACCTGAATCAGTGGCTGCATCAGCGAACCAATGCGCGCTGACTCTGTCCGGATCGTAATGGTCCGGCCCGCGGTAACCGGAACTTTGTAAATGTCGATGTCGCCGCCACCGTCTGCACGGGCGTTAATAATCTGACCGACCTCTACAGGCTGCGCCACGTCTGTGGTGTTGTTCGGTTCGACTTCGCGGACTTCCGGCAGGCTGTCGACTCGAAAAGTTCGAGGATTGCTGACACCAAACAGACCACGCAAACGAACTTCGTAGTAGCCAGGTTCGACACCAGAACCGATGGAGACATCAAAAGTGTTCGCAATGACAGTTCCAGCTTCATTCTTTGCCTGAACTGCTGTGATTGCCGGATCACTAAACAGCATCTCTGAAAGTTCGTCGATGTCGGTACTTTCGGTGACCGCTATCTGGAAGGTCGATCCGACGGTACCCCCCTGAGGATACACGGCGCTGAGTCGAATCTGCGGCAGCTGTGCCGTCACTGCCGGTAGCAGCGGGCCAGAGATAATGACAATGAGTACAGCAGGGGTCAGGAGGCGTCGTGTCATGGCGAGTTGCCGGAGGAAGAAAGGTGGAAAAGAAGCCGATCTGGAGCGGGCCACTGAGTGACCGAAGTTTCTCGCGCTAATCCTGGTGCGCGACAGCAGGCTGTAAACGGACCCCACGTCAGATCTCAACGACCAGATTCCGGCGTACTAAAGAATTTCCATTGTATGCTGTGAATCCACTAATGGTTAAACAGAAACTCCTTTGTATTGATCAGTGCCCACAAAATGTCTTCGTAAGCAGCGGGAATGTTATCTTTGTGAGATTCAATGTAGGTCAGTGCCACCTGCATCTCATCGGCTTCGGCCGTTCGTGAAAAGGCGACCCGGTATAGTTCCTGAATCCGTTCCGCGTG